>CAZAEH010000001.1:0-134237 GCA_964484255.1 uncultured Planctomycetia bacterium
CGTCCAATATCTTATTTTTTAGCTCTTTGGGCATTTTATAATATTACCCTATAACATTTGAACTCAGCGGCTAGCCCCTTAACCCAGGATGCTGGGATAGTCCGCTGGAGTGAATTGTTATATGATCTATTTCTGTTTTATTAATTTATTTTTCACGATGACTAATATTGTTGCTACTGATAATGAGAATATAATATCTATTAATAGGTTTAATGCGATAAAAACACTTGAGAGCTCTTCATCTGAAATAGGATCAAATATGGTATCGTAATAAATAAATGGAAATCCTAAACTTATCGAATCGATTGGGTGTTTTGTTATGCTGTATATAATCTCGCCTATCAAAAGGGCCAACGATAGCATTAATATTTGAATTATTGTTTCTTCATTATTGTTTTTCATATTTTATCCCCATATAACATTCGGTTGAGCTGCGAGCGGGCTTGTCCCGCGAGTCCGCTCGAACCGTTTGTTAGGTGGCGCCTGTCCCCATTTTCCATTTTTTTTCGCAATTGCAAGCAAATGACCGTTTCCCTGCGTATGTATAGGTATGGGAACTTACATTCCCCATCGGGAAGGGATAATCCAGACCATAGTTCGCAATTCTCTTAACCAGTACCAAGCCTACGCAAGTCCATCGCAAACTATCCTTGACCGCCTTGAACATTTTACTAGTTGCGCCGATTGGACCAAGGGTGTTGCTCGTATCCTCTGCCAAGATTGTGGCTATTCGTACTTCAGGCCTTTTTCATGCAAGGTTTTTCACCTTTGCCCATCATGCGACCAAAAACGAACCTTACTCTATGCTGAATACTTGGCCGAGGATTTGCTTCTTGATCTACCGCATCGGCAATTTGTTTTTACGATCCCCAAAATTCTCAGACCATACTTTAAATCGGATAAGCGCCTGTTTGGCGAGGTAGCCCGGCTGATATTCTCGTTGTTATCCGAATTTTTCTCCCTTGCAGCAGGTCAAGAACTACTATGCGCCTGTGTCGTTAGTTACCAGTCGTTTGGTGAATTCGCTCGATTCCACCCGCATTGGCATGTTCTGGTTCTGGAAGGTGGGTTCACCAAGTACGACCGCTTTATATATTTGCCAATCGGAGCCTACGAAGGGATGCTCAAGGTCTGGCAAGCAGCTTCTCTGGCTTTGTTTGTGCGCAAAGAGTTGATCGATCAGGCCCGAGTGAACATGCTCAAAGACTGGAAGCATTCCGGCTTTAGTATCGAGAGCGAAACTAGGTTATTCAGCAAGGCCGATCGTGAAGCCTTGGGGCAATATATTGTTCGAGGGGCTACCTGTGCAGACAAAATCCACTATGATCCAGCCTGCGATACTGTAATCTGGACAGCTCCCCCAAAGGGATTCTACAAAGGCAAATCTGAAACCTTCAAAGGTTTTGAATTCGTTGACCAATTGGTAGCCCATTTACCACCACGACGGGTGCAATCGGTTCGCCGCTATGGCGTATACGCCGGAAAAGTCCGTAAGCAATGGCAAGAACGCCCCAATATTTATTGCTTGGCTCCGGAAAGTTGGCAAAAAGGTCATCCAAGTGAACCCAAAATTGTTCAAGCCATACCTCAGGAGAAACCGGAAACTGTCCAGGTTCCAGATTCTTGGTCCAAGTTGCGCAAACAAAGCTGGGCCCGGTTGTTACAGAAAGTCTATGAAGTTGATCCGTTTGTTTGCCCAAAATGCCAGGGATCAATGTCGGTTGTGGCGATAATCGAGGATCCCAAGGAGCTTGCCAAGATTATTAACTGGGCAAAGCAGCAGGAACGGGAGCAGCCAGTGGACGTCTGTGCTCGTTCACCTCCTGAGCTGGCACTGGCGTCGGTATAATACCCAAAAACGAAGTTTATACGGAACAGGATAACACCTCAAAAGCGGTGCTTAAAGGGCTTCGTAGGGGAGGTATACCTTGGAGCTTTGTCAGATTGGCGCAAATCAGGGATTGACGGCAGAAATAGGTTGGAATTATACTCCACAGGATCGGCGTTGCCGGAAAATTCTGATTGGATTAGTTGTTCGGGGTGCGAAAACAGTTGTAGTTCGGGGAAAAAACCGAATTTTGACCCAAAACCGCAAAAACCCCGAAATGACAGTTCCTATCAGTAGTTGTAGTTCGGGGAAAAAACCGAATTTTGACCCAAAACCGCAAAAACCCCGAAATGACAGTTCCTATCAGTTACATATTGTCTAAATCAGACCATTCGTCAGCCGGATGATCCGCGCGTGCCCTTGAACCTATAATAAAGGCAGCTCTTATGTCATCTGTTTTTTTCTGCCCATGATATAAAAGCCTCTTCAAATTTATTATAAAATTCATCTGTTTTTTTCACTATATCAATCACCCTTTTTTATAATATGATATTTTTACTTAATGTATTACTCAATTAAGTTTAATGCTTTAAACATTTTTAGTGCATCGTTCAAAGCTCTCACATCATGAGTACGAATATAATCTACACCCATATAACTTAAATAAATCTCTGTTGCTAAAGTAGCTGAACCTCGTTCGTTGACTTCGCGCCCTACTATGGTTCCTAAAAACGATTTTCGAGAAACCGAAACAAGAATTGGTAAATTAAAGTATTCTTTTAATCGTGATATATTTTTTAAAACATATATTGAAGATTCCGGATTGGACCCTAAGAAAAAACCCATTCCCGGATCTAAGATTATTCTATCTGATGAAATACCTGAATTTTGAAGTAATTTGATGCGTTGTAAAAAGAAATCTATTATTTCATCGAATACTTTTTCAGGTTTTGTTTCAATAACTGTAGCCGGGCCTAAACGCTGGATAGAATGCATCACAATTAGTTTACAATCCGATTCTGCCAATTCAGGATAAATTTCTGTATATGGAAATCCTTGAATGTCATTCAAATATTGGACTTTACTTTTTAATGCGTATCGTTGAACATCAGGTTTGAAGGAATCTATAGAAACCGGAATATTTTTAGAAAGTAAATGGCCAACGACTGGTTTTAAACGATTTATTTCTTCCTGAGGTTCAATCTCTTTTGCAGCAGGATTGCTAGAAGCAGCTCCTAAGTCAATTATATCAGCGCCATCTTCTATCAATTTGAGGGATTTTTCCAAAGCTTTATCATAATTCAAATAAAGGCCTCCATCAGAAAAACTGTCTTCGGTAATATTTACAATCCCTAATATTTGGGGCATATATAACTTCATAAAATCAATCCTTTCATAAAAACGGTTCTATTATATAAGTTCGTCTCTTACAATTTCTATAGCAGCCTTGAAAGGCTAGTAGTTCGTCACTTAAATAAATTATAAAAAAAGTATTCTAAACATATTTTCCAAGTTTCTGTAACTCTGCAGGTTCGAACGTCCGTTTTTTATTGAACTCACCAATTTCAACTGTAATCATTTTTTCTCCTTTGGCGCCGAAGGCGTCAGTCTAACATATATTATACGAACTTCGTTTTTTGTAACACTTTCCACTGCCTTGGGTTTAAGTATAGCATACGAAAAAGGGTTTTCAACACAATAATTGTTGACAGGATTCGTGATTGGCTTATAATAGCGTGAACTGCGAAGTTCGTATAATAGGGGTTTTTGAATATACGGGGGTAATAATGCTCGAAAGTGTCCTGCCTGGGTTCCAGGAATTCCTTATATCGCGCGGGCTTGCCGACAAAAAACACGCTCCGTTCTATGCGAGGTGGGTCAGCAAGTTCGTCACTTTCTCAAAACACAATCCGGACAGTGACTTCGCCGAAAACAGGCGCAAATTCCTCGATTGGATATCGCGCTCACCGGCGGTCTCCGGCTGGCAGAAAAAACAGGCCGAAACGGCTTTGGAGCTCTACTTTGGTCAGTATGATAAAAACGCCGCTGTCGTCCTCTCTGAACCCATGGAGCCGGTCATCTGCGCGAAATCAAACCCGGCTTTGATATTGAACGCTCTAAGCAACGCGATCAGGGTAAAGCATTATTCTTTCAGAACGGAACGGACGTATATCAATTGGGCAAAGGGCTTCCTCGAATACCTGGCTTCCGTAAAAAAGAAAGACATCCGGGAAGCCGACCTCTCAAGCGAGGATGTGCGCGATTATTTGAGCTTTCTGGCACTGCGGAAGAAGGTCTCCTCTTCCACGCAAAACCAGGCCTTTAACGCACTGCTCTTCCTTTACAGGAACATTCTGAGGATAGGGCTCGATTCTATCGGCGAAACTGTGCGCGCGAAACGCGGCCCTAAACTTCCGGTGGTCCTGACGAAGGAAGAAGTCCTGAAAGTATTCGAGCATGTCTCAGGGAAGGACAGGCTGATCCTGCAACTGCTTTACGGGACAGGCATGAGGATATCGGAGTTGACCTGCCTGCGGGTAAAAGATATTGATTTCGGGTCAGGGCTGGTCTTTATCAGGAGTGGTAAAGGTGATAAAGACAGGAGCACGATACTCCCGGAATACCTCAAGAAGGGCCTTGCCGCGCACATCGGAGAAGTGAAGAAATTACACGCGAAAGACCTCGCTGCGGGTTATGGAGAAGTCCGGATGCCGGGCTCGCTTGATAGAAAATACCCGAAGGCCGCGAAAGAATTCGGCTGGCAATTCGTGTTCCCGTCGGCAAAGCTCTCTCCCGACGAGACGGACGGCAAGATAAGGCGTTTTTTCATGACACCGAAAGCGATACAGAACGCGATGTCTGAAGCCGTCAAAAAGGCCGGTATGACCAAACATGCCACCGTCCATACGCTAAGGCACAGCTTCGCGACGCATTTGTTGCTCGACGGCGTGAATATCAGGGAAGTCCAGGAACTGCTTGGACATGAGCACGTCGAGACGACGATGATCTATACCCACGTGATACGGGATATGTCTAACGCGCCGAAGAGCCCGCTGGACAAGCTGTATTCTTCCCGATGAACTCCGAGAGAAGCTTATTGAACCGCTCCGGGTGCTGCATCATCAGGAAATGCCCGGTATCGTCCCACTCGACATAGGTAAGGTCGGGGAACTGGCCCTTGAGCTGGGCCTCTTCGTTTGATGGGAGCTCCGGTATTTTGGCGTATATGGCAAGCAGGGGCGCCTTCACGACGGCGGGCCCCCATACTTCCGGCCGCCACATCTCTTCCATAGCGCTGTTGGCGGCATAGGCGTCGGCCCTTGTCATTATGGCCATTATCTCTTTCTGCAGGGGCTCGGGCGTCTTGCCGTAGAAGGTCATGTTCACGAACCAGCGAACGGATTCCTGCCTGTCCTGCCCTTTGAGCTTTTCCACAAAAGCGCCGATCTCTGACTTAGCCGCTTCGTAGCCCTTTGGGTCCATGGATATATTCACGTAAACGCCGTCGACATCGCACAGGGCATTGACCTTTTCCGGATACATGATGGCAAGCCTCCGAGCGACGATGAACCCGCTGCTGTGGCCGACGATCACGGCCTTCTTTACGCCGGCCGACACCATGACGGAATTAACTGCCTCTGCGAGATAATCGGGCGTATACGCTACGTTATGGGGTTTGCTGCTGTGCCCGCAGCCGGGAAGGTCCACCATTATAAGCCGGTGGTCCTTGCGCAATCCTGCCGCCTGGAAGCGCCAGACGCTGCAATCGCACGACCAGCCGTGTATAAATACTATTGCCGGGGCACTGGCCCTTCCGTAATCAAGGTAATGTAAGTGCATATTGCCGGGATATGCATAGCGCGAATTCACCGGCAGAACGGTTAATACGATGAACAAAAAAGCCAGCAGGATCCCTAACAAAAGTATTTTGCTTTTCATGGCGTTATTTCCCCGTGTATTTTGTGCCGTCCGGGCCTATAGCGTCGAGTTGGAGGACTACACCGTCCTTGCCCGTAACGGCATAATGCGGTTTTCCGTCAGGCTCGGTGAAGAAACTGCCCGCCGGAAGGGCCTTAAGCCCGTCTTTGTCGAAATTATCCCCGTATCCGAAATAGATAGTACCCGAGACCACGGTGACCATCCTGTTCTTGCTCTTGTGCGAATGCGGCGGCAACTGGGTGTTCGGGGGTATCACGATGCGTTCCGCAAAAGGCCCCGGGGCATCAGGACTCCCGGAAAGGATCGCGGTCTTAAGGCCGTGAAGTTTAGGGTCTGTGTTCCATACCATCTCCGCCGGCGTTATGCGAAGGGCCGGAAGTCCCTTATCGAACACGGTCTTGATATAGACGGCGCCGGCACACGCTATAACTCCCGCCGCGAACGCCGCGAGATACCCTATTCTTTTCATCCTGCCTCCATTTTTATTTATAGACCCTTGGCACCCGGGAAGATATCCAACACACCACTTCGTATGGTATCGTCTCGAGCAGGTCGGCTGTCTCCTCTACCGTTATCTCCTGTTTTCCCTGCCTGCCGATAACGGTCACTTCATCGCCGACCTTTACGCCTTTAACACGCGTAACATCCACCATAGTGTGGTCCATGCATATACGCCCGATTATAGGCACCCGTTTACCTCGTATTATCATGTCCGCCCTGTTGGAGAGGTGGCGGTTGAGCCCGTCGGCATAGCCGATGGGAAGCGTAGCTACTATTGTCTCTTTTGTCGTCATATGGGTCCTGCCGTAGCTGATAAACCTGCCCGGAGGGGTATTTTTTAAGTATATCACGGTCGTCTTCAGCGAAAGTGCGGGCTTTAGCTTGACGGTCCTGGCTATCCTGGCACTCGGGTAAAGACCGTAAAGCATAAGCCCCGGACGTACCATGTTAAAATGTGAATCCTTATAGAGCATCGCCCCGGCGGAATTGGCGGCATGGACGTACTGTATCTCAAGGCCCCTTATCTCCATTTCGGCGGCAAGCCGCTTGAAATTTTCTATCTGTTTTACGGTATAGTGGACATCTTCTTCGTCGGCACTCGCGAAATGCGTGAATATCCCCTCTATGGTTATGTTGTCGAAGCCAAGCAGGTCTTCGATAAGGTTATCGGCCTCATCGTGCCATACTCCGAGCCTGCCCATGCCGGTATCCACCTTTACATGCGCGAGGGCCTGCTTGCCGAACTTGCGCGCGACCTTGTCTATGGCGGATGCCAGGGTCTTATTGCAAACGGTCAGGGTAAGGTCATAATACACCGCAGCTTCGGCCTCTTTCGGCAGTACGGAGCTCAGCACAAGTATCGGGGTCTTTACTTTCGCCTTGCGCAGGGTTATGCCCTCGTCGACGCAGGCGACGCCGAGATATGATATGTTCTCCTTTTCAAGGCGCCGCGCGACCTCCACCATGCCGTATCCGTAGGCGTTCGCCTTGACAACGGCAAGGACGCTCGTCCCCTTGGAAAGGCGCGATCTGATTACACGGTAATTGTAAGCTATGGCATCGAGGTCTATCTCGGTCCATGTGGGCCTGCTGATAAACTCGTGGGGCAAAAGGCGTCTTTTTATCATCTTACCTGCACATCCTTGGGGTAAACATATAAAGGCGTAAACCTGTCGGCGTCCTCAAAGTCCTTCTTCTTTATCATCTCATATCCGAGTTTGGCTATCGTTTCCGCTTTTGGATACCAGCCGCTTTTGGGCGCAAATACAACCTCGTATTTGAAGTTGTCGCGGATATAGTCCCCGTATACGGCAAGGCCGTCCCCGATAAATGCTGCGTCTCCTTTTATGCCGCCAAGAAGTTCGACGACTGGCATCACGGAATATTTCATCCGCCTGCGCAGTCCGCCCTTGCCGAACGTGAAGGCCGAACAATAAACATTGCCCCGGCGCGCGTCGACAATGGGAATGACAAACCCTTCAGCGCCCTCGGCATTATAGGCGATAGCGTCAAGAGTGGGGACACCTACTATCTTTATCTTCCTTGTGAAAGCAAGCCCTTTGACCGTTGCCGCACCTATTCGCAGCGAGGTAAGCGACCCGGGGCCTTTGGAAAAAGCGATATACCCTATATCTTTAAGTTTTACCCTCGCCTTCTTGAGAAGCTTATCTATGGCGGGCATGAGCTCTTCGCACTGTCTTTGGTCAGCCTGCTTATGGACGGAAGCGACGATCCTGTCGCCGTCAGCCAGGGCGATTGAAATGTACTTGGATGAAGTATCGAGCGCCAGTACTTTCACGGGAGGATATCCTTTATCGTGAGGGATCTCTTTTCCGGGCCGCATATCCTAATAGCTATCGCTAAGTGCCTGACGGGAAGGATGCGGTCCATCTTGTTCGACCACTCTATTACCACTATGCCGTTGCGGGCCAGGTAATCTTCATATCCTATATCCTCGATGTCCTTAAGGCTGTTAAGCCGATAAACGTCGAAATGGAACAAAGGTATCCTGCCCTTGTATTCCTTGACCAGCGTGAACGAAGGGCTGTTTACGTGCAGGTAATCGCTGACGCCGAGTCCTTTAGCGATACCTTTGACGAGAGTGGTCTTGCCCGCGCCGAGGTCACCCGATAACGCTACCATATCACCGGGCTTTAGCCGCCTCGAGATCTCTTCTCCCGCTTTTATGGTCTCTTTTTCACTTCCGGTCGTTACTACCATCAAAAATGCGCAAATCCTTTCGCCTGGAGGCTTCTCACCTTCCCGTTCTTCCCGATTATCCTGACCCCGGACTTTTTGTCGAGGATCTCGCCTATCTGGGTCAGTTTCAACCCGCTGACCTCGATATTCTTAACCGCAAGCCGGCGCGCCTCGGCAAGCGGCATTGTAAAAAGCAGCTCAAAATCTTCTCCCTCATTCAGTGCGGCGTCCACCCCGTGCGCATCATCTGAAACGGGTATAAGTTCCTCATAGATACAAGCGCCCACACCGCTGGCTTTTGCAATATGGTTAAGGTCCGTCGAGAGGCCGTCCGAAATGTCTATCATCGAGCTCACTTTAAAATTATCGACGAGACAGCGGGCTTCCTTCAGTCTGGGGATAAAATCCAGGTGGCGCTTGCTCCTGTAAGAGCCCCCCAAGGAACCGGTAACACATATTATGTCCCCGGGCTTCGCCCCGCTCCTCAATTTGAGCTTTTCCGGCTCCACGAAACCGAGGACCGCCACATCCACCACAAGTTTACCCGACGAGTTGGTGTCGCCTCCTACTATGCCTACGTTGAACTTCTTCGCCAGTGATTTTATTCCGCGGTAGAGTTCCTCGATATACTCCACGGAAAATCTTGCCGGAAGACCGAGGGAGACAACGGCATATTCTGCGGTCCCTCCCATCGAAGCTATATCGCTGAGGCCACAGGCAAGGGATTTCCACCCAATCTGGTAAGCGCTGGCGCCTTTTATCCTGAAATCCACGTCCTCAAGGAGCATATCTATAGTGACAAGCAGGTATTTCCTGCGCGAGATGCGTATAACAGCGCAGTCGTCACCTATGCCTTTTATTATCTCACGCCGCCCGCGGCCTGTCCCTGAAAGACCCATAGCCAGGCGTTCGATCAAGCCGGTCTCACCTAATTTTCTTAATCTCATCCGGTTTAAAGATCCCTTTTTCGGTTATGATCGCTGTAATAAGTTTTGCCGGTGTAACGTCAAAGGCCGGGCAACAGGTCTTGACGCCTTTCGGTGCCAGCATTCTGCCCCCGACTACCGTTATCTCTTCCGGACGCCTTTCCTCAATGGGTACCCGTCTGCCATGCGGCATCCTGAAATCTATCGTAGAGACCGGCGCCGCAACGTAAAAAGGTATCTTATGATATTTTGCCAGGACCGCGACGCCGTAAGTCCCTATCTTGTTGGCGGCATCTCCGTTTCGGGTTATCCTGTCGGCCCCGACAATGACCTTCGTGATCTTTCCGCTGCCCATTACGTATGCGGCCATGTTATCGCAAATAAGGGTCACGTCGATACCCTCATGCATAAGTTCCCATGTGGTAAGCCTTGCCCCCTGTAAAAGAGGCCTGGTCTCGTCCGCGTAAACCCTGAATCTCCTGCCTTTTTCCTTGGCACGGTAAAGCACTCCCAAAGCGGTCCCGTAATCCGCTGTAGCTAGGGCACCGGCGTTGCAGTGGGTAAGCACGGCATCTCCGTCTTTTATGAGACGCGCGCCGTGCTCGGCCATCTTCCTGCATATGGCCCTGTCTTCTTCGTATATCCTATGGGCTTCGGACAATAGGTCTTTTTTTATCCCTAAGACCGTACGTGAGCGACTCGCGGAAGCGGCATCCCTCATCCTCTCCATCCCCCAGAAGAGGTTCACTGCGGTCGGGCGCGATGAGCCCACAAACGCAATGGTTTTATCAAGTTCCCGCATGAACTCCGCGCGATCCTTCGCCCGGGAATCCTTCATTCCGAGGTATACGCCATAGGCCGCTGCAACTCCCAAGGCGGGCGCGCCTCGCACCTGCAGTTTTTTTATGGCATGCCAGAAACCTTTTATATCGCGGAATTTCAGGTACACGAGCCTGTTCGGCAGGCGCGTCTGGTCTATGATCTTTATTGAATTTTTATCCCATCTTATCGTCTGGATCGCCATAGGTTCCTCTAACCCGGGACAGCTATCAGCCTGTAAAGGAATACGAAAAAAACTACCGCGGTATTATGCACTATGTGCACCGCTATACAGGGAATTATGGATCCCGTCTTCTCATACAGGTAGGCCAGCAAGATACCAAGAGCCAGTATGGGGAAGAACGAGACTATATTCAGGTGAAGCATGGAAAAAACCAATGATACGAGGATTATGGCTTTGCGCGCACCCATCTTCTTCCTTACGACCGGATAAGCGAACCCCCGGAAGAATATCTCCTCCATCACCGGCCCTAGCAAGGTAACCAGTCCCGTAAGTATAAAAAGCAGTTTTGGGCGGTCCGTCTCATAGAGCATCTCGAGCGCCCTTGTCTCCGGTGGTTCATAATTGAATATCCTCAAGCCCAACAGGACAAAGACCATTATGACCACTATTATCGGTATCAGCATGAGGTACCCGCTGAGGCCTATCTTTATGTCCCTGACTATGTTTCCGGCCTTCAAACCGAGGCTGGACAGTCTTTGGCCGTATTTCTTGATGACAAAATATAGGACTATCACGAGCCCTACGACATCCATCAAAGTCGCGTTCATGACGGTGAAGAGCTTCTCATCCAGATGCTTGACACCGGCAATTGTAGCGGCGCCCAGCTCGACGGCCTGGATAAGATACCCGAAAAAATAGAATATGACGGCTATCCTGAAAATATCCGCTATTCCCCAGCTGACTTCGGGAGGAACACCTATGGTAGGCATTATCTCGAAACCGTTGAGCTTGCGGGCGACTCTTTTTACCAACATCATGAGTCCGGCCATGAGGGCTATCGAACACGCGAATGTGCTTCCGGAAAGCGCGAAGGCAAGCGGCCTGTTCGTAGAAAGCAGGTCCTTTATCCTTGCCTCCCTTTCGGCGGCTTCCTCGGGGGTCAATATACGGTGGACCTTCTTTTCTTTCTCGGCAGCCTTCTCTATTTTTGCCGGGAATAGTACAAGGAAAACCTCAAAAACGACTATCACGGAAAGCATTATCACGTAAAGCCTGTTATCCTTGATGAACCTGCCTGCGTCGTTAACCGACAACATTGTGCCTCCTCGGCCTGAATTTCACCCCCAACTCCCCCGTAATTACTCTTTCGCAGGCAGCCATATCCACGCCTTCGTAATCGACGCATGTTGCTTCCACTTCAGGCAGTTTCCGGCTGCATTCGACTATGAATTTTTTTACTTCGTTATAAGTACCGGGACCGAAAGCCGGTTTACATATCCTGTTATACGTCTCTTCATCCGGAGCGTTGAGGCTGACGCTTACCCTGTCAATAAGCCCCGCAAGGTCGTCTACTATGCGCCTCTTATTGATAAGGTTCCCGTGGCCGTTCGTCGTAAGGCGTATTTTTGCGCCCTTTTTCTTAAGCGCGCTCGCCACCTCCAACAGGCAGTCAAGCCGAAGGGTGGGTTCACCGTAACCGCAAAAAACTATTTCATCATAACGCTTAGGGTCGCCGACGGCTGTTATTATCTCTTTCGCCGCAGGTTCGTCGCTAAGGCGCAGGTTATGGCCCATGACAAAGTCAGAGGACTTTGTCACGCAGAATTCGCAGGCGCTTGAGCACCTGTTGGTAAGGTTTATATAGAGAGAATCCCTTATCGGATATACTATGGCGTTATGATATCTGCTTTCTCCGACACCGAACAATTTTGTGCAATTCAACGTGGTCACCCGCGCAACATCATCGGCCCTGAGGCCCTTGAGCCCGGAGATCTCTTCGACCGCCCTTACCATGAACGCGGGTTCGTTTCGCTTGCCGCGCATGCCTTCGGGGGCCAGGTAAGGAGCGTCCGTCTCGACCAGCATCCTGTCAATGGGGACTTTGTCCCTGACTAGTTCCCGTAATTTAGAGGCGTTCTTGAAAGTTATATTGCACGTGAAAGAAACATACATCCCGAGGGCAAGGACCCCTTCAAGGAGTTTTTCATCTGCGGGAAAACAGTGGACCACTCCCTTGACAGACGTGCCTGCCTCTTCTTTTAATATTCGCAGTGTATCATCCGCGGCCTCCCTGCAATGGATTATCAAAGGTAAACCCGTATCTTTGGCCAAGCGAATGAATTTCCTGAAAGCATCCTGCTGAAGGCCGGCGGGAGAGAAGTTCCTGTAATAGTCCAGGCCGACTTCACCGATAGCCACTACTTTTTTATTCCCGGAAAGGTCTTTTATCTCGGACAATGCGGAAGACCCGGCATCTTTCGCATCATGGGGATGGATGCCTACCGAAGCAAATACCGTATCGTATTTTCCGGCAATGGCCACAGATCTTCTTGAGCCTTCAAGGTCGCTGGCCACGTTTATGATATCTCTTATCCCGGCATCCTCCGCCCTCTTAATGACGAGGTCCCTGTCGGAATCAAACTCGGGAAAATCCAAATGGCAATGGCTGTCTACCAGATTGGTCATTTTGCCTTGGTATCTATACGGGGGAACAAGGGCGCACCCTTCTTCACCTGTGTAGCGGGTTTCATCATGCCCCATTTTCCTATATCCGATGCGCGGGCCGCGGAAAGCGGCCCCGCGATCCCCAGTTGTTCCCACATCTTTTGCGCGGAAGAGGGCATGAACGGCGATACCGCAATCGCGACGATACGCAATATCTCTGAAAGGCTATACATCACGTCCGCAAGCCGGTCTTTCCTTCCCTGCTTGTCCAGCGACCACGGCGCCTGGACCTCTATATATTTGTTCGCCTTGTTCACCAGCTCCCATATCGCACCGGCAGCGCTTGGAAAATCAAGCTCGGTCATTGCGGCGTCCATCTTCGCGGGAAGCCCTGCGGCAAGAGCCTTAAGCTCCACATCAGCGGGATCATTTGTGTTCGCAGGAACGGGAACCTCGCCGCCATAATACTTCTCTATCATCGTAAGCGTCCTGTTGAGCAGGTTGCCGATATCATTGGCCAGGTCGGTATTCAAACGGCTGACGAGGGCCTCTTCGGAAAAAAGCCCGTCATGTCCGTATGGTATCTCACTCAAAAGGAAGTACCTTAAAGGATCGGGCCCGTATTTGTCTATTATCTCAACGGGATCCACGGCGTTACCAAGGGACTTGGACATCTTCCTGCCCTTCGCATCAAGCCAGTGTCCGTGCGCAAAAACGGTCTTCGGGGGCTCTATTCCTAATGTATGAAGTATTATCGGCCAAAAGACCGTATGAAAGCGTATTATGTCCTTGCCGAGTATGTGGATATCCGCAGGCCAGTATTTCCTGAACTTAGTATCATCTCCGCCCGCATAACCGAGCGCAGATATGTAATTGAGCAGCGCGTCGAACCAAACGTATGAGACATGGTCCTTCGAAAAAGGTATCTCGACACCCCATTCAAGGCGGCTGCGCGGCCGGGATATGCACAGGTCCTGCAAGGGCTGCTCCAGGAAACTCAATATCTCGTTCTTCCTTGACTCCGGTTTAATGAAATCCGGATGGCTTTTGATATAGTCTATAAGCCAGCCCTGGTACTTCGACATCCTGAAGAACCAGTTCGTCTCCGTTATCTGCTCAACAGGGCGCTTGCAGTCCGGGCAATTGCCCGCCTCAAGCTGGCTCTCGGGCCAGAATGCCTCGCAAGGCGCGCAATACCATCCTTTGTATTCGGACTCAAAAAGCTCTCCCTTTTCGTGCAGTTTCGTGAAGACCGCCTGGACAACCTTTATATGGCGCTCCTGCGTAGTACGGATGAAATCATCATAGGATATCGACATGCGCTTCCAGAGCTCTATAGACGGTTTGACGACCGAATCGACGAACTCCTGGGTCGATACTCCTGCCTCGGCTGCGGCCTTGGCAACCTTCTGGCCGTGCTCGTCTGTCCCGGTAAGGAAATACACGTCCGCGCCTTTAAGGCGGTGGTATCTCGCAAGCGCATCCGCGACAGTGGACTCATAGCAATGCCCGATGTGCGGCTTCGCATTCACGTAATATATGGAAGTAGTCAAATAGAACTTGCTCATCATCTCTTCTGGCGGTGCAGCTTACACGCCTGCGGGCAGCTGCACGCGATCTCGGTTATCTTGCCTTCGCCGCAGTCTATGGTTACCGCGCGCTTGAGTGCGTTCACGGAGATCACCTTGCCGGACAGGCCCTCCAGGTTTACCTTATCGCCTTCCTTCGGCAGTCCCCTGAGGAGCTCGACATAAAGCTTATGCTCATACCCGAGGCAGCACATCAGCCTTCCGCATACACCGGATATCTTGGCCGGGTTGAGCGGGAGGTTCTGCTCCTTGGCCATCTTTATAGTGACCGGTTCGAAATCCTTAAGGAATGTCGCACAGCAAAGCGCCTTTCCGCATGGGCCGAAACCCCCGAGCAGCCTCGCTTCGTCGCGTACTCCTATCTGCTTGAGCTCTATCCTTGCCTTGAATATCCTCGCCAGGTCCTTTACCAGTTCCCTGAAATCCACGCGACCGTCGGCCGTAAAATAAAAAAGGAGCTTGGACCTGTCGAACGAATACTCGGCCTCTATCAATTTCATCTTGAGGCCGTGTTCCGAGATCTTCTTCTGGCAGGTGGTAAAGGCCTCTCTCGTCTTCTCTCGGTTCTTCTTGATCTGGTCAAGGTCAGCCGCGGTAGCTGCCCTCAATATCTTGCGTACGGGTTCTTCCTGCGGCAGCTGGGGCAACGCCTCTATATCCGATATCACTTCCCCGTAATCAAGGCCCCTGTCGGCCTCCACTATGACAGTATCCCCCGTCTTAGGCCTTATGTTACCTAACTCATAGAACTGGGTCTTACCGCCCTCCCTTAACCTGACTTGGACTACTTCGAACAATTCAAAACCCCCTAAGTTATATTCAACCTCATGAAAGACAAAGCTATCTTGATGTTGGCATTCCTCCTGATCTCTTCTTGAGCCGAGGCGATCGAGGATATTATGGCCTCAAGTTTTTCCGCGCTGAACTTTGCGGAATCACGGGCTATATCGGCGGCTTTATCGAGGTTTACAAGTAAACCCTGGTCCCTCGAAAGATTAAAAACCAACAGGTCCCTAAAATATACCGCCAGGGCATTCAAAGCCTCGTTCACCTTATCCCTGGGTTCCCCGTAAAGCCATGTATCTTCGTAACCGGCCTGCTTCGGGGAAAGAAAATCATCGATTATCCTGTTCCTATCCTCCAGGGCGCGGCCCTCAAGGACTTCTATGGCCTTTCCCAGCCTGCCTTCGGAAAACCTGGCGATACACAGGGCTTTCTTCTCATCAAGGCCGTAATGCTCCACCAATTCCTTCATTATAGAGCGTTCGCTCAACGGATGGAACAACACCTTTTGGCAGCGGGATATTATCGTAGGCTGCATCTTGAACAGGTTGGAAGCCAGCAGGATCATGACCGTATCCTTCGGGGGCTCTTCCAGCGTCTTGAGCAGAGAATTGGCCGATTCTTCGGTCATGCTGTCGGCCCCGGCGATTATAAAAACCTTTGTCCTTGCCTCATATGGCTTAAGGGACATCGAGGCTTCCATCTTGCGAATAGAGTCTATGCCTATCCTTAAAGATTTTCCTTCCGGCAGTATGGTTGTGACATCGGGATGTATCCCGGAGGATATCTTTTTGCATGATATACACTCCTCGCAAGGTGAGGCTTCCTTCTTTTCGCAATTGAGCGCTTTCGCGAATATACCGGCAAGGAGAGATTTTCCCACACCTTCAGGCCCTATAAAAAGATATGCGTGCGCCAGCCTGTTATCTTCTATGGCTTTTTTCAGGAGGTCCGCAGCCAGGTCCTGGCCTATAACCTTATTGAAGGACATTTAATACGGCCTTTCTCAGCTTTTCCTGCACCTCGCTAACGGAGAACGTAGTAGTAGATATGACCTTTATCCTCCGGGGCTCGGACTTAGCCAGCTTCAGGTAGCCCCTCCTTACCTTCTTATGGAATGAAAGGGATTTTTTCTCCATCCTGTCCCAAACACCGCCTCGCTTCAGGCCGACTGCGCTGTCTACATCAAGGAGTGCGGTCAAGTCGGGCTTAAGCCCCCCCGTTGCCAACTTTCGCATCGACTCTATAATCTTCAGGTCTATACCGGCGCCGTGGCCCTGGTAAGCCACAGTGGCATCGTGAAACCTGTCGCAAATAACGGTATATCCTTTTTTAAGCGCAGGTTTTATGACTTCTTCTACTATCTGGGCCCTCGCAGCCATGAACAGGAACAGTTCGCAGGCATCGGACATGCTCTCGTGTTCCCTGTTAAGGAGTATCTTCCTTATCGCTTCGGAGATACGCGTGCCGCCTGGTTCGCGGGTATGCACGATCCGGTAACCTTCGCGACGAAGGTACGCGCAAAGAAGACGCGAATGCGTCGATTTACCCGAACCCTCGGGTCCCTCGATAGTGATGAATTTGCCCGACCACATATGTTATCCCTTTACGCCGGTAAGCTTGATGGACTCCACGAAGTACCGCTGTGTGAAGACAAATATTATGACGATAGGGAGCATCGCCATGACCGAACCGGCCATAAGCAGGTGCCAGTCGGTAGAATACTGGGTCTTGAACGATTCCAACCCTATCGGCAGGGTCCTCATCTCCATGGTGTTTGTGACAAGCAGGGGCCACATGAAATTCCCCCAGTTGCCCATGAAGGTAAAAACGGTCAAGGTCGCCAGGGCAGGTTTCGAAAGAGGCAATATTATAGTCGTATAGATACGGAAGAAACCGCATCCGTCTATCTTCGCGGCATCCTCAAGGTCTTTCGGCAGGGTCATGAAGAACTGCCTGAGCATGAATGTGCCGTAAGCCGTAAATACCGCGGGTACTATAAGGGCCTTATAGGTATCGACCCACCCGAAAAGCCTCATGAGTACATAAACGGGTATCATAGTGACGGAACCGGGTATCATCATCGTGGCCAGGTAAGCAAAAAAGAGCTTGTCCCTGCCCTTGAACTCCAAACGCGAGAATGCGTAGGCCGCCAATGAGCTCGTGAAGACCTGGCCTATAGTAACCGCTACACCCACTATTATCGAGTTCAGGTAGAACCTGGCGAACGGGACAACCTCGAAAGCGCTCTTATAGTTCTCCCAGATGAACATCGTAGGGATGAACATCTGTATCCAGTTCTTCGGCCTTATATAGATGGCTTCGAGCGTCTTGAGCGAAGTGGTGATCATCCATAAGAACGGCATGATCATGGAGAGGGCGCCTATGGCAAGTATCACATAGGCGAACGTCTGCATCATCTTTTCTTTCTTTGCCGCTTCGCTTACCGGCCTAATGTCCCCGGAACGTCTGTATTTATCCATCTATATCCTTCCTTTAATAATGAACGAGCTTCCCGCCATATCTCCAGTTGACAAGGGAAACGATGAAAATTATCACGAAAAGGAACCATGCTATAGCGGCTGCATACCCGACGTTCTGCCAGGTATAGAGGTTATTGAATATGTAATACTCTATGGTGGTAGTAGCACCGCCCGGTCCCCCTGCGGTCATGATGTATGCCTGCATGAAACCGCCCTGGAAACCGGTTATTATGCTCATGATGAATATGAAGAAAGTGGTCGGGCTTATCTGCGGCCATGTTATTGCCCAGAACTTCTGCCAGCCGTTGGCTCCGTCGATATCGGCGGCCTCATAAAGGTCCCTGGGTATGCCCTGGAGCGCGGCAAGGTATAGTATCATGTTCATGCCGCCTATCGCTATCCAGAAATTCATGAGCATGAGGGCCGGCTTTGCCCATCCGGGAGAATTCAGCCATAACGGTCCCTGCAGGTTGAATCCCAGCAACTTTCCTCCCCAGTAAATTATATTGTTAAGCATGCCGTATTCGGGATTGAATATCCACAACCATAGGATGGCTACGGCCACACCGGGGCATATGGACGGGAGGAAAAATACCGTCCTGAACATCGACTCTCCCCTGACCTTGCGGTTAAGGGCTATGGCGAGCCCGAGGGACGCCATCATGCAAAGGGGTATGGAGAACATGAGAAAAACGGTATTCCATAGGTACTGCCAGAATTTAGGGTCATTGGCCACGATATGACCGGCCGCGGCATCCTTATGGAAACCTAATAATTGCGTGAAATTGTCCAGGCCCACGAACTTCGGTGCGCTTAGGATATCCCACTGGAAGAAACTAAGTATAAGGGATATGAAGACCGGCAGGAACGTAAATATCAGGAACCCTATAAGGTTAGGGGCCAAAAAACCGTAGGCTGCTATAGTCTCTTTGGTGTGGGCTTTTATCCGCATTTATACTTTTCTTCTCCAGTAAGTCCCCTCTTTGTCGTCTTCGAGTATTATACCCTTGAGCCCCAATTCCTGCCTTATCCTGTCTGACTCTGCAAAATCTTTCCTCTTCTTCGCCTCAATACGGGCATCGACGAGTTTCTGGACCTCTGTATCCGAAAGCCCCGACGAAGAGGCCTTAAAACAAAGGCCCAAGACGCCGCCTAGCTCAAGTATGGCATCTTTGATGTATTTTAACATAGAAACGTCTTCATTTCTATCAACAATTTTGTTCGCGGCGCTTACAAGCTCATACATGGCCCCGAGAGCGGAAGGTGTATTGAAATCATCGTCCATCGCCTCTATGAACCTCGCCCTTGCCTCATCGGCCTCGGCGCTCTCGGTGGGCCGGATCCCTGCCGACCCGGAAAGCACCCTGTCTATCTTATCAAGCAACACGATGAACCTCTCATAACCGCTCTTCGCCGAGTCCATCTTCTCCCACGTAAAATCTATAGGATGCGAATAATGGGCCCCGAGAAAAAATACCTTCAGAACATCCGGAGGATAGCGCTCCAGTACGCCTTTGATGGACACATAGTTTCCCAGGGATTTCGACATCTTTTCGCCGTTTATGGTAAGAAGTCCGTTATGTATCCAGAAATTCGCGAAGGGCTTTCCGGTAGAGCATTCCGACTGGGCAACCTCATTTTCGTGGTGAGGGAATATGAGGTCGCGCCCGCCGCCGTGGATATCGAAATTTTCCCCGAGATACTTTGTGGACATCGCCGAACATTCTATATGCCAGCCCGGGCGGCCCTTACCCCACGGCGAGTCCCATTCCGGCTCGTTCTGTTTCGCGGATTTCCAGAGTGCGAAATCCAACGAATCCCTCTTCTTTTCAAGTTTGCCGGGATGAGCATCTTCTAGCATCTGGTCCTTGTCCTGGTGGGAAAGCTTTCCGTATCCGGGAAATTTCCTGACCTCAAAATATACATCTCCTCCGGACTCGTAAGCGTAACCTTTATCTACCAGGAGGCGGACCATGGCTATTATCTCTTTGATATGCTCGGTTGCCTTGGGTTCGATATCGGCGCGGGATATGCCAAGAGAATCCATATCCGAGTAAAAACCCTTCGTATATCTTTCTGCCACCTCCCTGGTCGCGGTGTTCAAGTCCTTTCCAAAAAGCGGCGAGGAGTTGTCAGATGTCTCCATCCTGGCCCTGTTTATTATCTTATCATCCACATCCGTTATATTCTTGACGAAGGTCACCTTGTAACCGCGGAATATCAGGTACCTCCTGATAAAATCGAATATGAACGCGCTGCGCGCATGTCCCAGGTGGCACTCATCATAGACGGTAACTCCGCATGCGTACATGCGGACCCGGCCGGACTCTATGGGTTTGAATTCTTCTTTCTTCCTGGTAAGGGTATTGTATATCGAGATCGGCATTATGCGATTACTTAAGGTTCTGGCGATGCTTCTTAAGCTCGCCCTCTATATGGTTTATCTCATCCTGCAGGCGGTCAAGGGATTGCGTCAACGGGTCGGGAAGGTTCGAATGATCGAGCCTTATCCCCGGGATATCCCTGCCTTCCTTCTTGACTATCCTCCCCGGTATACCGACTACGGTAGAATCCTCCGGGACATCCTTTATCACGACCGCATTCGCGCCTATCATTACGTCGTCGCCTACGGTTATATTGCCCAGGACCTTCGCGCCGGCGCCGATGACAACATCTTTTCCTATCGTAGGGTGTCTCTTCCCCTTCTCCTTACCGGTCCCTCCGAGGGTAACGCCCTGGTACAGGGTAACGTTATCCCCTATTACGGACGTCTCGCCTACGACCACTCCCATGCCGTGGTCTATAAAAAGGCCTCTGCCTATAGTCGCTGCCGGATGTATCTCGATGCCGGTGGCAAACCTGGCAAATTGCGAAAGCATCCTCGGCAGGAGGGGTATACCTGCAGAATGCATGGCGTGGGCGATCCTGTAATATATTATCGCATGAAGACCGGAATATAACAATATCACCTCAAAGGTGTTCTTGGCCGCAGGATCGCGCTCGAATATGGCCTGGATCTCCGACCTGAACACCGCCGAGATGACCAATATCTTTATAAGGGCTATTACCGCTATCGCGGCTATAACTATCAGTAATATATACATCTATTTGGTCTCCTCTACGGAAGCCACGGCATAAGCCGCTATGGCCTCCCCGCGCCCTATGGACCCCACACCTTCTTGCGTGGTAGCTTTTATATTGACGCGGCTTTCATCTATCGCAAGGACCGAAGCCATGGTCTTCCTCATCTTGGCCTTGAAAGGCAGTATCTTTGGTTCTTCCATTATAAGGGTTGAATCAATATTTACTATCCTGAAACCGCCTTCCCGGGCAAGGGTAGATATCCTGTGGAGCAACTCAATACTGCTTATTCCCTTGAACTCCGGATCGTTGTTCGGGAAATGTATCCCTATATCTTCCTTGCCCATCGCGCCGAGTATCGCATCGCATACGGCATGCAGGAGGACGTCGGCGTCGGAATAACCATCGAGCCCTTTTATATAGGGGATCTCGACACCTCCAAGGAACAACTTCCTGCCCTCGACGAGCCTGTGTATATCATATCCCAGTCCGACCCTCATTATTTCACCCCCGCCAGCGCCTTGGCATGCTTAAGGTCTTCGGGAGTGGTTATCTTGATGTTGTCGGCGGACCCGTCAACAACCTTCACCTTGATACCTATCCTCTCTACGAGGACGGCATCGTCAGTCGCCTCCTCCACTTCACCCGCTACGGCAGTAAAAGCCCTGTCGTAAGCCCTTAACAATATATCTTTGCGGAACGCCTGGGGGGTCTGCACCTCTACAAGCGTCGACCTGTCAAGAGTCGCGGCTACAAAATTGCCTTTCTCCACCTGCTTGATCGTGGGCTTTACCGGAAGGGCCGTTATGGCCGCCCCGAACGTATCAGCTGCATCTATGACCGAATTTATCATCTTGTTATCCACGAACGGCCTGCATCCGTCATGGACTATTACGAAATCCGCATCCTCGCTTAAGGCATCCAGGCCGTTCTTGACCGAGTCCATGCGGCGCTTCCCGCCGGCAACGATATCCTTTATCTTTCCGAACTTCCCTTTCTTTACGAGAAGGCGCGCTTTGGGCATATCGGACTGGTGGACGACGATTACCACCTCGCCGATGGCATTCGATGCTTCAAGTGCCTTAAGCGTATGGGCCAATATAGGATCTTTACCCAAAGCGACAAAAGCCTTATGCGTCTTTGCTTTCATCCGCTCGCCTTTACCAGCGGCGGCAACTATTGCGGCCACCTTCATCTCTTCTCTCCTATCGCTGTGAATCGAGTTTAGCGAATATCATCTTCCCGGCGGCTGTCTGCAGGACAGACGTAACCGTTACTTTGACAGTATGTCCTATGGCGGGTCTGGCATTATCTATGACCACCATGGTCCCGTCGTCAAGATACGCCACCGCCTGGTTATACTCCTTGCCTTCCTTTACTACCTTGACCTCGAGCAATTCGCCCGGTATTACGACAGGCTTCAAGGCATTGGCGAGCTCGTTTATGTTCAGCACGTTTATGCCCTGTAGCTCGGCTATCTTGTTCAGGTTATAATCGTTGGTAAACACCTTCGCGTTAAGCAGTTTGGCCAGTTTTATGAGCTTTGCGTCCACGTCCTTGATATCCGGGAAATCGTCCTCGTGTATCTTGACTTCCACATGGCCGGATTTGCGCACCTTGTTGAGCATATCAAGGCCTCGCCTTCCGCGGTTCCTTTTTATCGGATCGGCGGAATCGGCTATCTGTTGCAGTTCCCGAAGGACGAAGCGCGGCACTATTAATTTGCCTTCCAAGAATTTCGTGCGGCAAATGTCTGCGATCCTGCCGTCTATGATAACCGACGTATCAAGGAGCGTTATTTCCTCGCGCTGGTCCTCCCTCTTTAGTTTTACATAAGGGATTATGATATTGAATTCGTCCTTGCCCCTGACCGCCGCCACCATTCCGACATAAGCAAATATCAGGATGATAGGGCCGTTAAAGATCTCGTCGACCTTCATGAGCCTGAACACCTCTATCACTATCCACCCGAAGAGCATCCCGAAGATTATCCCGAATACTGCCGCGGACAAGCCTTTTATCGACAGTCTTTTCGAGGACAGTTCAAGCGCCACTATTATCAGGCCGGCCAATACACCAAATCCGGCACCCATATATATAGAGGAAATTATATCCGGCCTGATTATCTTGCCTATCTGGGATCCCATGAACCCGCACAACAAAACAAAAAAGGATCTGACTATCGTAAACGTCATTTCTTCTCTCCCCTCGGCTTCTGAAGAAGTTTCCAGGGATGCGCCTTAAGGTCCTTTACAAAAGCATCGAGCTCGTTATATAGCCCGTCGTCCATGAAAAGTTTCCCAACGGTCCCTTCCCCCGATTTTACCTTATCCATTACAACATTTGCGGAAGACATGAACTTCTGAAGGTCCAGCATTGTCGACTTGAAAGCAGCCTGGGTATCCGGATCGCCTACAAGCTTATTGAAGTTCTTTATTGTATCTCCCAAGCCGTTGGCTATCTCGTACCCCTTCTCGGTAAGCTTTTCCATCGGGACAGACTCGCGGCCGGCCAGCATGTCCCCGGGCTTCAAGACCGGGCTGCCGGGCGTACCGGGGAGTATCTCGACATACTTCTCCCCTATAAGGCCGAGGGTATTTATGAATGCCTCTGCATCCTTCTCGACTTTCGCCTTCTTGTCAAGCCAGGCATAGATATCGACTACCGTCTTGTTCGCCTTGTCATCATAGGCTATCTGGATATCCTTGACCTCCCCCAGTTGGACACCGGCAAGCCTGACCGGAGCGGCAATCTCTATCCCATTGGCAAAATCGAAACGCAGCCTTATGGTATACCTCTGCTGGGAATATTTCAACTCCTTTAGGGAAAATACCATGGACATAAGGATGGCGATACCGATCGCCACAAATATCCCTACCTTAAATTCCAGGTCCATCCTTCTTTTCATGCCGGCCTCCCGCTATATTGAATTATGAGTCCTCGGTTATGGGGCCTGTAGCGGCCCCGGTTATGAATTGTTTTACCAATGGATTGGAAGTATGTTTTATCTCTTCCGGTGTCCCTATTTCAACTATTTTGCCTTTATATAACATCGCTATCCTGTCGGCTATCTTGTAAGCCGAGGTCATGTCATGCGTGACGGCAATGGCCGTGGTCTTAAGTTTAGACTGCAGGTCTTTTATGAGGTCATTGACCGCATCCGCCATTATCGGGTCCACGCCGGTCGTCGGTTCGTCATAAAGTATTATCTTGGGATCCATGCATATCGCCCTGGCCAGTCCGACGCGTTTTCTCATGCCTCCGGAAAGCTCCGAAGGCCTGAGGTTCTCTATACCCTTGAGGCCCACTAGCTCCAGGCACTCTGCTACCCTCTTATCTATGGTAGCGTCATCCATCTTTGTATGTTCGATCAGGCTGAAAGCAACGTTATCCCGGACGTTCAGGGAATCGAACAGCGCCGCACCCTGGAAGAGCATCCCGAACTTAAGCCTGAGGTCGTTTAGCTCCTTCCCTCCCAACCTGGTGACGTCCTGCCCGTCTATTATGACCTGACCCGAATCCGGTTTCATCAGGCCGATAATATGCTTGAGCATTACGCTCTTGCCCGTACCGGAGCGGCCGATTATCACGATAGTTTCGCCGTCCCTGATGGTAAGGTTCACGTTATCAAGCACAACGTGGTCGTCAAAAGCCTTGCAAAGGTTTATAAGTTCTATCATCCTTAGAATGAAAACCCGAAATAAAACAATGCCGTGAACAGGCAGTCGGCGGCTATTATGAGTATGAACGAGATCACGACCGCCTTAGTCGTGGCCGAACCGACGCCTTCGGCGCCGCCCTCCACCCTCATACCCTCATAGCACGCTATTATGCATATTATTACCGCGAAAGCGAAAGACTTGATGAGCCCCGTCGCTATATCTTTTATTTTGAGCGGGTTCCATGTCATGTCCCAATAGAGGTTACTGAGTATGTTCAGCCTCCAGACACCTATCATATATCCGCCTACTATGCCTACTATATCGCCGTAGATCGTCAACAGCGGCAACATGAAGAAAAGCGCTATGAACCTCGGAACTACAAGGTACTTTATCGGGTTAGAGGCCAATGTCTCAAGGGCGTCTATCTGTTCGGTCACCTTCATAGTCCCCAGTTCTGCGGCTATGGATGCCCCTACCCTGCCCGCCACCACGAGGGCCGTAAGCACAGGCCCGAGCTCCCTTGTCAGCGAGAGCGCTACAAGGCTTGCTATATAAAGCTTTGCCTCCATCTTCTGCATCTGGTAAGCGCTCTGCAAAGCCAGGACCATACCTGTAAAGAGGCAGGTCAGGAAGACTATTGGCAGGCTATCGATGCCGATCTTGACCATCTGCTCCAAGACAGGTTTGCGCTTGAACGGGGGCACGAAAGAACTGAATACCGTCCTTACCATGAGCACGGTAACTCCTCCCGAATATCGCAGGAAACCGATAAACCGTTCTCCCAATTGGGATATCCAGCCGTTCATAGCTTCAGAACCTCACCTTGTGTTCCACGCCGATGAATTCATCATCCTCTTTCATCCTGACCTTCAGGTTGGCCGGGTTCCCGAGCTTATATTCCAATTCCATCTCGTTCTGCCTCGGTCTCTGCTGGTCTACCTTCTGCGCTTCATAAGTCTTAAAATTCACCCTGAACTGCTCGTTCAGGTTGGCCCCGGTGACATACTCATCACCGCCCGTCGGTGTCTGGGTAACGCTAGCACCTGCCCAAACTACCGTGCTGGGATCGGATTTGATCTCTATATTGTTAAACACCCTCGGCGTACACAAATCGGCCAAGTTTATATAACCTTCGAGCATAAGGGTGTTATCATCAGTATAGACTTTCGAATCGATAAATTCAAGTCTTGTTCCGGCTCCCCTGACGGTGATCTTTGCCGAATTATAGTGTATAATGCTTATATTGCCGTTGATCAGGTCAAGCTGGCCGTCTATCTTCACGGCCCCTCCTAACTCCCCCTTGACATACAGGTCGCCAAATACCGTCCCGGAGATCATGCCTTTTTCCGTGGCAAGGTCGGTAAGCCCCCCTAACTGTGTTCCCCTGAATTTCATATGTAATTCAAGATCTTTTTCATCCCCGACGCAAACCGAACCGTTGGCCACAAGCACTTCGCCGTAATTGACGCCTGTAAATTTCAGCCTGCCGTCCTTGAACTCGTAAGCGCCCTTTACCTCCCTGACGGGATCGTAATTAATCAGGGAACCTGATGTGGCAAAATCCCCGCTGACAGATTCAAGCTCTCCGTCCTTTCCGTAATCGAGCTTGCCGTTTATCTCGTAGTTTGACATTATATCAAACCCAAAAACTTTTATATGGTTGGCGCATATATCCAACGTAAAGAGCGGCAACCTTGAGAGGTCCCCGGATACGGCAAGCTTGCTGATCTCGCCCATCGCGGTAGCGTTGCCTTTCGTGTCTTCCGGGAACAGGTCGAAACTAAACCCCTTCTCTTCGGTATGCAGCAGCCCGTTGAGCAAGAATTGCGGGCCGAACCTGAAATTGCTGAAATATACCGTGCGCTCGGAGGAAGTATCAACATTGCCGGCAAAATTGCAGTTAAGCGTATCGAAAATGTCAAAAGAACCGTGCACAAAAACCTTATCGAGGACCCCGTCAAGCTTGGCGTTCAGCGAATAACCTTTTCCCTTGACAGAACCTTCAAGTTTTACGGTCTTGCTCTCAAGGGGGAATCCCACTTTACCGCTCCCGATAAAAGACTGGCCCATCACGCTGGCGCTAATCCTCCGGGACTCTATCCCGTCTGCGTCTATCCTGAAGTTTCCCGTCACTCCGGATATCACTGGTATCTGCTGCGCGTTATATAAAGAGCCGTCGACAACGGATATCGTGGTCCCTTCCCACGCTGGGTCGAATATCCGCGGCACGGGCCATTTCATGTCTTTGCCGGGAAAGAATATCTTCGGCGAAGAGAAAGTTATCCTGTCCAGGCCGTCGTAATGCCCGAGGACAACATCCCACAACCGGTAGTCCAATTCAATGGAAACGGCGGAAAAGAAAACTTCCTTCCTGCCTTCTTCAGCCTCCGGCGAATACAGGGTAACGTCTCTAAGTATTATCCCCCTGAAGACGCCTCCTTCGAGGCCCCCTATGGTCCCTTCAAGGCCTATTTTGTCCCTTATGAGGTCGAGGGTACCGGTCTTGAAACCCGTAAGGAAGACCCTCCCCTGCATATCCAACAAGAAAAGCACCGCCAACAGGACCAGCCCGGCTATCATTAAAACGGGATTTGACCTGTGCCTGCTCAAATCGTCTCCGTTCGGTTTTTATTCGAATGAAAGATGGTCTGCTTTAGCGCCTACTTTTACCTTCCCGCCCTTCTTTATCTTCCCGGAGATTATCTCTTCGGCAAGCGGGTCCTCAAGGAACCTCTGGATCGTCCTCTTTATCGGTCGCGCGCCGTATACCGGATCGAAACCTTTCTCTATGAGGAATTCGGTAGCCTCTTTGCCCAGCTCTATCGAGATATCGTGCTGCTCCTTGAGACGTTCCTTTACGTCATTTACTTCGATGTCGACTATCTTGTACAAATCCTGCTTGGTCAATGGCCTGAACACTATTATGTCATCGACCCTGTTTATGAACTCCGGCTTAAAAGTCTTCTTTACCTCATCGAGGAGCTTGCCTTTCATGCTTTGGTAGGTGGATTCCTCTTTATCGGACTTAAAACCAAGGGACCCCTGCTTCTTCCATGTGTCGGCGCCTATATTCGACGTCATTATGAGGACGGCATTGTTGAAATCGACCCTCCTGCCGAAAGAATCCGTAAGCCTTCCCTCCTCTAAAACCTGCAGTAATATGTTGAAGACATCCGGATGAGCCTTCTCGATCTCATCCAGCAGTATTACGGAATAAGGGCGCCGGCGGACCTTCTCTGTAAGCTGCCCTCCTTCTTCATATCCGACGTAACCGGGAGGCGCGCCGACCAGCCTCGAGACGTTGAACTTTTCCATATATTCAGACATATCTATCTGGATTATGGCATCCTCGTCTCCGAATAGAAGCTGGGCCAGTGCCTTGGCCAATAATGTCTTGCCGACACCTGTAGGACCAAGGAATATGAAAGACCCGGTAGGGCGTTTGGGATCTTTTAACCCGGCCCTGGAACGTCTTACCGCGTTTGCTATGGCGCTTATCGCTTCATCCTGGCCTACAACGCGCTCATGCAGGTGGTCTTCAAGCTTTAGAAGTTTTTCGCTTTCCTTCTCCTCGAGCCTTACTATGGGTATCCCCGTCCATTTCGCCACTATCTCCGCAATATCTTCCTCGGTCACATGCGGGTATGCTTCCGCCTTCTGCTTCGACCATTCCTTGCGCACCTTCTCAAGCTGTCCTTTGAGCTCCCTCTCCTGGTCCCGCAGGTTCGCCGCCTTCTCAAAATCCTGTCCCTTTACGGCTGCTTCCTTCTCCTTCCTGACGTGGTCCATCTGCTTCTCGACCTCCTTGATGTCTGGAGGCGTGGTCATGACGTTGAGCCTCGCGCGGGAACCGGCTTCGTCTATCAAATCTATCGCCTTGTCGGGCAGATACCTGCCGGTGATATATCGGTCGGACAGTTTCGCCGCAGCGATAAGGGACTCGTCCGTGAACTTGACCTTATGATGGGCCTCGTATTTGTCGCGCAATCCTTTCAGGATCTCTATAGTCTCTTCTACGCTTGGAGGCTCTACCATTATAGTCTGGAACCTGCGCTCGAGGGCCGCGTCTTTCTCGATATGCTTTCTGTACTCATCGAGGGTGGTGGCTCCTATGCATTGTATCTCGCCGCGGGATAGAGCGGGCTTGAGTATGTTAGAGGCGTCTATCGCTCCCTCGGCTCCGCCGGCGCCGACAAGCGTGTGTAACTCGTCTATGAATATGATTATGCTCTCCGAACGCTTGAGCTCGTCCATGACAGCCTTGATGCGCTCCTCGAACTGGCCCCTGTATTTCGTCCCCGCAACCATAAGGGCAAGGTCAAGTATCACTACTCTCTTGTCGCGCAATATCTCCGGTATGTCGCCTTTTATTATCTTCTGTGCAAGGCCCTCTACAATGGCGGTCTTGCCGACACCGGCTTCGCCGAGAAGGACAGGGTTGTTCTTCGTCCTGCGGGAGAGTATTTGTATTACACGCTCTATCTCGTCTTTCCTGCCTATTACGGGATCAAGTTTCCCCTCGCGGGCAAGCGAGGTCAGGTCGCGGCCAAAAGCGTCGAGTGACGGCGTTTTTGTCTTTGCCTGCGCCTGCTGCTGAGTGAAACCGGGGGTCGCCGATCCGAGAAGGGACATCACTTCCTGCCGGACCTTGTTAAGGTCAAGGCCCAGGTTCGCGAGCACCTGGCTCGCCACACCTTCGCCCTCACGTATGAGCCCCAATAAAAGATGTTCGGTACCTATATAATTGTGGCCAAGGTTGCGTGCCTCATCGGTGGCAAGCTCTATTACCTTCTTTGCCTTCGGGGTAAAAGGTATGTCTCCCGATACAACGGTCGGCGGGCCGGGCTGGACGATCTTCTCCACCTCAAGGCGTATCGCCTCAAGGCTCAAGCCGAGGTTCTGCAATACCGCGGCGGCCACCCCTTCGCCTTCTTTAATGAGCCCCAAGAGTATATGTTCTGTACCGATATAATCGTGGTTGAATCTCTTCGCTTCTTCCTTAGCGAGTATTATGACCTTCCTGGCCCTTTCGGTGAATCTTGAAAACATGTTCATGCCGTAACCTCCCTGATGCTATATGTTGAACTTTCTGGATATGAATTCCGCCCGGGCCGCATCCCTCTCTTCGGCAGACAAGGCCTTGCCCTGTTTCATCTGCAGATGCGCCGGCTGTATCTGTATAAAAAGATCGTTTAGAACATTGCGGTCCAGCCCCTTTATCATGCCAAGGTCGGAACCCAGCCTTATAATCGACAAAAGGTTAAGGGCTTCCTCGCTGCTTATGAGCTTTGCGCTTTTGAGCTCGGACAGAGAGCGGGATATCCTGTCCTCCAAAAGCAGCCTCTGGTTCGCAAAGATCGAACTCCTCGCGGCGTTCTCCTGCTCTATTATCTGCAATATTATCTTCCCAAGGCTGTCGACCACTTCTTCTTCCGAGCGCCCCAGGGTCACCTGGTTTGATATCTGGAAAAAATTACCGTATGCTTCGGTCCCTTCGCCGAAAAGTCCGCGCGCTGTCATGCCAAGTTTGCCTATGGCCTGGATGATCCTCCCAACCTGCTTTGTCATGACCAGCGCAGGCAGGTGGACCATGCACGAAGCACGCAACCCTGTCCCCGCGTTCGTCGGGCAGCATGTCAGGTAACCCAAGTCCGAGGCCACCGCGAACTCAAGGCTCTGCTCCAGTTCCTCGTCTATCCTGTCCGCGAGTTTCCACGTATCGTGCAGGTTGAGCCCTGATTGGAGGACCTGTATGCGCAGGTGGTCCTCCTCATTTACCATTATGCTTATTATCTCGCGCTCGCTTATAAGCACGGCCTTATGTTCGGGTTTTACCGCGTGTTCCCTGCTTATAAGGTGTCTCTCGATGAGGATCTGCTTCTCGAGATTATCGAGCTCGCCAATGCGGACAAACAGGGCCCCCTTGAAATAATCCGTTCTCTTGCAGGCCTGCTCAAAATCGGAGATGACGGCCTCAAGCTGATCGGCCATAGCCCAATGGGGGAACGGGTACTTTGCGAGGTTCCTCGCCAGCCTTATCCTCGAAGACATCACTATATCCGAGTTTGGGCCTGTCCCCTTGAGCCATTCGCCTGTCTGCCCCCAAAGGTCCCCGATCGCCATTACTTGTCTTTCGTCTTGTTTTCGAGTTCCCTTATCCTATCCCTCAGGCGCGCGGCTTCCTCAAATTCCTCCCGGTCAACCGCCTGCTGGAGTTTCCTCCTGAGTTCCTGTATTTCCGGGACCTTTTTACTGCCGTCGGCCTTGTCAACTTCCTTCGGCGACTTCCCGACATGCCTCGTTGAACCGTGTATCCTTTTTATTAAGGGGACAAGGCTCTCCCTGAAAGAAGCATAGCAGTTCCCGCATCCCAGCCTTCCGATCCTCTGGAAATCGTTGAATGTCATTCCGCATTTATCACATTTCAGGGGAGGACCCTGTCCGGAACGGCCCGGGCCGCTCATGCCGGCAAGGAAATCGGCAACGCCAAAATGCTGTTCCATCTCCACGCCTTTTTTCTTTGCGCAATGGTCGCAGAGATGCAGTTGTTTTACCTGGTCATTGATGATCTCCGTGAACTCGACCGTAGCCTCGTTCTTCCCGCAGATCTGGCAGAGCATCAGAACCTCACGCCGTCGACTTTCGTAAGCTTATGGAATTCCGTTATCAATTTGTTGGTCATCTTGCCCGGTTTCCCGTCGCCGATCTTGCGCCTGTCCAGATTTACGACCGGTATTATCTCGGCAGCCGTCCCGGTAAGGAACATCTCATCTGCATTAAAAAGGTCGTAACGGGTCAAGACCTCTTCATGGATGGGTATTTCCTTCAGGTGCGCAATATCAATGACCGCCCCGCGCGTGACGCCTCGCAGGACCCCGCTGTGTATAGGCGGGGTCGATAGGGCACCGTCCTTAACGATAAAGATGTTATCTCCGGTGCATTCCGAGACATAGCCTTCGGAATTGAGCATAACGGCTTCTTCGACTCCTGCGTTTATGGCCTCGACTTTCGCGAGTATATTATTTAAGTAATTAAGCGACTTTATCTGGGGATTTACGGACTCATGTATGTTCCTCTGGGTCGAGATAGTCACGATCTCCAGCCCTTTTTCGTAGAGCTCCTGAGGATACAGTTTTATCTTATCGGTTATGATAAAGACCGTTGGTTTCGAGCATTTCCTGGGGTCGAGCCCGAGATCACCGATACCGCGCGTGACAACAAGCCTTATGTAAGCATCCTTCATCCCGTTCTCGCGCAGCGTTTTCTTGACCGCATCCGTCATATCTTCCTTCGTCATCGGGATATCGAGCATTATCGCGTGGGCGGACTGGTACAGCCTGTCGATATGTTCCTTACACTTGAATATAAGCCCGTCATACGCGCGGATACCTTCAAAGACGCCGTCCCCGTAGAGAAGGCCATGGTCAAAAACGGAGATTTTTGCCTCTTCCTTATCATAGAACTTACCGTCGACATAGATCTTCAAGCCCATTAAAATAACCTCCTTAATTATTAGTCAGTTTACCGTCTTTTATATTGATGACCCTCCGGGCCTGTCCGGCAATCCCGGTATCATGGGTAACCATTATCAATGTCATTTTACGCTCTTTATTCAATTCCCACAACAGGTCTATTATGCTCTTGCCGGTATCCGTATCAAGATTACCTGTCGGTTCATCGCATAACAGTAATTCCGGGTCATTTACCAGAGAGCGCGCTATGGCGACCCTCTGCTGTTCGCCCCCTGAGAGTTGGCCCGGCCTGTGGTGCATCCTGTCTTCCAGGCCTACGGCCTTCAGGAGTTCCAGCCCTTTCTCCCTGCGCATCTTGCCCTTCATGAAGGCAGGCAGCAATACGTTCTCGAGCGCGTCAAACTCCGGCAAAAGGTGGTAGAACTGGAACACAAAACCTATCTTTCCGTTCCTTAAACAGGCGCGCTCGTTGTCCGAGAGGGAGAATATGTTCTTCCCGTCCAGAATAACACTGCCACTCGTGGGGCTGTCCAATCCCCCCAACAGGTGAAGCAGTGTGGATTTCCCCGCCCCGGAAGGGCCAAGCAAAGCAAGGGTCTCTGCCCTGTCCACCTTTAGATCAATACCCTTAAGGACCTCGAGCTGCCTGGCCCCGTTCAGGTACACTTTACGCAAACCCGTGGCTTCTATCATATCATTCATACCTCAAAGCGTCTACGGGATTAAGCTTCGATGCCTGCCATGCCGGGTAAACGCATGCTATAAGGGCCACTGCCAAGGCCGCTGCGACGATTACCGCCACGTCTCCGGCCTGGATATCAACGGGAAACCTGTCTATGTAATAAGTATCCTTGGGAAGTTTTATGAACTGGTACTTTTCCAGCAGGTAACCCAGGCCGAGGCCTCCTGCAACACCGAACGCTGTACCTATAAGGCCTATCATAAAACCCTGCAGAGTGAATATGGCCATCACGGACCGGTTCGTGGCGCCGATTGATTTCAATATCCCGATATCCTTTGTCTTTTCCATGACTACCATTATCAGCGTGCTCGCTATGTTAAGACATGCGACAGCTACGATCAAAGCAAGTATCCAGAACATAGTAAGCTTCTCGAGCTTAAGCGCGGCGAAAAGGCTCTTGTTAAGGTCTATCCAGCTCTTTACATAATACGGGAACTTCAACTTTGACTGCAGTTCGGCACGAATCTCCTGGGCCTTATAGACATCGTCTATCTTTATGCTTATACCGCCGGCCATGCCGCCCGCAGCGAAGAGTTCCTGCGCGTCAGGCAAACCGATGAACGCCAGTCCGGAATCATATTCGTAATAACCCGAATTGAATATGCCGGCAACCTTGAAATCCGACACGGTCCCGTCGACCGGGGAAACGACAGATACCTTATCTCCCATCTCGAGCCCGTACCTTCCGGCAAATTCGGAGCCTATTATCATGCCCCCGTCCGCCGCTCCGTAAATAGAGCCGGACTTAATATACTTGGCCACCTTAGAGACCTCGGATTCGTCTTTTGGCACTATCCCTCTTACCGCGAGGTTCTGCATGCTGCCGCCTACCCTGGCAAAGACCTGCCCGTCAAGAAAAGGGGATGCCGAGAGCACGCGGGGGCTTGAGGCTTTTATCTCCGCGATCACCCTGTCGTAATCTGCGATCCCGCCTTCCTGCTCTACAACAAGGTGGGCATTGGCCCCGATTATCTTATCGCGTAATTCGTTATCGAAGCCGGACATAACCCCTATAACGACAATAAGGGCGCATACCCCTACCGCGACCCCCAGCACCGATATAAGGCTGATGATGGATATGAACTTCTCTTTTCGCTTCGCGGCAAGATACCGGGAAGCTATCAACAGTTCGTAGCGCATATTTATGAAGATATCTCGGTTACGGCTGTTCCGGTTTTAACTGCGGGAAGAGTATCACGTCCTTTATCGAGTCGCATCCGGACAGCAACATGGCAAGCCTGTCTATTCCTATGCCGAGGCCGCCTGCCGGAGGCATCCCGTACTCAAGGGCTCGTACGAAATCCTCATCTATGGCCCCGGACCCGGCAGCGCGGGCCTGTTCCTCGAACCTGGCCTTTTGCTCAACGGGATCATTAAGCTCGGAATAAGCGTTCGCGAGCTCTTGCCCGTTTATAAAAAGTTCAAACCTCTCGGTGAGTTCCGGCTCTCCCTGCTTTTTCTTCGATAAAGGGCATAAGACAGCCGGGTAATCGACTATGAACGTCGGCTTGATAAGTTTAGACTCCACAGTTTTCTCGAATATCTTATTGGCGAATTCCTCGTCGATCTTCGCCTCCCTTATATCCAGGCCCATGTCTTTGGCGACTTTCTTCAGATCTTTCTCTTTTTTGTAATCTATCCCCGAATGCTTGATTATCGCCTCGCGGAAAGGTATCCTTTCCCACGGCGGAGTAAGGTCTATCTCTTCTCCGGTGGCATTCTTTACTTTGTAGCTGCCCAAAAGCTCCGAAGCCAACCCGGTTACCAATTCTTCGGTAAGCGACATCATATCGGCGCAAGTCCCGTAAGCCTGGTATATCTCTATCATCGTGAACTCAGGATTATGGCGCGGGGAGATACCCTCATTCCTGAAATTCCTGTTTATCTCATAGACCTTCTCAAATCCTCCGACAAGCAGTCTCTTAAGGAAAAGCTCAGGAGCTATCCTCATGTAAAGGTCTATACCGAGTGCCTCGTGGTGCGTCTTAAAAGGCTTGGCAGTGGCGCCTCCCGGCATCGACTGCATCATCGGGGTCTCGACCTCCATGAAACCCATGCCGTCGAGAAAAGCCCTGATCCGCGCTATCATCTTTATGCGAAGTTCAAAGACTTTTCTGACCTCATCGTTCACGATCAGGTCAACATATCTCTGCCTGTACCTTATCTCCACGTCCTTAAGCCCGTGCCATTTCTCTGGCAAAGGCCTTATGGATTTCGAGAGCATCCTGAAATCCTCGGCGTGGACGGTAGGTTCCCCGGTCCTCGTCTTGAAAGCTTTCCCGTTGACACCGACAATATCGCCTATGTCAAGGTTCTCGAAAGACACCTTCGCCTTATCAGGCAGCTCTGCCGCTTTCACATAGCTCTGTATCTTCCCTGTGGAATCCTTCACGTCTATAAAACAGGACTTCCCGTGGGAACGCACGGCCATGACCCTTCCGGCGATGGCAACCTTCTCCTCCCGGGATGAGGCTTCATCAAATCTTGATAATAACTCGTTGATATCCGTGGACTTAGCGAATTTTTCCCCGTAGGGATCGATACCGCCGGTCCTCAGGTTGCCGAGTTTTATAAGACGCTGTTTTATGAGGTCGTTGATTTCTTCCAATTTTTCCGCCTTAAATTGATATAATTATAGATTGAATAAAGGGTTAAGTCAAATAAAAAAACCCAGATGCACGCCCAGGCAAAGAGGTCTCCATGCCTCATATAGAACGAAGATGATCTCTTCGCAACAATATCAGCAGTGGCAAACCCGGTAACGAATATATCACGGCCCCGGGCATCTTTTACCTTCTGGAAGATCTTGCCCGTATCGTCGATAAAACATGATTGGCCCGTATTTGCAGACCTTACTATATTAAGCCTGTTCTCAACGGCACGAAAAACAGAAGACTGAGTATGTTGATAAGGCGCGCCTGTTTGCATGTACCAGGCATCATTGGTTATCACAACGAGGAATTCGGCTCCTAACTTGGCAAAACTCGAAGATATTTTGGGGAAAACATCCTCGAAACAGACCAGGACGCCGAACTTTACGTTACCGGCCTTGTGTGACGGTATCTCGAATATCGTATACTTGTCCCCGGGCGAGTAATCCTCTCCCATGTCATAATGTTTCTTGACGAAGGATAGGAAACTGTCGCCGAACGGAACATATTCCCCGAAAGGTACGAGGTGAATCTTATCATAGCGCTTTACTATCACCCCCTTGTTCGATATTAGGACGGCGCTGTTATAATAACGCACCTTCTCCGGGACCCTCTCTGTCTGTGTCCCTACCAGGAGATAAGTATTCAGTTCCTTTGCCAGCGAGGTTACTTTCTCTCTTAAGGGCTCATCTGTCTCAAGGAATCCGGGTACGGAAGTCTCCGGCCATACGATAAGGTCCGGCTTATCTTTGGCAGCCTCTTTTGAAAGCTTGATATACCTGTCGAGTATATCGTCCGCGTATTTCTCGTCCCATTTTTGCGATTGCGGGATATTGCCTTGTATGACCGATACCCTTACATCCCCAACAAGCGGTTCTTTCCCCTGTATATAGTAACCGTATATCATGACCGCAAGCAGTATGATGACCAGCAGTGACAGATATCTCGCCTCGGGCTTGTGGCCTTTCATCTTTTTCTTTATCTTAGATGAGACTATGAGGTTGGTAAAGATCACCAGAAAAGACACCCCGTAAGCGCCGGCGGTGTCCGCGACCTGTATCATCGGCAGAGCTTGCCATTGGGTATGCCCCAGGAGTGTCCACCCGAAACCGGTTAGGAGATGGCTCCTTAAATATTCCACGGATACCCACAGGCAGGACGCGAGAAAAGCGAACCTGATACGAGGCTTCTTAAATTGCATGGATAATATCTCTGCGCCCAAGGCAAACAACCCGAAGAAGAAAGCCAGGTACAGGGATAATATGACTGCGCCTATTATGGCCACATAGCCTACCCAGTAGAGGGTGGCACCGAAGAACAGGAGACCCGTTATGTATCCCGTAAAAAAAGCCTGGGACGGCCTCTCTCCCCGGATAGCGATGAGCATAGGTATTAAGGCGAACCATGCGAGGAAGAACAGGTCGAAAGGCGGGTATGCCAGCGTCAATAATACCGCTGAAAGTAACGGCAGTATTATCAGGCGCCGCAGCATTTTTTATATTTCTTTCCGCTCCCGCACGGACAGGGATCATTCCTGCCCACCTTAGGGGCTTCCCTTTCCACGGGTGCCTGTTTGGCATCTTGGGGTGAAGCCTGGGGCGGCTGGCCTTCAGCGGCCACGGCGGCCCTAGAAGCCAGGGACCCTATGTCCCTATGTATCATTTGCTGGGGGACGGAATCAAAGACGCCTTTAGGCTCTTCCCGGCTGATCACTTGCACCTTAAAGAGGAACTCAAGCGCGTCATCCTGTATCCGGTTCATCATCTCCTCGAACATGGCGAAGCCTTCATTCTTATATTCGACGAGAGGGTCCACCTGCCCGTAGGCGCGCAACCCTATGCCTTCCTTCAGCCCGTCCATGGCATAGAGGTGCTCCTTCCATTTGGAGTCGATCATCTCAAGCAATATCGTCTTTTCGATATGGCGCGCGACATCCGCGCCGAGGATGAATTCCCTCTTCTGGTAATGCTTATTGATGGCATCGAGCAGCTTTACGCGGGCCTCCTGCCTTGTACCCGCGGACAGCTCCTCACCGGTAACGGCAAGCGCTATACCAAGTTTGCCCTGAAACCACTCGCGCAGGCCCTTATAGTCCCATTCATCCTGGTGTAGCTTTTCATCCATGAACCTGTCCATGGCGCCGTCAAGGCCGTTCTCTATCATCGCCGCGACATACTCGTTGAGGTCTTTGCCCTCAAGCACAGAGCGTCTTTCCGCGTATATGACCTCGCGCTGCTTGTTCATTACGTTATCGTATTCAAGCAATTGCTTCCTTATCTCGAAGTTATGCGCTTCAACACGTTTTTGCGCGGTCTCTATGGACCTGGACACGATGGGATGTTCTATCGGCTGGCCCTCTTCCATGCCCAGCTTCTCCATTATGAACTTTATCCTGTCCGAGCCGAATATCCTCATCAGGTCATCCTCAAGCGAAAGATAAAACCTGGATGAGCCCGGGTCCCCCTGCCGGCCGCATCTTCCGCGCAGCTGGTTATCTATGCGTCGGGCCTCGTGCCTCTCGGTACCTAGCACATGCAGGCCTCCGAGGCTTATTACCTTGTTATGTTCATCGTCGGCCTTTGACTTGAATTTCAACAGCATGTCGGCCTTCTCCTTCGGATCGATGTCTTTCGGCTCAACACCTTTCTGCTTGAAATAATCGAAGACCATGTATTCGGGATTGCCGCCGAGGATGATGTCGGTGCCTCGGCCGGCCATGTTCGTGGCTATGGTAACGGCCCTGTAACGGCCTGCCTGGGCTATGATACTCGCTTCCATCTCATGGTATTTCGCGTTCAATACCTGGTGGGGTATACCGCGGCGCTGTAGCATATGGCTCAAACGCTCGGACTTCTCTATTGATATGGTACCCACCAGGACCGGCTGGCCCTTCTCGTATAATTGCGCTATCTCGTTGGCAACCGCATCGAACTTTTCCCTTTCCGTCTTGTATATCTGGTCGGGATAGCTGGTCCTGATCAGCGGACGGTTAGTGGGGATAACCACCACGTCAAGCTTGTATATCTGGCTGAACTCGTTCGCTTCTGTCGCGGCAGTACCGGTCATGCCCGAGAGTTTATCGAACATCCTGAAATAATTCTGGAAGGTTATCGTGGCAAGCGTCTGGTTCTCCCTCTCTATCTTTACCCCTTCCTTCGCTTCAACCGCCTGGTGTAGCCCGTCGGACCACCTGCGGCCGGGCATTAGACGGCCGGTGAACTCGTCGACTATTATGACTTCGCCTTCCTTGACAACATATTCAACATCGCGTTTATATAACTCTTTCGCCAGGAGCGCCTTTTCTATACAATGCCTCTCCTCGGCAAATTCCAGGGAGTGCATGTCCTTGATTCCCCATGCCTTGACTACTTTGCCCTCGCCCTGCTCGGTCAGGTATACGGCATGGCCTTTCTCATCGACTATATAGTCACCGCTCTCTTCCTTGGTCTCCTCGTCTTTTGAGCCCCGGGAAAGGTCCTTTACTATATCGGCAGCCCTATAATATTTTTCCGTGGATTCCTCCGCCGGGCCCGATATGATAAGCGGCGTCCTGGCCTCGTCCACCAGTATGGAATCGACTTCGTCGACTACGGCATAATGGAGGTTTCGCTGTACCATGTCCTCTGTCCTGTATTTCATGTTATCGCGCAGGTAATCGAACCCGAACTCATTATTGGTCCCGTAGGTTATATCGCTGTTATAAGCGGCCTGCCGGTCCTTGTCGCGCATGTCATGCTGTATCATGCCCACGCTAAGCCCGAGGAACTCGAATACCGGACCCATCCAGTAACGGTCGCGTTTGGCCAGGTAGTCGTTGACCGTTACTATATGCACACCGAGCCCCGTAAGGGCATTCAGGTAAGCGGGGAGGGTAGCGACCAGGGTCTTTCCTTCACCCGTGGTCATCTCCGCTATTTTGCCCTCGTGTAATACCATTCCGCCGATCATCTGGACGTCAAAATGCCTCATTCCCGTCGTTCTCTTGCTGGCCTCGCGGACAACGGCAAATGCTTCCGGCAGGATACCCTCGAGGACCTCAGATTCAACCTTCCTCCTCTCGTCCCTGGTCAGCGCCTTGAGGTCGCGCTCGTTCAGGGCCTTCCTTATCTTTTCCCTGAACTCATCCGTTTTGGCGCGCAATTGGGCGTCGGAAAGAACGGAGAGCTTAGGCTCAAAAACGTTTATTGCCTCAACTCTCGGCCTGAGCCTCTTCAATTCCCTGTCGTTATGGGTGCCTATTACCGCCGATAAAATATTGCCTATCATTATTATTTATCCTTCGGACCGCCGCCGGCGGACCATCTTATGTAAGCCTCTATCAGTTCATCCAGTTCCCCGTCCAGGACCTGCCCGGCTTTGCCCGTTTCGAACTCTGTCCTGTGGTCCTTGACCATCATGTATGGATGCAGCACGTATGAACGTATCTGGCTGCCCCATTCTATCTTCTGTTTCTCTGAATACATCGACTTGAGTTTCTCTTCCTGCTCCTGCATCTTCTTCTCATAAAGACGCGCCTTTAGCACCTTCATGGCCGAATGCTTGTTCTTCAACTGCGAACGCTCATTCTGGCACTGCACCACGAGGCCCGTCGGGATATGAGTTATCCTCACGGCGGAGTCGGTCGTATTCACCCCCTGGCCCCCGGGTCCGGAAGCGCGGTACACGTCTATCCTGAGGTCTTTCTCGTCAACCTGTATGTCGATATCATCTTCTACTTCCGGTATCACGTCCACCGAGGCAAAAGACGTGTGCCTCCTCTTGTTCGAATCAAAAGGCGATATCCTTACCAGGCGGTGCACCCCGCGTTCGGCTTTCAGGTAACCGAAAGCATGGTCCCCCTTAATAAGCATGGTAACATTCTTTATGCCTGCCTCTTCTCCCGCGAAATAATCCAGGACATCCACCTTATAGCCCCTGTTCTGGACGTAACGAACGTACATCCTGAAAAGCATGGACGCCCAATCGCACGACTCGGTCCCGCCCGCACCCGCGTTTATGGATAGTATGGCGTTGGAGGCGTCGTGCTCCCCCGAGAAAAGCGCAGTGAACTCTATCCCCGCTACCCTCTTTGAGAGGGCCTCAAGGTCCTTTGAAAGCTGCGATATGGACGTCTCGTCGGAGGGTTCGGTTATTTCGGCAAGTCCGGCCAATTCCTCGAGGTCTTTTCTTGAAGCCTCCCAGGGCTCGAGCTTGGCTTTAAGGGATTTAAGTTCCTGGATCGTCTTGTTGGCTTTTTGCTGGTCGTCCCAAAAACCCGGGGCCGACATCCTGGCTTCGGATTCTCTTATGGTCTTTTCGGCGGCATCGAGGTCAAAGATACCTCCGCAGGTCAGAGAGCGCTGAGCGGGAAACCTCGATCTTCTTCTTCAATTCTTCAAGCATGGATTCTCCCTTATTGGAAAAGATGTCATTAATGGGAAAATTATACCAGTTTGGCGGGCTTAAAACAAGGACAATAAAAGGCCTTTTTCGGTAAGGACCGTCATTCCCCGGGTTACTCGGTTCTTGGCAAACCAACCCCTGTTGACCTCCAATACGAACCTTACTTCGGAAGAGGCCGAAACGACAGGGGTTTCATCGAGGGGCTCAAGGTCATGTATCTCAAGGATGGTGCCGTCAGTATCGATAAAAGCGCATGACAGGGGTATAAAAGTATCCTTCATATAGAATGCAACCTGCTGCGGGCTTTCGTAAACAAATAGCATCCCTTCGTCATCTCCGAGAAAAGAGCGGCGCATAAGCCCCTTCTCCCTTTGTTGATGAGTGTCGGCTACTTCCGCTGTCAACTCAGCAGAGCCCGTGTGCAGCTTGATAACCGGCAAATCCGAAGCAGGGGATACCTGCGTGGGCATGATCGCGAACAGCACTGCACAGAAAAGCGCGCGGATCACTTCCCCTCCTTGCGCGACAAAGCCTTCCTGACCTCATCAAGGAGCTGTGCAAAATCAAACGGCTTGGTCAAGTACCCTATTACACCGAGTTTATATGCCCTTTTTATGTCCGTGTACCCTCCAAGGGCAGATACTATTATTATCGGGATCTCCTGTGTATCCTTGTCATTGTTAAGTATTTCGCATACCTCAAGGCCGCCTATATCCGGCATAACCAGGTCCAGCAGTATCAGGTCAGGCATAAAAAGCTTCACGCCCTTAAGTACATCTTTGGCATCGTTAAGCATTTCCGCCTTGAACTCCCCCGTCTGCTCAAGGTCCTTCTTTATGAACCTAGCGAAATCCTCTTCGTCGTCTATTATCAGTATTCTCTTCATAGCGCCCCTTCCTTCTCCAGCAGCAAAAGCATCCTCTTGAGCCCGACCCCAAAAGCATAACCTCCGGTCTTTCCGCCGGAAGCAACGACCCTGTGGCATGGGATTATGAGAGGCCATGGATTGCGGTGCAACGCCTGGGCAACGGCCCTCACGGCTTTGGGATTACCGATCCTACCGGCCACCCATGCATAGGTCCGCGTCTGGCCGGAGGGTATTTTCATTACACACTTATATACGCTAACCTCAAACTCCGTGCAACCGTCAAACAGTCCTGCTCTTCTTTTTGCGGGCTTTTTTCCTCTTGCTATTTTCACCTACCAGGGCCTTTCTCCTTAAAATATGGTGATATCTTATGGCAAACCTGTGGGACTCGTCCCTGACCCTTTGCACCAAATGCAGCGCCCTTGATGAAGGCAGCAAAGATATCGGCAAGTCCTTATCCAAAGTATATATATGCTCGAAGACTTTTGCAAGCCCGATCATGGGTATCCGGGCCAGGCCGAGCGCCTTTACCTCGGAGGCAGCCGAAGAAAGATGCCCCCGGCCGCCATCAATAAGTATCAGGTCAGGGAGGACACGCCCCTCCCTGAGCAGGCGCGTATAACGGCGGCGGACTATCTCGCGCATCATGGCATAATCGTCCTGTCCTTCAACTCCCCCGATCCTGAACATCCTGTAATTGGCCTTATCGGGCCTCCCGTCCATGAAAGAGACCATGGAACCGCAAGCGCCTTCCCCTTTTATATTCGAGATATCGAAAGCTTCTATGCGCCTCGGGGGTTGCTTGAGCCCCAGCACTTTTGATAACTCGTCAATACCCGGGGTCGCCGAGGCCGCGCCGGCGCGGGAGCTTACGGACATGCTCAAAGCTTCTATCTGGTCGCGTACTGCAGCCGCCTCCTCGAACTTTTTCATGGCGGAGAGCTCCTTCATCTTCCCGGATAAACGCTTCAACAACGAAGTCTTCTTACCCTCGATAAAGAGCGTGACTTCCTTTATCCTCTCGACATATTCCTGCCTGGATATCCTGCCTTCGCACGGCGCAGGACACAATCCAAGACTGTGGTATACGCACGCTTTCTTCGGGAGGGGTCCTCCCGTCCGGGAAGGGTTGCCGCATGTCCTGAACAGGAATATCCTGCGGATGGCTTTTACCGCCTCGCGCAGCAAAGCCGCATCGGTATAGGGACCGAAATATATCGAACCGTCGCTCTTCCTTCCCCTGGCCGTCATTACACGGGGAAAATCTTCGGCCATGGTTATCTTGATAAGCGGGTATGTCTTGCTGTCCCTGAACTCGACGTTATATTTGGGCTGGTACTCCTTGATAAGGTTGGATTCATACAGAAGGGCTTCGGCCTCGGAAGATGTCGTCACGATATCGAGATCGCGTATATTCCTTACCAGGGCTTCTATCCTCGGGGCGCGGTCCCCGGACTTGCGGAAATATGAACGGACCCTGTTGCGCAGGGATGAAGCCTTGCCGACGTAAAGGACCTTTCCCCCTTCGCCCTTGAAAATATAAACACCGGGTTGGTCCGGAAGCTTTCTCAGCTTCTCCTGAATATCCATTTCATGAACCCCTTGAATTCCTTGACATCGAATATAAGGCAGGCGGCCAGGAACGAGACTATACCCGCGGGGATGATGATAGATATCCGCAGCAAGGGCTTAAGGTGCAGAGCCGAATCAAGCCAAAGCAGGATCGCGCCCATGATCAACCCCGGCAGGAGGGCCCTAATGAAGGAAACTGTTATCTCGCGCCCTCCGAGCGGGCCTATCTTCCTCCTGAGCAGGAAAAACAACGAAAAGAAATTGAATACGCTTGCCACTGAGGTAGCCAGCGCAAGCCCCCCGACTTTCATCGGGAACATTAGCGCAACGTTGAGCACGGCATTGAGCAGGAATGCGAAGAATGCGTTCTTTACCGGCGTCACGGTATCTTTCAGGGAATAAAATGCGGATACCATCACCTTGGCACCCGCATATGAACACAAGCCCACGGAAAAATAGAACAACGCCGAAGATGTTATCTGCGTGGAATAGCTGTCAAAGGATCCCCTCTCAAACAGGGCGCGTACTATTGTGGTCGACAATGCCATCAGGCCGACCGCAGCCGGTATCGTTATGAAAAAAACGGAACGCAGCGAGAATGACAGCGTCTTCTTGAAGTTATCCATCTCTTTCTTCGCGGCATGCTCGGACAGGGTCGGTAGCATCGCCTGCGATATTGCCGTTGAGAATATGGCCAGGGGCAGCATCCAAAGCCTGTTGGAGTAGTATATGGCGGCAACAGCTCCTTCACCAACTATGCCGGACAGTGATGCCAGGACCGTGTCGACAAGTACGTTGAGCTGGTATATGCTGGAACCTATCGCCCTGGGGAGCAGGAGCTTTCCTATCTCCTTGGAAGCAGGATGCCTAAACTTATCAAGGCGAGGAAAACCCAACCCTCTCGCCGCCAGGGGCGGTAACTGCACCAATAATTGCAGGAACCCTCCGGCCAGTATGCCTATCGCAAGGCCCATTACAGGCACCTTCATGACCGGACAAAGAAAAAGGGCCGCTGCAATGAAGGCTATGTTCCATAACGGCTGGCTGAACGACGTAGCGCCGAAAAATTTAAGCGAATTCAATACTCCGGTGGTATAAGCGGTGAGCCCCACAAGGAAAATATAGGGGAACATCCACCTTGTAAGCTTCACCGTAAGGGCGAACATCTCGGGGTCTTTCACGAACCCCGGAGCTATAAGGGTCACTATGGCAGGGGTAAGCAATACACCGAGAGCGGTTATGCCGGCGAGTACTACAAGCATACCGTTAAGTATTACACGAACGAGCTCCCAATACTCTTCCTTTGTCTTGGTCGCTGCGTAAGCGGATAGCACGGGAACGAAAGCCGCATTCGCGGCTCCCTCGCCTACAAGGTCCCTTAGCAGGTTGGGTATCCTGAAAGCTACAACGAAAGCCTGGAATGGCAAGGATGTGCCGAATATCGCAGCTATTATAACATCCCTGGCAAAACCGAGGATACGGCTTACAGATATGCCCAATCCTATGATACCGGCCGATTTGGCCAGCGATTTATGTGTTGACATTTTACGCCTTATATGGTATTTTTACACAACGTAACTCGAAAGGAGATATTAAGTTGCCAAATCTAGCATCTGCAAAGAAAAGAATGCGCCAGGACAAGAAGAAGCATGAAAGGAACATCAAGGTCGAATCCGAACTTAAGAGCCTTTCCAAGAAGTTCATGATGGCTCTCGCCGCCAAGAAGAACGACGAGGCGAAGAAATTCGGCGCGACGCTTGTATCAAAACTTGACAGGGCGCGTTCAAAAAACATAATCCACAAGAACACCGCTTCTCGCAAGAAAGCCCGCATCTTAACCAAGCTCGCTAAGCTCAGATAGCCTAATAATAAGCGACTCCAGGATAACTTTCTTATCGAGGTCCCTTGTTTTAAGGTCCCGGTCTGCCTTGGCCAGGAATGAAAAACATTCTTTAAGCCATTTTTTTGACCTTACGGGCGGGCCCATGGTCCTTGCCTTGCGTTTAAGTGCGGCGCCTATCGCGCCTATTATGCCTTCCGGCCTGGACGAGTCCCTTAAGAGCCCGGACAGGATAGCAAGAGCTCGGGCTTTATTCCCGGAGCCCATGGCGTCGGTCATATCAAACACGCCCTCATCTAAAGATTTCCCTACGAGTGCCTCGACATCTTTCTTCTCTACAGTCCTCTTTTCACCCGTATAATTGGCCAGTTTTTCAACCGCCATACCTATATATCCGAGGTCATTTCCTATTTTGCTTATAAGGAGCTCTATGGAATCCGGGTTCATCTGCTTGCCGAATGAAACCGCTTTCTCGGCCACATAACGCCTCAAATTCGCTCCCTCCGGGCTGACAAAAGCCTTGACCTTGGCGTATTTTGACAACTCGGACAGGAATGAGTCGGCCAATGCCTCTTTCTGCCCGGGATCCGCGGTCATGATCAGGACGGTCTTTTCACTGCTATCCCTTACATAGTTCATAACAGATTCCCTTGCTTCCTTAGGAAGCCTGTCGGCGTCCCTTATCACGACAAAACGCATGGGGCTTAAGAAAGGCTGCGTATTTACGGCATCCTGGAAAGATTGCGGATCGAACTGGTCGGAATAGAATACGGCAAAATTGAGGTCGGCGTTCCCGCCGGCGAGCGTCTGTTTCTTAAGTTCCTCAAGGGCTTCCGCCTTGAGGGCATTCTCTTTCCCTAAAAATAAGTGCACTAATCCGGGCATGGCAGCCCTACCAATCCTCTACGGTCCTTTCGACCACCCTTCTGGCCAAGTCTTCCACGGCCTCATTGACCGCCGACTCCTCGGATTGGGCCTTAGGGCCGGTAAGGGCATACTCCTTATATCCTACAAAACCTTTTTCAGTCCAGGCCGTCTTGGAGTTCGTAACGTCCTCAAGGGATATGTCCACGATTATATTTGCCCTGTATTCCTCAACATTCTCGCTGAGCTGGTCGTATCTCAAGGGTTGCTTTTCGTAATTAACCAGGGACCCGCTGAGTATAAGGTCCGCATCGTCTTCCCTTGATACTACCTTGAGGTAACCGTCAACCTGGAACCTGGTTATGACGGCATTGGTTATCTTGACCTCCATCCCGGGACGGTAAAGCCTGTAAGGGTTCTTGTCCGAGAGGTCCGTTCCGATATTCAGGTCAACCTTGTTCTCAAAAGGCCTGATGTAAATTGTGGTGGATTTGCTATAAGCCAGTGAATGGGTCGAATAACCGCATCCCGACGACAGCACAGGAACCATGCAAATAAATAGCAGGACCAATAATTTTTTCATCTCTTGCCCTTTTTTTCCAGCATATCCAGCCTCTCCTGGGCCTTTTTAGCGATCTCGGTGTCCGGGAGGCTCTCCACTATGCTCTTGTAATAAACGGCAGCGGAGTCGTATTCCTTGAGCCTCCAGTAGAAATCGGCAATATTATAATCGCTCTGGGCCTTTTTCTCCCTTAGCGATTGGCGCATCTTGTCAGCCTCCCCGGTAAGGTTGGATTCGGGATGCCTCTTCGAAAAATCCTCTATCTCATCAAGGGCTTTATCGGTCTCGGACTGGTCATAGCTCGGTTTCAAGGAAGCCCTCGAGGCGCAAAGCCCCACCTGGAAATTCGCTTCCTCCGCAAGTTTACTCTCGGGATGCTCGTCGACAAGTTTCTGGAAAGTAAGGCGCGCCTGCTGGTAATCCCCGGCCTTCTTGTAACTTTCGCCCATCTTATAAAGGGCCTGGTCCGCGAATTCCCCATATGGGGCATTGTCTATGACCTTCTGGTACATCTCTATGGCCTTGTATATGGACGGGAATGTGGGTATACCCCAAAGTTTCACTTTTTCCCCGTTATAGAACCTGTTTGCTATCTCATACTGCAGCTTCATCATATCATCAAGCTTTTTGGAAAAAGGATACGTCTGTATGGCCTTCTGGTAAGCTTCAAAAGCCTGCTCATATTCTTCCAGGCCTTCAAATGATTTACCGGCATAATACTGCGATTCCGCCGCCAGCTCAGCCTGCGGATAATAACGCACCAGCTTCTGGAACTCTTCGGCCGCTTTTTTGTAATCCTTCGATTCGTAAAATTTCATCGCCCAGTCGAACTGTTCCTGAGGAGTGTCTTTCACGGCCCACTTAGGGTTGATCCAGGCCCCGGTCTGGGGCGTCCATATCCAATACGCATACGAACCCTGCGCTGCACATAACATAATAACAGAGAATATGGCAATAAAGTGCTTTTTCATTGATATTTTCGCTTTCGGGTCATTAAGACGGGTCTATTGCTTGGGGGCGGACCTTTCTACAAAATCACAGATGCCGCGCCTGTCTTCTTCAGGCATATCCATGAACTCAACCCCTACTTCATACTGTTCACCGTAAGGCCGTTTACGTACCCATGCGACTTTTGAAACGACCTTAACCGGATTGGGTATGGAAGGTAGGGCGATCTCCAACACTAAGCGGGTAAAAACCGAAATAAACTCATCCACGAGCAATCTTATTCCGCCTGCGGAAACATCCCTGGAGATAGCGCTAATTACGGAGTCGCTGGCCTGCCGTATTCCCCTGTACTGGACAGACATGGCGGTATTTACCCGCTCAAACTGCCGTCTTTCAGGGAAATCTGCCTTCCAATGCATAGCTTACCTCCCCTCAATCTGACATAATTTTATACCCCCCGGACGCCATTTGTCAACGTGAAATTTAACCCCGTCGCTGACGGCTATGACAGCGCCGGAGGAGTTTGTCCTGTATGCCTCTATCCCCCTTGCTTCAAGCGCCTCCTGCAGCCTCTCAGACCTTTCGATCTCTTTTTGCGCCTTTCCCTGGGATATGACGGCTATCGCGGGGCTAACTGCGCCCACAAACGGCTCCCACCCTCCCTCTATCCCTCCGCCATGATGGGGCATCATAAGCAATGAGGATTTCATCTGCGCCGGGTAAATCATGGCTATTTCCGACAGGGGTGCTCCGACAGCGTCCCCGCAAAACATTGCCGATGTCCCCTTAAATCTTACCTTCAGGACTACGGATTTGTCATTTACCGGTATATTTTCTTCCAGTGCACGGCCTGAAGCCGGATTCAGGCAAAATATCGACACATCTTTAATTCCAGCTATGCCGTCCCCCCGCTTAAGCAAATATCGCATCACCCGTTTACCGGAAATCAGACTGTCGAACGATTTGTATACGGCACTGCCCGAACCTGCGCCGCTGTCGAATATATACCTGACCCGCATCCCATCGATAACCGAGACCAGGCCTCCTACATGATCGGAATCGGGATGGGTAAGAACAACCGCATCCAATACCTGTATACCCTTACACCTGAGAAAAGGCAATACCACATCACGACCGGCATCCCAGTCCTCCTGCCCTCCGCTTCCTCCGTCAATAAGCATATTACTCCCGCCGGGAAATTCCAGGAATACCGAATCCCCGTGTCCCACGTCCAGGAACGTCACGCGCAAGTCGCGAGAAGCCGGGGCCAGGGCATTTGCCCATGACGCAGCGGCAATTGCCGTGAGCACCACAGCTGCAAAATAAAAAGACCTGATATTAAGCTTCCTGCGTGCCATGAAAACCGCAATAAAAAGGTAATAGAACACTACCCCGATAATAGGCGGTTTCGACAGGTATATATGGCCCATGGGAATAGCCGCCAACATGGAATTTGACTTAAAGAGCACTTCGCACAGGAGCCATACCGAGGCGGCAAAAACCTTTCCCAAGGGCGGAAAAATGAAAGAAAAAATTATGAAAGGCACGCTTGCCGCCGTTATGGCGAAAGAAAGCGGAACGGCAATAAGGTTCGATATGACCGCTATGGGAGTGACTATATTGAAATATTCCAGTATAAGGGGCGCCGTACCTATCCACGCGGCTATGGATACGAAAAAACATTCCGCCATGTAGTTCCTGGTACCGAAACGGGCTTTTATCTTAGGCATAAAATACAATAATGACGCCACTGAGACGAATGAAAGCTGGAATCCAGCGTCAAACAGGGCATTTGGGTCAAAAGAAAGTATTATAACCGCCGCCAACCCCAGCGAATTCCAAAGTGACGTATCCCTCCCTATAAGAAGGCCCAGCAGGACCGCTATCGACATAACCGTCGCCCTTACCACTGAAGGCGTGGCATTCGTCAGTATCGCATAGAATACAAGCATTACGATAACGGCCGGGATAGCCAACCTTTTGGGTACCCTGGCCATACCCAGAAGCAATACAGCTATGAAAGATATCATGCCTATGTTGAGGCCGCTTATAGCAAGAAGGTGGACGGTGCCGGTCTTCATGAAATCGTCATTTATGCCGCTATCGATATCCTGCCTCAATCCTAACAGGACCGCAGCCAAGAGGTCCGCGGGATCCCCCGGGATATACCTGTAAATCACCCGCCTTATCTTTTCCCTGTATTCATACGCAAGGCGAAGGACCGGATTCAATCTCTCCTTCCCGGCCAATTTCACATTGGAAGCGCCGGAGCTGAATGATGAAAATATGCCTTTCCTGGCCAAATAGGCGGCCCGGTCGAATCCGCCCGGGTTGGACGGGCCTGACGGCCTAGAAAGCCTCCCTTTCATCACCAACAAGTCACCGTAAGACAAAGGGAAGCCCGGTTCACCAGTAACCGATACTCTCACCTTGCCTGAAACCCCGACATACCTATCTCCCTGTTGGATCTGCCGAGAGGACAAGGTGAAATTGAACTTCTTGCCGCCGTAATATGCGGCGGACACGCTGGGTTCTTCGGTTATTACCCCTGATATATAGGCTTCTTCCGCCTCTACGGGAGTAAAATTGCTGATATGGTCATCCGGAAGCATTCGATTTACGCCGAGCAGTAAGCAGCCTATGAACAGGTACGCAACGGAAAGCGGAACAAGGGAGAGGTTCTTCCTTCCGATATTCAATGAGGCTATAAAGAGGGATATCAATACGACTGATAAAGCAAAAAATACGGGGACCCGGATAATATCGGTTATCCAGATCCCCGCAGATATAAGTACCGCGATCCAGACTAAAGGATATGCCAAATCAGTTGGCTGGCGCTGCCTCCGGCGCATTCACGGCAGGTTCCATTACCGGCTTCGCAGGCTCGGTCTTCGGGGCAGGAGGCATGAGCACGTCCTTATATATTACCACCTTATTCTTCTCCTTGAGATCCCTGAGAATAGTGTCAAAACGCTCCTTTTGCTTATCCGCGAGCAGCATTTGCTTCAATTGGTCTTTAATCTCATCGAACGGAATGGTCTTCTCCGGCTGCTTTGCAGTGACCTTTATTACATGATAGCCGAACTGGGATTTTATAACACCGCTCAGTTGTCCAGGTTGGAGAGAAAAAGCGACCGTCTCAAATTCCGGGACCGTCTGTCCCTTGCTTATATAGCCAAGCTCCCCTCCCTTGTCTTTGCTGGGGCACTTCGATTTCTCCTTTGCCAGTTTCGCAAAATCATCTCCGGCCTTGAGCTTTGCGAGTATGTCATTGGCTCCGGCCTCGGTGTCGACAAGTATGTGAGATACCTCAACCTTTTCCGGTTCCTTGAACTTATCAAGGTTTTCTTCGTAATATTTCTTCGCGTCTTCGTCGCTAACGGTAACCTTGTCCTCGATCTCCTTACGCAGGTATTCCTTGATTATTATGTCCTTTCTGGCATCCTCTATCTGTTTCTGGACATCGGGGTCTTTATCGAGGTTAAGCTTTGATGCCTCGGAGTAGAGGAGCTTCTGGCTGACCACGCTGTCAAGGAACATGTCCTTATGCGCTTCGGCCATGGGCTGGTATTGCTCCGGTATCTGCTTTATCATCGCATCTATATCATCGAGCGTTATCTTCTCGCTTCCGATCTCGGCAACTACTTTATAGTCCTTGCCGGCATGCGAATTGTTATCCGCAGGCTTTGCGGCAACGGGTTTATTCGCTTCCGGTTTCGAGGGCTCGGTCTTCGGGGCAGGCCCGCAACCGGCCACCAGGATACCCGCGGCGGACATCGCCGTGACTGCGGCAAAAAACCTTTTCATATACATGCTTCTCTCCTTTCGTATTATCTTGTAATGGCCGAATAATTAGTGAACAAGTTTACCATAGAACCGTATGCTATTCAAGGACGATGAGGTCCTTTATTTTCTCAAAAGTCTTAGGGCCTATGCCTCCGACTCTCATGATATCTTCCTTAAGCAGGAAAGGCCCGTGCGAATCCCGGTAAGAGATTATCTTGCGCGCCGTCTTTGGGCCTATATCCGGCAGAGCGGTGATCCTTTCGGCATCCGAGGTGTTGATGTTGACGCGGTTTTCACGATCTACCATGCCTTTCAGGCTTGAACCCGCCGGTCCCGCCGGGATAACGGCAAGTCGCGGCCGTATTACATAGGTCTTGAAGGCCAGTACGGCCAACCCCAGGGCCGCCAGGGCACCCAAGACTATCAAGACCTTTCTCTCCTGCCGCGTCAGGTCAAGCAACTATACTGACAAGCCTCTTAGGCACTACGACGATATTCTTTACGGGCTTTCCATCAAGCCACTGTTTAACTTTCTCGTCCGAAAGGGCCAGCGCCTTAATATCATCATCGGCCATGTCCGATGGGACCTCTATCTTTGAGCGGACCTTGCCGTTGACCTGGACGGCCATTGTTATCCTTTCGTCAACGAGCATCCCGGGATCGAATTCCGGCCAACCGGCCTTAAGGATGCTGCCGCGATTACCGAGAGACCGCCAGATCTCCTCGCAAAAATGCGGTGCTATCGGCGAAAGTATGAGTATCAGCGACGAGTAAACCTGCTTATCCGCGCCCGACTGGTATATTGCATTAACAAGTTCCATCATTGCGGCGATGGCGGTATTGAACTTGAACTCGCCGAAATCATCCGTAACCTTCTTTATCGTCCTGTGGGTAAGCCTGACAAGCCCCGGGTCTGCCTTGTCCTTAAGGTTCTCCTGTATACGCCATACGCGCGCAAGGAACCTGAAAGCGCCCTCGGCGCCTCGTTCTTCCCATTCGAGCTCGGTCTCCGGGGGAGCCGCGAAGAGTATGAAAAGACGCATCGTGTCCGCGCCGTATTTCGATATTATCTCGTCGGGATCTACGATGTTGCCGCGCGATTTCGACATAACTTCACCGTCCTTTAGCACCATACCCTGGGTCAAAAGCCTCTGGAAAGGCTCGTCAAAACCCAGCATGCCGATGTCCTTCAGGAACTTCGTAAAAAATCTCGAATATAGCAGATGCAAAACGGCATGTTCGATGCCGCCTATATACTGGTCAACCGGCATCCAATACCCGACATCGGCTCTATCGAATGCCTCCTTATTGTCTCCGGGCGAACAAAACCTCAGAAAATACCAGGATGAATCTATGAATGTTGCCATGGTATCCGTCTCGCGCCTCGCCGCGCCGCCGCACTTCGGGCACTTTACATCCGTAAATTCCTTTACCTGCGAAAGAGGGCTGCCCCCTTTTCCCGTGAACTCTACGTCCTTAGGCAGCACGACCGGCAGGTCTTTTTCCGGCACAGGTGCTACCCCGCATTTCGGACAGTAAATAACCGGTATAGGAGTGCCCCAATACCGTTGGCGCGAAATAAGCCAATCGCGCAGGCGCCAGTTTACCGTACGTTTTCCTATGCCCTTACTTTCCATCCATTCGGCGATCTTCTTCTTGCCTTCCGTATTGGATAACCCGTCAAACTGTCCTGAATTTACCTGAATGCCGTCATTCTCATATGCCTCGGTCATCGTATCCGCCGATAGACCGGCGTCCTTGGGATGTATGACAACGCGCATCGGGAGTTCATGCTCTTTCGCAAAGAGAAAATCTCTCTGGTCATGAGCGGGCACAGCCATTATGGCTCCCGTCCCATACTCCATCAAGACGTAATCCGCAACCCATATCTGGACAGTCTCATTATTTACGGGATTGACCGCGTACGCGCCGGTAAAGACACCTTCTTTTTTTACGTCTGCGGCAACGCGTACTATTTTGCTTTCTTTGGAGACTTTCTCGATAAAACCGAGGACCTGCTTCTCCTGCGGCTTACCGGACACGAGTTCCTTCACGGCAGGATGCTCAGGCGCGAGCACTACATATGTACAACCGAATATTGTGTCCTGGCGAGTAGTGAAGACCGGGATAGTCCGGCCGCTATCTTTCTCCTTGAAAAAGATCTCTACACCCTCGCTCCTGCCTATCCAGTTCTTCTGCATCGTGATAACGCGCTCGGGCCAGTATTTGAGCTTCTCAAGGTCATCGATCAATCTTTCCTTGTAATCGGTTATCTTTATGAACCATTGGTCCAACTCTTTTTGCCGGACCGGATTTTTGCAGCGCCAGCATTTTCCGTCGATGACTTCCTCGTTGGCAAGCGTCGTCTCGCAGTCGGGGCACCAGTTGACCACCGAAGCCTTCTTGTAGGCAAGCCCTCTCTCCATCATCTTCAGGAAGATCCACTGGTTCCAGCGGTAGTATTCGGGAAGGCATGTGGAGACCTCGCGGCCCCAATCATACGAAAGGCCCATCTTCTTGAGCTGCTTGCGCATATTATCTATACACCCGAGGGTCCAAGTCTCGGGATGGCTTTTGTTCTTTATCGCGGCGTTCTCGGCAGGCTGGCCGAATGCATCATAACCCATGGGATGCAGCACATTGTAACCCTGCATCATCTTCACGCGAGCAGCGACATCTCCTATGGTATAGTTGCGCACGTGACCCATATGGATACGGCCCGATGGATAAGGGAACATCTCAAGCAGGTAGTATTTCTTCCTGGCAGTATCGGTCTTGGCCCTGAATATACCGCTCGACTCCCACTCTTTCTGCCACTTTTCTTCTATACCCTTAAAATCGTAATTCAACCGCGCCTCATCTTTCTGACGGCCGCAAGATTGGCCCTGTCGTCTTTCCGGGTGTTTTTTGGGGTCTCGAGGATAAATGCGCAATTCTTCAGTTTAGGATGGTTTACTATGCGTTTCAGGCCTTCTGCGCCTATCATGCCCTTGCCTATATGCCAGTGCCTGTCATTATGCGAACCCATTGCGCTTAACGAATCGTTAAAATGTATGACCTTTATCCTGCCGAACCCCACAGTGGAACCGATATCCTTCAGCATTGACGCAAAACCTTCTTTCGTCCTGTCATCATGGCCTGCCTCAAAAGCATGCGCCGTATCCAGGCACATGCCGACATCCGTTCCTGTCCGTGACTTTACGTTCTTGATTATCTCTGCTATATCCTCGAACCTTGAGCCTATGGAGCTGCCTCCTCCGGCGGTATTCTCGAGCAATATCATGAGCTTGGGGCTGGCTTTCCTTACGGCTACCGCCATTCCCTTCGAAAAGCGTTCTATACCGTAATCCCGCCCTTTATCTTTCGGGCTGCCCAAGTGTGTCACAAAGTAATCCGCGCCTAACGCGTCGGCACGCTTAATATCTTCGATGTAGGCCTTGACTGACTTCTCCCAGAGGGCATCGTCCGGAGAACACAGGTTTATCAAATAAGGTATATGGACCACGACCGGGTCCATTTTCTTGAACCTGCGCCTCCTCCTGAACTCCTTAGCGTCGGCGGGCGGAAGGGCAAGCGCCGCCCACCCGCGGGGGTTCCGGCTGAAGATCTGGAAGGTGTTGCAACCCAACGCGGCGGCCCTGTCAACGGCCTCATATATATGACCTGCTATGGACACATGGACGCCGAGTTTCATCGTTCTCCGAAAAAAATGGTGGAGCTGAGGGGGATCGAACCCCTTACCTCCTGCATGCCATGCAGGCGCTCTCCCAGGTGAGCTACAGCCCCACGTTATCCAGTTTCAATGGGGCGTCCCTGCGGGGCAGCCCCACGTTATAGGTCATTTGATTGGTAACCATATCCGATTCACCCAAACAGAATAGAGATTTTACCACTTATTACCCTGTGCGTCAACCTCCCGGTTGCGATTGACAATCCACTCCCGTAATGGTATATTCCTACTAACCTAACCGCGGAGGTTCCCATGAAAAGGATATTTACGGTAATCATGCTGTTTTTGTCCCTCTGGCTGGCCTCTGCCCCGCTCTTTGCGCAGGCAGCAGGCAACGGCGTGACCGGCGGAGCCCTTAAAGGGATGTTGGACGGGCTCAAGGACCCTAATATCGTCTATCTGCTCCTTGTGATAGGGTTTTACGGCATAATATTCGAGATAGCGACCCCCGGCATATCGATAGGCGGGATAATCGGCGTGGTAGGCTTGGTCCTTGCTTTTGTGGGCATGAATTCCCTTCCGGTAAACTATACCGGGCTGATACTCATGCTTTTAAGCTTTGTGTTCTTTGTCCTTGACGTAAAGACGCCCACTCACGGAATACTCACGGTCTGCGGCATACTTGCCCTGACTATCGGCTCGCTAATATTGTTCAAGGCTGATCCGCAGTTCAGCAGGCTCTCCAAGGCATTGATCGCCGCCATAGTAATAAGCACCACCGGCCTGATGGTCTTCATCCTGCCGCTTATAGTAAAAGCCCAGAAGCGCAGGGCGTCATCGGGTGTGGAGAGCCTTAGCGGTGCGGTCGGCGAAGCCAAGACCGGCCTTACCCCGAAAGGTATCATACACGTAAAGGGTGAGGACTGGTACGCCGAATCCCTCGAAGGAGAGGTCAAGGCCGGCGAAAAGGTCAAAGTGGAATCGGTTGAAGGTCTGGTGGCAAAAATCAGGAAAGCGAGGTAAAAATGGGTGTGATGATATTTTTCTTTGTTCTTATCGTCGGTCTTATAATCCTGTCGAATTCCATAAAGATCGTCAAAGAATACAAGCGCCTTGTCGTCTTCAGGTTCGGCCGTTCGATAGGCCAGCGCGGACCCGGTATAGTTTTCTTGATACCTATCGTGGATTCCCCGGTAATGGTGGACTTGCGCGAGCTTTTCCTTGAGATACCGCAGCAGACTTGTATCACCAAGGATAACGCGCCTATATCCATAGACTTCCTGATCTACTGGAAAGTCATCGACCCGGAGCGCAGCGTCATACAGGTAGGGAATTTCGCAGCGGCATCCCAGGGTATCGCTACTACTACATTAAGGGCTGTCGTAGGCGATATAGCCCTCGATGAAGTGCTCTCAAAACGCGAACAGATAAACCAGATACTTCGCCAGAAGCTCGATGAGGTAACGGAACGCTGGGGCGTCAAGATAACTACCGTCGAGATCCGCGAGATCACACCGCCGAAAGACGTTTCTGACGCCATGATCAAGCAGATGTCGGCGGAAAGAACCCGCCGTGCGGTCGTAACCGAGGCTGAAGGCACGAAGGCCGCTGCTATCACGGTCGCTGAGGGTGAAAAACAGTCCGCAATATTAAAGGCCGAGGGTGACAGGCAGTCGGCTATCTTAAGGGCCGAAGGTTTCTCACTGGCATTGGATAAGATATTCTCGGTAGCCAAGAATGTCGACTCGAAGACCCTTTCGCTCCAGTATCTCGATACACTGAAAGCGTTGGGCCAGAGCCCGGCGACAAAGTACATATTCCCGATGGAATTCCTCAATCTCCTTGAGCCGTTCGTCAAGAACACCAGGGAGGCAATGAAGTAAAATATAATGGGGACGTGTCCCAAAGTGACACGTCCCCTACTATCCTTGCCGAGGTGGCGGAACTGGCATACGCGTCAGTCTCAAAAACTGATGTCCGTAAGGATGTGAGGGTTCGATTCCCTCCCTCGGCACCATAATTTATCGTTTAATTTTTTGAGGGATTATTTTGCTCCGGCTTGCCTCAAAATAGCAATAATCTCCGTCCTACCCTGAGTTTCGGCCTCTTTCAAGGGGGACCTATAAACACCGGCACACCCGCTGCAATATTTCTTATTTACATCCACGCCCTTGGAAATAAGCAACTTCACAAGATCCCTCTTATCTGTAAGTATGGCAAGTATCAAAGGGGTTTTCCCGCTTGGCCCGGCATCGTTAACACGCGCACCGGCTGCAATCAGTAATCCAGCGATCTCTGTATTCCCATTAAATGCCGCGAGGGTCAACGGGGTCCACCCATACTTTCCCTTTTCGTTCACATCTGCTTTGCCCTTAATAAGCTCCTTTACCACTTCCGTCCTGCTATTATCTACCGCTATCATTAAGGCGGTCTGACCTTTGTTATCGGTCCCCCGCGTCAGCGCTCCCTTAGAAACAAGCAGTTTGACCAGTTCCGCATTCCCTGCCATCGAGGCGATCATCAGCGGGGTCCTGCCATCGGAATCCTTGGTATTCAAATTAACCCTTGATCTGATCAATTTTTCGCATTTTACGATATCATTTCCCTTGACAGCTTGGATAAGGTCATTTGAATCGCTTACCGCAAACAATGAACTCTCGATAGACAAAAAAATAACTACCGCAAAGAATAATATCCATTTCTTTTCCGGCATTCGATACCTCCTTTACGTCGGATTAAACCCTTATAGGAAGTATGACCAATGGTATCCCTTCGTGGTAGAATTTCCTCTGCATCGAGAATACCGTGTAGTTATGGAGCAGCCTTGTAAGGAAGGTCTCCCTGGGAAAGACTATCTGGCCGCCGAAGAATACGGCCTGCGGATACTTTTCAGCGATTTGGGGAGCAAGCGTAGAAGCTTCGTCGATGACATCCGTCCCTATATTGAACATCCCTTCGGCGTGATAACCGTGTTTTTCTACAAAATCCACATACCTTTCTATCTCGCTCTTGGCGTGGGCTTCCAGCTTTTCGAGTTCCTCAGCCCCCTTGAAATTACCCGCATCTATTACGCCGATCTGGACAAAAACGAAATTCTTGAATGAATCCCCGAAGAGCCTGAAGATATTGAACAGGGTATGCAGGCCCATTCCGTTAAAACCGTTCACAAGAAGCACCGCGGTCTTGGCTTCAGGGTCGAATTCCCCTTTTTCTTTCTTGGTTATGCCCGGGATATTCTCCGAGCTGGAATACCCTGCCGCCATGACGAGGTTATCGAGCCTCTTAAGAAGTTTGGCGGTATGTTCATAATGGCGCTTTATGCCAAGCACTATCAGGACCAGGGTACCGGTAACAAAAAGCGTGACCCATCCGCCCTCGTTGAACTTTATTATCGTCACCGAAACAAGTATGAAAGCGGTCAGTACAAGGCCTACGCTGTTGACCGCCATCTTTCTCCGCCAGTGGTCCAGCCTCATGCGGTTCTTCCACCAATAACGCACCATGCCCAACTGCGACAGCAAAAAAGTTATGAACACGTTTATACTATAAAGGACTACCAATAACGCTACCGAACCGCGCGTAGCAAGCATCATTATGAGGGCCGCTATGCCCATTATAAGCACGCCGTTCTGGGTCACAAAACGGTCGCTAAGGGTAGCGAACCTGCTCGGGACCCAACGGTCAAGAGCCATGTTGGCAAGTATCCTGGGTCCGCCAACAAAACCGGTCTGGGCCGCCACGAACAACAACACCGCTTCGGAAACCAGCGTTATAAGAAGGAAAGGATACCCCCAGCCCTTCCCCCAGGGCTCGATAACACGCTCGAGCAACATTGCGTTCAGTGTCTTGCCTTCCTGGAATTGGACCCTGAAAAGGACATATGCCAGCATCAATCCTACAACCGTAACTGCCAACGAAATAGCCATATAGTTCATGGTCCGCTTGGCCGTCTGCACCCTTGGTTCCCTTAACATAGGCAGCGAATTGCTCACGGCCTCGATACCGGTATATGTACCGGCACCCATACTGTAGGCGCGCAAGACCATTATTATCATCCCCACAGTCCCTAACGAAGCGGAAGTGGTATATAGATCGGCTTTCGTCGCCGAGACTACTTCAGGAAAATTCATCAGGTGGGTCACTATGGCATACAATATAACTATCACATGCGTCACGACAAAGGTCAGGAATATCGGCATAAGGACCATTACCGATTCCTTCACCCCTCTTAAATTCAGTAATATCAGGAGGACTACCACCAGGGATGCAAAATAGAGCTTAAAAGGAAGCCATTCGGCCGGCAGGAAGCTGAATACCGCATCGGCACCGCTCGCAACCGACACGGTAATGGTTAATATATAGTCTATAAGCAAGGCGCTTCCGGAGACCATACCCGCTGTCGGCGACAGGAGTTTGCTGGCAACCAGGTAGCCGCCGCCGCCCGAAGGGAAAACTTCGATAAGCTGGGAATAACTGGAACTTATGACGAAGATCGTTACGGCAGATGCCAATGCGACAAAGATCCCCAGATACATATGGCCCTGCAGCGCGACAAAAGCTTCCTGGGGACCATAGCACGAAGAAGACAATCCGTCGGCGCCGATACCCACCCAGGCGAAAAACGCTATAAGGGATATCTTGTGGAAAAGTTTCTCATCGTGCGGGTCATGTGCACCGCCGATAAATATCTTTTTTAATCTCTTTCCGATGCTGCTTTTTTCGGTTTCCATATTCTCCTACTATGTTACCACAAAAACTTCCCTTTTTACCAAAAAGAAAAGGGGCAGCGCAGCTATCTGCAGGACTACCGCGATAACTATTAGGGCCGCTATCGAATGGTCATAAAGAACTCCCATCAACGCGCTGCCTGCAAACATCGCAAGGCCGTAAGCCGTATTAAATATTCCGTAGCCGGTCCCCCTCTTCTTCATAGGAGTCAGGTCGGCAATGGCGGATTTCATAATGGTCTCATGTATACCCATGACTACTCCCCATATTACCGCACTTATAAACGCAAACGTGAAATTAACGGAAAAAGCAAAAAAAGGAATAAATATGGATAACAACGGTATTATAAGCAGGGTGCTGAGCCCGGCCTTTTCGTTATTGCTCCTGTTCTTAAGCCGGTCATAATACAAGCCTATAAACCATGCGGCAACGCCGTCCACGGCCATCGCTATGGCATAGAACAAAGGTATCTGTGCATCGGTCAAGACGTTCTTTGCCTTAAAATGATAACCTATAAGGGCAAAATTCACGAAACCCATCGTTGTAACGAATGTAAAAATAGTATATATCCAGAATATTCTCGAAAGCCTGTCGCTTTCCTGCGTCTTCCCGGTTGATATCTCGAGGCTCTCCGGATTAGGTACCCGTATGAAGGCTATGGTTATGCAAATCATGACGAGAATAAAAGGCACCCAGAAAAGGCTGTAACCCTTCTGGTATTTGGCTATCTCGTTTACGGAGCTCCCCGCCAGCATAAAAAGACCCATCAGCAATAAAGGTCCTGCAAGCGCCCCTATCTGGTCCATCACCTCTGACAAAGCAAAACCGAAGCCTGTTCCCACTTGCTTCGATGCCTGGGAAACTATCGTATCCCTGGCCGGGGCCCTCAATGCTTTACCGAGCCTTTCCATTACTATAAAAAGCGCCGCCACTTGCCAGGTTCCCGTCAATGAAAGCAATGGGACACTCGCCAGCATACCGTAACCTATGAACGTAAAAAGCCAATAGGCCCTTGTCCTGTCCGCAAAATATCCCGAGACAAGACGTACGGCATATCCCACAAATTCACCCAGGCCGGCTATGAATCCTACTACAGCTGCATTCACCCCCAGCGTCTTCAAATACGGCCCGTTGACGCTGCGCGCTCCCTCATATACGATGTCGCCGAAAAGGCTAATCAGCCCGAAAAGTACTATAAGGTTTATAGCGGCTTTCCTGCCGTTACCGTTCATCTATATGCAACAGCCTCCGTTATTACGCTATCAATTCAAAAGCCTTCGTAACTTCCATGCCTTCTGTTATACCCAGTTCGCGGGCTTTCATGTTCACTTTCGAGATCTTCCTGTTTGGAAAACGCTCGAGCGAGCCTATCGGGTTATCAGGGGTGCTCTCAACCATCGCAGCGGCCATGTTGAACCTGTCGATAGCATCTATGTCGAACACCCCGCATACCAGAAAACCTTTTTTCCCGGTGACCATGAGGATGCTAAAGCCGGTCCATTTAACCTGGATCCCCTCAACCAGTCCATTGCTCGTTTTATATGATCTGGTTATCGTCTCCATCTTGCTGTCGCCTCCCCCTGCCTCTCATGGCGGTGCTTGGTATCCATTGCGATTATGAGCGTGCGCATGGTCTCACTTTCAGATACCCACTTCAACCCGAGTATCAGAGAAGCCACCAGAAATTGCGCAAAATACTTAGGTACGGTAAACGACAAAATAAACGCTATAACGGTTGCCGTAAGCCATATATATCCCTGAAAACGTTTTTTCCTGATATCCATCCTGGCCAAACCTTTCGCTTTATTCCTCAGGCATTCTCCTGTCTGCGCCAAAGCACCCCTATTAAAAAGATCTTCCCCGGCCTTTGAGGTCCTTATGCTCTCTAAACAATGCTGACATGAGCAAGCATGCTCTTCCAGGCGTTCCCTTTCCCATTCCGTCATAGAGCCACCCAGATAAGCAGCTATGGTCCCTTCATCGGGACACCCCGTCTTTACCCCATGTAAGCCTACGATGGTCTCTTCCATACTATAAAGGACGCTCTTTCTCCAGCTTTTCTTTCAAATATTTCTTTGCCCGGGCTATCGTGGTAGAGACCGTATTCACCGGCATCTTAACTGCTTCCGCGATCTCGATATGCTTCATCCCATGGAGAAGGTTAAGCTTTACCACCATTTTATCCCTTGGCCTTAAAGATTCTATCGCCGCATCGAGGACAGCGCGCGCCTCATTAAACTGCGCCTGCCTGTCCGGGTTTTCCATCCTTGCGGGCAGAAGGTCCTCAAGAGTGCCGGATCCGCCTTCGCCGTCATTAAATATCGCCTCGTGTATCGAAACGGAGCCTGGCGGCAGGGCCCTTTTGGCAGACCTGAAATGATCTACAGCCGCGTTCCCGGCAACCATTGATATCCATCCGGCAACCCTTTCCGGGTCCCTTAGCTGCCTGAGCTTTTCTCCTTCCCATAAAGCGACAAAGACATCCTGGTGGATGTCATTTATATCTTCTTCGTTGAAATCATACCCGCAGCGCTTAAGCCTGTCGCGTATGGCCCAGTATACAAGTTTTGAGTACCTCTCGACAAAGACATCCCACGAACGCTTGTCTTTGCTTATACAACCCTGAAGGAGTTCCCTGATATCCCCGTTACGCTCCATGATTATTCTTTTGGCATTATCTTTTCTTCGAAAGCCTCAGCCGTAACGGGCATGCTCTCCTTAAATATCAGGAAAAGGGCTTTCGCGTATTCCCTTATCTCCGGCTGTGCGCCTCTATCCAGCCTGAGCTTCAGGAAATTCATCAGGGAACGGGCATTGACCGTCCAATAGAATAGGGTATATATAGACAGCGGAAGGACGCCGCGGGCTTGTTCGCGTTTGATCCCGGAGGAGACCATCGATTCATAAGCGTCAAAAGCGTCGTTAACCGACCTCCGGTATTTTTCCAGGGCCTCCCCTTCAAGGCTCGCGGGGGTGTAAAAATCCCTCTTCGCCAGGCAATAGCGTAAAGACATCTCGTTATAAGTACCGATACGGTGCCTTATCCATTGGCGGGCGACAAATATGGGACATTTTACATCGAACCTGAAATAGGCATGCTCAAAAGGCGTCCCGTGGTCTTTCTTTATAAGATGACGTATAAGCTTGGCGTCGGCATCGGCACCCTGCGGTTCGCTCATATAGCAGCGCCTGGCGCTTTCTATGACGGCCTTGTCGCCGCCCATCGAATCAACGAGGTTCACATAACCGTTATCGAGGATTTTTATGCTGGTTTCCGGCATTATATTATTTTTTCTCTGCGGTTTCCGGTGAGACGTACTTCTTGGATTTTTCTTTTTTCTCGTAGCATTCCGGGCAGTTATATATGGCTTTCGCCAGTGTCCTGTCATAGCCGGGTGCCACTACCACCCTCTTGACTTCCGGGACCTCGCGTCCGCACGTATCACATTTCATATGCTGTCCTCCAGTGTGATGATTTTATCAATATACAGCCGCTTTTTCAATTCCTATTTAGGACGGCGCACGGCAAAAGCAAGAAAAAGACCTATTATAATGATGCCGAATATAACGATGATCGCGGTCGAGAAAGAGACCGCAAAGGCAGCCTTGGGCGCTTCGAGCACGGCGATACCCCACTGGCTTGGGTCTGAATAAAGGTTCGTGGCCCCTGTCCAGGCAAATTGCAGCTCCCTCCTGTGTGTATCAGCGTCGTCAACGGCTATATCAAAATCGAATTTCCTGCCTGTTTCGGGCTTGAAACCGCCGAGTACCGCAAAAGGTATTCTGGCCTCGATTATATATCCCTTATCCCAGGGCTTGGAGACCACTTCGATGCCACTCTGGTAATCATCGCGGCGCCAGACCCACTCGCAGGGCTTTATATCCTTGCCGTTACCCGTGCTCAAGCCTATCTGGTAATCGGATTTAGTGAAGAACATCCTGTCGGGATCGGCCTTGTCATCCATGCCAAGCATGACCTCAAGCGCATCGCCATCCCAGATATCCGGGCCCTCCTTGCTGTTATCAAAAGGCGTATCATCGGTAATCTTCGCGGCAATAAAAAGGCTTTCGTCATCCCAAAGCAGGTAGATGTCGGCACTAAGGTCGTCCTTGCCTTCCCATTGGAAATACTTGAGCACATCACAGGAGCCGGAATCCATCCTGATGGCATATCCGGGATATTTTGACAGGTCGCAATCCGCCGTTACCGGTTTAGCCGCTTTATGGATATGCACTATGGGTTTCGCTCGGACTTTATCGGCCGCTTCGGCCTTTGCGGAAGGTAAAGAAAACAGAAAATAAACTAAAATGGCAAGAGTTAATGTTCTTTTCATCTGGTCCTCCGGGGATTTTCTTTATTTTACCAAAAATCCCCGGAGGAATCCAGTTTTACATCAGCATACAGGTTATTGCATATCTACTATCTTGAGGCCGTCTACGTATATGGTAACGGTTTTTTTGCCGGGGTTGTAAGCCGGACCAACGGCAAATTTGATCTCCTTGAGTTCTGAAGGATTGAAATCAACGCCCGTAACCATCTTGTTAGCGTTCCCGTCCCAATACTGGCCCTTCTTCGGGTAAGCATTGAACGGTATCACGGCCTTCTGCCAGTCCTTTGTTACCCTTACGTAGTTGGGAGAAGCCATCGCCCCGATCTCAGTCTTGTTCCCGTCCGAATCATCCGCGTCTATCAAGATAACTTCGAACTTTTCGCCGCCATCCTGTCCCTTGACCCAGAACTCCACTCCCGGTTTGTTGAACTTGGAAAGGTCGGTAAGCGGATAATGGCCCACCGCCGCGCCGGACCACTGGCCGCAATCAAGTACTGCCTTGAGGCATCCTTCACCCTCATGGCCTCCGGAACTTTCAACATCGAATGTAGTTCCTCCGCCGTACACATATTTATACATGCCGTTACTTTCATCGATAACATCGGTGAAAAAATCCACGGATTCGGCATGCGCGAACTTCGCCGTGCCAGTAAGGGCTAGGCCGCACAATAACAGCATTACACACAATTTTCTTCCCATCTTACCCCTCCTTTTTAATATGTATACCATATACATACCAGTATATACCGATAGAGGTCCAAGTCAAGGGTAATTTTTTGGCATTATACTGCAAATTTAGCGGGCGAAGCTACCATTTCTTGTCCAGGGGCATGTTTATCCTCTCCCTGAAACTCATTCTCCCCTCTATCTCACTTTCAACCTTACCCATCCTTTCACCCACATAAGGGTGGGTCTTGAAATAGGAATATGTCCTTATCTTGAGCTTGTCCTCGTTCTTCATCGTCTCCATGAAAGTGACAATACCCCTGGGGTCGTATCCGGCTTTCCTGGTATATATTACCGCGCGTTTATCCGCCTCAAACTCATCCTCGCGTGAATACGCGGCCATCATAGAGTTTATTGCCAGGTTGGTGGCGCTTGCGGCGTTGCCTCCCTGCGTTGCCGCTACAAGTATAAGGCCCAGGTTGGCCAGAGAACTTTGCTGCAGTTTCTTCATATGATGGCGGGCCGCAATGTGCCCGATCTCATGGGCGATGACCCCTGCAAGCTCGTCATCATTCTTGCACACGTCTATAAGCCCCTTGAATACATAAACCCATCCTCCGGGCAGGGAAACCGCGTTGATGTCATCGATGTCGATTACCTTAAAATGGTATATAACACCTTTGCGGTCTGCGTACTGGGCAAGCCTGTTGCCTATCAATTCCACTCTCTCTTGTAAATGCTTATCCCTGCAAGGCTTGTAATGCTGTTCGATCTGCTTCGCATAGGAGGCGCCCATCTCGGCTTCCTGTTCCGGGGAGATATAGACGGGTTCATCCTTACTTGTCACCGGATTATACTCGGCCGAAGAACGGCCGGGTAACAACAGGAGACCCGCTAAAAAACATATTATAAGGATAAAACGATCCTGCCTCATCATAGGCATAAATTATCATATTGAAAAATAGAAGTAAAGCACTTATAATATCTTTATGAACAGGATATTGTGCCTTTTATTTTCGGTCGTTGTGCTTTCAAGCCTGCAAGGTTGCGCTCGCAATACACCAAGGGGCGATGTGATAGTCACTATAGGCAATTATTCCCTTTACAGGGATGATTTCATGTCGGAACTTTCCCTTTACCCCCCGGCATACCGTGAAGAATTCTCAAAAGAACAGATATTGAACGAAATAATACAGAAAAAGGTCCTGTTGCTCGAGGCGCAACGCATGGGGCTCGACAAAGACCCCCAATTCATGAAAATGATAGAAAGGTTCTGGGAGCAAAGTCTGCTGCGTTCCCTCTTGGAAATGAAATCCAGGGAAATACTTTCTTCTATTCCGGAAACAGATAAAGACCGCAATCTTGAGGCAGGCGAAAAGATGCGTAAATGGGTTGAGGAACTGGAAAAGAGCACCCCGGTGACAATTAACAAAGAAGCCCTTGAAAAGATAGACTTAAAATGACCAAGACAGCCGCGCAGAACAGAAGACGCAACTATTTCATAAAAAAAGAGTTCCAAACAAGTTTCATAATCAAATTCTGCTTCCTTCTTATACTTGCCTGCGTGATAATGGGTCTTGCGGCCTACCTGCTTACGGAGAAGACGACTACCACGAGTTTCGAGAACCTGCGCTTGACCGTTAAAAGCACCTCGGATTACATACTTCCGATACTTATATACAGCAGCATAATGGCCGTCATCCTGGTAAGCCTTGCAACCATAGCAATAGTATTATTTATCTCTCACAGGATAGCGGGACCCCTTTACAGGCTCGAGAGGTCGATATCGGACATAGGCAATGGCGATCTTACCGTAAATACCTATCTGCGCCAAGCTGATGAGATAAAGGTACTTGCCGAGGTCCTGAATAAAGCCGTCAGGGGCATAAGAGAACCTCTCTCGTCGTCTAAAGCAAAAACTGAGGAGCTCGAAGCTGAGATACTCTCTCTCAGGGAATTTCTCAAAAAACGCGGTATCCCTGAAAACGAGATCGATGACACGGTTAAGCCCGCCGAAAAGAAGATCCAGGGCATAAAGCAGGCTTTGTCCTTTTTCAAGGTATCCATACTCGCGGGGTTGATACTTATCTTGCCGTCTTTATCGGCTCATGCAAGCATAGTATCCGGAAACACTTTCTTCGACGGAAACGATTGGACGGTGATCGACAGCGCTTTCTGTACGATATACCTGAAAGATACTGTCGACGCGCGCAGGGTAAGCAACAAGATAGATACCTACAGGGTAGATTACGGCCTCTCCGAAAGGCCTGTCAGGTCCGGCAACAGCGCCAATGATGACGTGGCCTATAAATTTGACCTGATATTTTTTAAGGTGCAAGAATTGCTTGATATGAGGCCGAAAGACCTGCATTTAAACGTCCGTATCTACAAGGGGCAGTCGGACCTGGACAGGGTCTATATGGAAATATTCGACCAGCAAAACAAGTTCATTGCCTTTTATATATTTAAGCTAAACTCGCTTTTTGCCGCAGAAGAAAAGATCTCGGCTAATGTCATGGCACACGAAATAGCCCACTGTATTGTCGATCACTATTTTTCGGTCACTCCTCCTACAAAAGTGGCCGAGATGATAGCCCAATACGCAGACCTGCACCTGAGGGATTAAGGGTCCCGGGTTTTAATACACGGAAAAAATGAGGCCACACTTGTAAAAGTGTGGCCTCTGCATTAACAACTCTATTAACTACCTTGTTATTGAGGTTTTTTACCTACCCTTTTCGGCGGCTCCGTATCATCACAACCCTTAGCCCAAAGGTCCTTCAGGGCGTAATAAGCTTTCTTCGGTATCCTCTTGTAGACACCGTTCTCTTTATCAAGGCTCATGCCGACTATGCCATACCACTCTTCGTTCATGTTCATGTGGCCTTCTACCTCGATATCGAAATAATAGGCACCGTTAGTCCAACCGGCGGTCTGGTCCTGTACGAACCAGCTCGCGGGATTGGCCGAATCATGTTTCCACCACTCGTCGTTCCATTCGAATATACATCCTCCGAGGACCGTCCCTTTCCCGGATTTCCCGCAAGTATTCCTAAGTATCTCTTTCCACTGCGAGATCAGGAACTTCGCCTGGATATCCTCATCTTCCTTCTTCGTTAGGGCGTTATAGCGGTCGCAACCGAACTCCGTCAGGACGATGGGCCTGTCGAACTTCTTGCTTGCCTGTTCCCAGGTATTGCCGAAGCTCAAACCCCTGTACGATATAAGACCCAGTATGTCTATATCGGGAGTAACGGTGTTAGCCACGTCGAGGAAAAACACTTCGCCATTGCCCATCGCAACCGGATGGTTCGGGTCGACTTTCTTTATCTCCTTCGCTATATCATTTACGAAGCTGTAATACAGCTTGGCCTTCGCTTCAGCCCTCTGCTTAGGGTCGTCGATGCTGTCGAGTTCGTCGGAGCCCCAGGGAGCTATCTGGTCGTCAAAGCTGTAATTGTTCTCGTTGCCGAGAAGCCAGAAAAGTATTCCCGGCTCATTCTTGTATGTCTTTACTATCTCAAGGACCTCTTCCTTGACCTGCTGCCTGTAGCTTTCATCCGCATAGTTTGGCGGCGGCATATCATAGATGCCGAGGTTATGCCCCATTATCGTGCGTATACCGAATTTCTCGAACAGGTCGGACATGACCTGTTTTGTCTCGGAAGCATTCTCTCCGGGCTGATAAAAACGCACGGTATTGATGCCTGCGTCTTTCATCATCTGGCCGTCTACAAGCCAGGGTTTAGCCGTGTCGCCCCACCAATTATACGTATAATCCTGCCCGGGCGGTACCGGCTGGTAGCATACTCCCTTGACAAGATAAGTGTCTCCGTTAACGACAAGGCGAAAATGCCCGTTCCCCTGCTTCTCCAGCAATATCTTTCCGCCTCTTTTAGCCTGTGACGTGCCGGATATCTTATTGAAAAGAAAATACCCGCCCGCCAGGAAGCAAGCAATAAGCATAAACAGCAGGACCAAAAAAGCGGTCTTCTTGCCTTTTCCCTTATTATGTCCCATTTTCAACCTTTACTCGTAATAAATATCGTCAAAGTAGATAGTGAAACCGTCCGGGTTATCCGTGGCGCTCGCTGCAAAGCAGAAGCCGCCGGATATATACGAAAGGTCCTTGCCGGTCAAGTCTATCGTGTATTCCTTCCATTCCGGGGTAAGGGTTATAGGCCCTATGGAAGCGGTGTCGGTGTCGGCGTATTCGCCGGTTATGCCGCCAAGCTTGACCTCAGCGAGGGTCTCTCCGCCCTTGCCGCCGCGAGCCCAGAATACGAGCTTGGTAGCGCCGGTAAGGTCAAAACCGCCCGGTTTGGTTCCCCAGTTATTGGCCGGGTTCTGCCAGTAGATACCGCACCAGCCGGCGCCCTGTTTCTGCTCGCCGGTGGAAGTTATCTTGATACAGTTCGTCCCGCTGTGCGGGTTCTCTTTCCAGCCCGTATCAAGCTTAAGATCACCGTAATCGCCCATCCAACCCGAAGGTATATAATGGTTGTCACGGGAAGACCTGTCGCTGTATACGTTGAACTTCTTGAACTCGGCGTATGAGAGGCTCGTAACGCCGGCCATCACGGTTAAAAGCACTGCTAATACAACCAACTTCTTCATCTCTTCCTCCTCTTTAAGCCCATGTTATTCGTAGCTTATGTCATCCAGATATATAATAAAACCGTCCGGGTTCGAAGAGGTATTGGCAACCCAGCAAAAACCTCCGGCTATAGAAGTAAGGTCTTTCCCGGCCAGGTCTATAGTATATTCCTTCCATTCGGGAGTAAGCATTACTTCGGTCAATTCGGCGCTGTCACTGTCCCCATATTCTCCCGTAATACCGCCCATTTTGAATTCTGCAATATTCTCTCCGCCCTTGGCACCTTTAGCCCAAAATACCAGTTTCTTGGCCCCGGTAAGGTCAAAACCACCCGGCTGCGTGCCCCAGTTATTGGCCGGGTTCTGCCAGTATACGCCTGCCCAGCCGGCGCCCTGTTTCTGTTCGCCGGTATAGGTCACTTTGATACAGGTAGCGCCTGAATGGGGCGCATCCTTGCAACCGGTATCAACCTTTATGTCACCATAGTCTCCCATCCAGCCGGAAGGGATATAATGGTTGTCCCTCGCCGTTTTATCGGAATAAACATTGAATTTCTTGAATTCGGCATAAGCCAACGACGCGGCGCCGGAAACCACTGTAATAGCCAGCAGCATAGCTGCCACCCTTCTCATCATCTGGACTGCCTCCTTTTAAAGAGCCGGCGCCTCTTTTTTAAAGAAGCGCCGGTGATCTTTGCTTCTTATGGTCTTATTATACTACTTTGTTTACCTTCGGTCTACTCGTAATAAATATCGTCAAAGTAGATAGTGAAACCGTCCGGGTTATCCGTGGCGCTCGCTGCAAAGCAGAAGCCGCCGGATATATACGAAAGGTCCTTGCCGGTCAAGTCTATCGTGTATTCCTTCCATTCCGGGGTAAGGGTTATAGGCCCTATGGAAGCGGTGTCGGTGTCGGCGTATTCGCCGGTTATGCCGCCAAGCTTGACCTCAGCGAGGGTCTCTCCGCCCTTGCCGCCGCGAGCCCAGAATACGAGCTTGGTAGCGCCGGTAAGGTCAAAACCGCCCGGTTTGGTTCCCCAGTTATTGGCCGGGTTCTGCCAGTAGATACCGCACCAGCCGGCGCCCTGTTTCTGCTCGCCGGTGGAAGTTATCTTGATACAGTTCGTCCCGCTGTGCGGGTTCTCTTTCCAGCCCGTATCAAGCTTAAGATCACCGTAATCGCCCATCCAACCCGAAGGTATATAATGGTTGTCACGGGAAGACCTGTCGCTGTATACGTTGAACTTCTTGAACTCGGCGTATGAGAGGCTCGTAACGCCGGCCATCACGGTTAAAAGCACTGCTAATACAACCAACTTCTTCATTGCCAACCCCCTTTCGTTATTTTGTCCAGTTGTCTTTATACCAGAAATATGCCTTCTTCAACTTCCTGAGGAACGGGCTGTCAGAACCGTCACCCTGGCTGGCCACTCCCAGGTATTCCTCATGCAACCAACCGTCCGGGAACGGCCCGCGGAAATTCCCCGGTATCCTCGTCTTAGCCTTATAATCCCAGCCTTCCCATTCCTGCTTGGCCGGATCAAGCTGAGGGGGAGGACCGGCTTTCCACCACTCGTCCACCCACTCGAAACATACACCGCCAAGAGCATTACCAAACCCCGAACCCGCCATGTTGTACTCGATATCTTCCCAATTGCCCTTATGATACTGGGCCTGGAGTTCTTCGCCTTTTTCGGGATTGTCCTTAAGATATGACGGGCAACCGTATTCCGTTATTATCGAAGGCCTTCCCGTAAGATCCCTTACGTCTTCCCAGTAAGTCCTGCCGAAACCGTTAGGGCCGCGGTAGACGTTCGCCCCAAAAACATCCACATCGGGGCAATACTTCGCGAAATAGTTCAGGTAGACCGTCTCGCCGTTGCAGATAGCCACCGGATGGTTTGGATCTATGGATTTTATCATCTTTGCGACTTCGTTGACGAACGCGTAATAAGCATCGGGCTGGAGTTTAGCGCGGCATCCCATACCCGGCTCGACTTCCGGGGTCCCCGGGTAACCGTAGTTATTCTCATTGCCCAATACCCACATAAGGATGTACGGCTCATCCTTATACTCCATGACCACCTGTCTAACGCTCTCCATCATCTTCTTCTGCTGCGCCGGATCGGAGTAATCCGTGCCGCTGTACCAGTCCGCTCCGGATCCCACGGCATACATTCCGAGGAAATCCCCCATCAGGTACATAAAACCATAGTTCTCGTATCCGTCTTTAAGCAGGTCTTTGCTGGTAGAATGATGATAAAGGCGTATTGTATTAACGCCCATCTCCTTCATAAGCTGGAAATCCCCGACCGCCTTCTCATCTGCATCCTGCTTGTTGTTTTTGTTGGCATCTACATAAGCGTCATAGGGACCATCCGCTTTCCCGTTCTTGTTGAAATCAGCCGTCATCCAGTCGGTCTGGACATTCAGCGTGCCGTTGTCAGGGGTAAGCCCTATCTTGTTAGGCGAATATGCCATAGCCTTCATCGGGAACGGCTTTCCGTCCACCAACAGCTGCCAGTGTCCGTTCTCATATTTAACCAGCTTTACATGGCTACCGCCTGCCGAACTGATAACTTTAAGCTTGGAGAGATCCGTTTTAGGCGGTATTACCTCGTTCGGTTTGACTTTAACTAGCCTTCCGGGGTTGATTATGAATTTGTCGTTCGAAATTTCGTTATCGAAGGAATTCTCTACGATTATTTTGGCGTCCTCAAGCCTGATACCGAGCTCCGGATGCATCCTGGTAAGATATTCGATCTCATTCAGCGACATTTTCGAGATGTAGAGCGGGGTATGCCAGAATGTCCAGCCTACCGACTTGGGAAAATTGACAAGGACGGCATAATGGGCCTTTATAGCCTGCGTGATATAACCTGCCTTGGCAAGGGCCACGGCCGTATAATGCTGCTTTACCCCGGGCTCATCGCTTGCAACAGCCCATTTATAAAAAGCAAGCGTCTGGTCGTCATTATTGACGAATTCCCATTGGTTGCCTGCGAGTCTCCCGGCGGCCTGCACTTCCCTGTAACCCGGGTCCTTATATACGCTGGTATTTGGATATATCCCCTCGCCTACTGCCGCGGCCAGGCCTTTCCTGTCCTTTATCGAATATTTGTAGTTCTCGGTGCCGACATTGCTGAATTCACCGTATTTGGAGTAGTCAACGATCTCTTCGGTACCGGGGTCGAAAAGCGGCGTCAATACCGCAGGATATGAATTGGCGGAAGAAGCTAAAAACGTGATTATTGACACGGACAAAAGGATTTCCTTAAACCTCATGTGGGGCCTCCTAAAGATAGCGTTAATATGTGATCTTAACATATCCTAAGCACCTATATAATTATACAGTTTGAACGGCCAAAATCAATATAAGACTCATTGCCCGCCGGCAAGGACCGCCCTGCCCCAATGCTTAGAGACGCGGTCGTTATCCTCTGAACCGTTCCATATAAGCCGGCATTCCCTGTTCCCTGTACCATCGGCATCATCGACAGCCAAGTCCAGGCCAAGTTCCCTGCCGTTTGAGAAGTCGGCAAGCCCGAAGTTAGACAGTGAGATCCTCGCCTCAAGAATGTAACCCGAATCCGTCTTCCTTGTTTTTATCTCGGAATCGCGGGGCGGCGAGTTGCGGACCCCTCCGTTCGCCTGTCCAAATATCCACATACGCTCATTGGCGCCGAAAGCTACCTGAAAATCGCTGGCTGAATAGCCATCCTTTGCAAGAAGGTCCGGGTCCAGGCTCAAAAAAAGTTCCAGGGCATCGCCATTGCACAGGTTGTAATTATACTTATTATTTACCATCGGCATATCATCTTTAATGTCGGCGAGCACATAAAGATTGTTCCTGTCCCAAAGCAGCCTGACCTTGCCGGAGAGGTCTTTGTCACCGTTGTAATCTCCGGTTCTCAGGATGGGCTTGCCCTTCATTGAACTGTCGATCGATATGACAGCGGCGGTATTCCAGGCATCATCCGCTAAACCGTCTATTTTTATTCCGGAAGCCGTATAACGCAGTTCATATGGGAATAACTGGGAAACTCTGACCTTGGACTTGAATTTATCCTTCAACGCTTTATTCTCCGACACATTTATATACTTAAGAGCAAACGCCCTTTTCCCGCCTGACATCCTTGCCGCTGCCGATATCAGGAACATCGTATCATCGATATTGTACGGAAGGGTAAAAGAAGTTTTATATGCGCCCCGACCGTTGAAATTGACACTGTATGATTTTGATATGTTATTGTTTATGTCCCTGATGATATAATCCAGGCCCAAGACGGCCGGGCTTCCCTTCTTCCTCTTCAAGAAAAAAGATAACTTTGGCTTCTGGCCTGCCGTATACTCTTTCCTGTCCGTCCTTATCTCCAGGACGGATAAACCATCATAGGGGCTGTCCCCGGAAAACCTTGCATAATGCGGCCAAAAATCCCTGAATATTACGCTCACGGCCGCGGTGTGACCTGCAACGTATACCCCCGAAGCACCTGCCGCTATCATTTCTGAAAGACTATTAGCCCCTGCTTCCCCTTCCCCCATGTCTACTATCAAAGGAACACCCTTTGAAAAGGAATTCTTGAACCAGTTCACATAATCCCCCGCGTTTTCGTTTGCCGCGGCTCCGCCGGAGGGGAATCCTATGCCTGCTATACCGTTTACCTGCGGCGACGGAGGGCAGCCGCATCCCTCGCTATACTCAATTGATATAAATCTTTCGGGGTCGGCATGATCCGGAATAACAGGGGATGAACAAGAAGTGACGTAATAAAGGATATTCTCGTGCCTGCGCGACCAGACCGCCACTTCATCAGCGTATTTAGTGTCCTTAACATCGAGAGGCTGTACCACCATGAGACCGAACTTGCCTGCAATAATAAGATCGCGCTCTGAAAACGGCAACTTGGCCCTTATCGTATTAAAACCCGCTCGTTTGATACGGGACATGTCATCTTCAACGGCACCTGACGGCTCGTATATCTTTCCTTTCACAAAAAATCTTTCCCCATCCACATATATCCAATCCCCTTTTACCGCAACCCTTTCCTTCCTGGATACCGGCTTATTTGAGGAAAAAGCTATATCGAGAGATATTACGTCGCTTTCCATGCCGTCAGTGTATACTGCGCTGACCCCGTATTTATGCATCTTCGCACCGGGTCCAACGTCTTCTGAATAGAACGGGCTTGCGGTAGCGGCTATACGTATACTGTCACGATATACGTTAAAACCTGAAAGAAAAGGATGGCTCGAGAGGTCCCAATACAGGTAGGCCTTGCCATTTGAAGAGTACCCTCCAAAGGCCTTGGCACTGGAGTGTTTTATCTCTTTCCAATACGCCAAGCGCAGGTCATCCAAACGCGTTCCTTTTGGGCCCCTGAAAGAAACAGATCTTATTCCTTTTTGCCCAAAAACGCCGTCGCCTCCTTTTACTCCGTCGGGATTCACTCTTTCAAAAAGGTCAAAATCGTAATAAAATTTCTTTGGCCCGGACCATACAACCTTTACGCGGGGAGTGCTGTAAAGTTCGCCATCGTTGTCTGTAACGACCAGGGCACATTCTTCTCCGGAAGAATTACCTTCAACAATAAAAGATGTCCCGCTCGCCTCCGACCAGTCTTTTGGGGCGGGGTACTCTATATCCCTGCCACCGGGCATATCCACCTTCCATAAAAAACAACCGGCGGGAGGTTCGTATTCTCCCGCCAGTTTTATTTTATCTATCTTATTGTCCGATATCAGGCTTATTTCGTCAAATATGAGCTTTGAGTTCCTTGCCCCCTTTACCGCGATGGCCAGCGCTTTTACCTCTTCCAGCCTCATAGATCTGTTCCCCGGACCTCCATCGGCATCAAAAAGGTCAAGCTTGAACCCGGAAAGGTCAAATACGACCTGTCTCCACCCTGTCCAATCGACCTTAACCCACTGTGAGCGCCATATATCATCGCTGCCATTCTTGAACTTCACGGATACATCGTCTCCCGAAGCATCCCCTAACACATACATAGAAACTGCCTTGAAATCCTTCCAATTAAGGGGAGCGGGAAACTCTTTCTGTATCTTTATATAGCCGGAACCTGAGGAAGGCCTGTAAGACAAGCCTATGGAAGACCTGCCCGGGTTGAGAGATTCCGTCTCATTAGTGATCTCATATGCTGCGGAGTTCACCGATACCTTCCGGTCCAAATGTTCGAAACCCTCTAATAACACTTTCGATCCTCCCGAAGTGTCTGGGTCAGCATAACTCGGAACCTGAATGACCAGCATTAAAGCTATACAGAAAATTTTGAACAAAACTCTTCCTATACCATTTTCACATTTTATAACAGAGGACTTTATAAAATAGGTATATAAGGTATTGTTAATAAGTAGGTTGTTTATATGATGCCACATGAATATCGGGTTGTCAAGGGTATTTTTTTCACGTGTCGATGAGCCTTAATAATAAAAACGGGGCCTATTTTTCAAGGCCCCGCAATATTCTCTCTTCCAGATACAAGATTTTACTTATTCAGCTGAATATACGAACTCGGGCTTTACTATCGGCTCATAGCCTTCCGGTATCGGGAACGGGAACGTTACAGCTTCATAGATACCCGCGCCTGTACGGACAAGACCCAAACCTAAACCCTTGATCGTTCCGACTGTCAGGCCGGTGAATACGTTATTGGCCTTGCTCTCGTCTACTATGCCCTTAGGGATCTCAAGCCAGCCGGTAAAGGTATTTACCACGCCGCGGCCGAGCTTCTTGAAGGCATCCTGTGCATATGTAGGAGCGCTTACGGTCAAAAGACCGACCACAACCAATACCAGTATAGTCATCGTCAGGAATCTGCTCTTCATCGACACTTCCCCCTTTCTTTTGCGATAAGTATACAAGACCGGTGACTTTTTGTCAAGCAAAATTGAACCTTCATGAGATAAGGTTCCTGGGTTTTCCCTCCTGGAAACCTATTATATTGTCCGCGGTGGTCTCGAGTATGCGCTGCACGGCTTCCTTTGAATTAAAAGCTATATGCGGCGTTATGACCACGTCATCACGCTTCATGAGGATATGGTTCCTTATAAGAGCCTTCATTTTATCCGCCGGGAAATCCTTAGAGAGCAGCTCCCTCTCTTCTTTTATAAGGTCCTCTCCCTCCAGCACGTCCAGCCCGGCTCCGCCTAATATTCCGTCATCCAGGGCCCGCACAAGGGCATCCGGCTCTATCAATCCGCCCCTGGCGGTATTGATAACAAGAGCGCCCTTCTTTATTGTCTTGATATTGCCCATGTTTATCAGATGGCGGGTCTTCTCGTTATACGGGACATGGAGAGTTATGATATCCGAATTAGCCAGCAGTTCATCTAACTGCGCATATTTGAACATCATTATCTCCTCGAGGAAGGAGTCCCTTTTTGTATCGAAAACCAGGACGTTCATCCCGAAACCCTTGGCCATCCTGACAACATGTAATCCTATATGCCCGGCCCCTATTACCCCTATTGTCTTGCCCTTCAGGTCAAAACCCATGAGACCCTCGAGGTTGAAGTCGCCCTTGGCGGTACGCACGTAGGCCTTATGGATGTTCCTGGAAAGAGAAAGTATAAGGGCAAAGGTATGCTCGGCTACCGTCGCCTCACCGTAAGAAGGGACATTAGAGACCTTTATCTCCCTATCCCTGCAAGCATTTAGGTCTATGTGGTCAAAACCCGTCGAACGGGTAGCTATGAACTTAAGGGCCGGCATGAGCCGGAGAACCTCCGGGCTGACCCTGTCATGGACAAAAACGGATATTATTTCGCTCTCCTTGAATTTCGAGGCGGTATCCGGCTTCAGCCCGTTACGGCAAAAGAATACCTCGGAAGGTATCCTGAGCAGGGGTGAAAGATAGTCTTTTTCCCAGTCTTCGATGCCGAATACGGTAACGGCCTTCATTGGCGCTTCTCCTATCGGGTCTTAAACAGACTCTACCCTCTCTATTTCCGGTATGGCTTCCTTTATAGCGCGCTGGACACCCATCTGCAGGGTCATCTGAGACATCGGGCAGCAACCGCACGCGCCTTTCAGCTTCACCTTGACTACTTTGTCGACGACATCAACGAGTTCGATGTCCCCGCCATCCGCCTGGAGCATCGGGCGTATTTTTTCCAACGCTTCCTGGACCTTCACTTTCAGTTCATTTGTTTCGGCCATCTTTATCCTCCTTTACCTGTTTGGGAACAACTCTTCAACTTGTTTATAATACCCGCTTACAGTTTCGAGCGATTTCGAAAAAGCGATCCACATCAGGACAGTAACCAGTAATGCCGCCAATGTTATGTTGATCTTTTTCGTCCTGCTGTAGTTAGGGTTGAACCAAACCATCGGCAGCGCAAAAGGCCCGACGCACAGGAAGGCAATGACGAAGGCATACGTCTTAAAATACCACTTGCGCTGGACCCTGTTGAGGAACTCGCCGCAATGCTTGCATTTTATCGCGTCGTCCTGTATCTCCTCCGCGCAATACGGGCACTTCTTCATGTTACCTCTTTTCCAAAAGGCCTATGACCCTGTCGAGCTGTCCCGAGATCTTCTTCAACATGTCGATCTGTTCGCGCTGGACCCTCTCCTGTTTCTCCTGCATCACTTTGGCTTCCCCGGCTATCTTGGACAAGTCGCCCAATTTGTTAAGGTCGAACATCATTTCTCCTTTTTGCTGTATACGCAACCGCAGTAGTTTTGGCGGTAAAGCCCCGCCTCTTTTGACATGTCAACCGACTTTTTGAATCCGCTGTCCTTCTTGAAATCGGCGGTGTAGAACTTTAGCATATACATATCGGCTATCTCGGCGCCGAGCACGTTTATCTTCCCCGCATCCTTGTGCGGGCTGACACTCAGCGTCGTGGCGAAATACTCAAAACCGTTGGTCGCGGCGAACTGTGCCGTCCTGCCGAGCCTCATCCTGTAGCATACCTCGCAACGGTTCCCGCCTTCGGGTTCGTCCTGCAGTCCCGATGTTGCCCTGAACCACGCCTCGGATTCATACGGCGCCTTATAGAAGTTAAGGCCTATCTTCGCGGCATATCTTTCCGCATCATCGAGCCGCGCCCGGTACTCCTCCTCCGGATGGATGTTCGGGTTGTAGAAGAACAGCTCCACATTGAACTCATCCTTCAGGACTTCTACCGGGTAGGTGCAGCAAGGCGCGCAGCAGACATGCAACAGTAATCTCGGTTTATTAGCAACCACGGGGATATTCTATTACTTTAAAGGGGAAAACTCAACCTGAAACGAACGCTTGCTTGACCTGCGTTTCCGCGCCAAAGAAAATTTCAGGCTGGCCCGGCCGTCAGATCTTTTTACCGATATAAAAAACATATCCGTAATACTGCTTGTATTTTGAATACAGCTCGGCTTCATGCTTCATGTACCCGACAAAAGTCTCCGCAGTTTTATTTCCGGCGTTATCTTCCAAAAATGCTTTTTGTACCGCTTTTTGCGGGATAAAATATGTGTCCGTCCAGCATTCTTCAGGCAATATAAAAGCGGCGACAAGGCTATAACCGGTTTTTTGCATTATTGAGATATTATGCCCTATTGTACCCATTTCAGGGACAGCATCGACCCAAAACTTCTCGATCTCAGCGGGCCGTTCATCGGTAAACCATGACTCATACGTTAGAGCGATATAGCCGCCTTTTTTCAGGAAGCCTTTCCAATAGTTCAGGCCCTTTTGAAAACCTATATTGGCGATAGCTCCTTCAGACCATATAACGTCGAATTTTTCATTCTGGAACGGTAAATTGTCCATTGAACCGACGATGCCTTTTACCCTGTCCTGCAAACCGAGCTTTTCGGCATTTGCGTTAAACTTCGCGATAAAACCGGGAAATAGGTCAAGCCCGGTAATTGTCCCTTTTGTGTGTTGCGCAAGGACCATAGTCTGGCCGCCCGTTCCGCAAGCAAGGTCCGCGATCTCCAATTCATCTGAAAAATTGTCGATAAAACTTAACGCCCTGACAGTGGATTCGACGCTGCCGGGACCCTGCCGCTCCAGCCTTCCGAAATAATCACAAATTAACTTTGGATCAAAATCGTGAATTAACGCTTCGTCATTTTCCAATACATTTCTCCATCAAATTAGCCGGTATTTCGTATAAATTCACGCTTTAATGGCCCGGCGTTACTATGTCTTCGCTCCTAAATAGAAGACCATGTTGTCGGACGGCCGGACTAAGATGATCTCGACCGCTGAGGGGTATGTGCTATGGAAACAGGCGCTCCAAAGATATATGAACATCTTATCAGATCGGATCTCGTCTTCCTTCGGGAACCACGAGATCTTCTCCCAACGCGAGTATCCTACAACAAAATCGACAGCCTTGCTTATAATCTCGGGCAATTGATCTCCGCGATACCAGCTGACGCAAAATTCGTTTGGACCGGGCGTTAGCTCTGCGGGATCAACGTGGCTGATCTTGATGGCAAAGGCATCAAGATGATCGCCTGTGAATGATCGAGGAGATCGATAGCTGTAGATCACCTTCTCAATGCGGTCATCTCCCAGGTTGCACCAGTTCAACACAAAACGGACATCCTCGTTCTTTACGGAGTTGATCTCTTCCTTATTACCGAATTGCATCTGGTATATGATGAGTCCGGAGAGCAAGAGAACGCCGAGGAGAGAGATTATTCCCCATGCGAGAAGAAGCCGTTTTACTACAGAGGTGATCTTTTTCATTTCATCTGTTCACCTTTCTTTTTTATGTTTTTTCAATAACTCGCTAACTAAAATACCGTCAATAGTCATACCCTGAATATTGCAATCAACTATCTTAACGTTCGACATATCAACCTTCCGGAAGGTGCTGTCGCACAACATAGCTTCCTCAATATCGCTAAGATTGATATTATGGAACTTCGCTTTACTTAAAGTTCATATCATTAAAATCGGCTCCGGAAAGGTTTACATCGTGGAATTCGGATCCGGAAATATCCGCATGATCAGCCAGGTGCTTTCCGCATTTAATCGTCGGTTCCATTTTATTGTTTCTCATATTTCTATTTTCCTCCTGTAAAGGCCACGATTATTACGACAACCGCCGGCAAGAAGAGAAGCAACCAGCCGCCAAAGGCGACAAAGCGTCCAGGGGTTTTTCCGGTGATTGCACCTCGTCCGAACCCGACGCCCGTATAGGCACCCATGGCATCGCTGAACCAGATACAGGCTAATGGGAGGATCAAGAAGATAGCAACACGCCAAGTCAATTCCGGACCATTGGTAAAATATGCAACCACCAGATACCCAAGGGCAATGATTCCAGAGATAACCTTGCTTTTCATTTTTCTATCTCTAACTCTAACGATTGAGCTCAGCAAGTGCGACATAAAAACAGGATGCCGACGTAATCCGCTGAAGTGAAATGTTAGAAGTTCATTTTTTCCGAGTACCATTCATAAATGTATATTGTAATGATAATAGCTGCTAAAAATAACGGTGCCTCACCTAGGAAATTAGCTATTCCTGTTACTGCAATCCATTTAAAAAATACTAAAGACAAAAGCCCTAATACGTTTCCTGCGGCAAAGCAAAAAAACCCTACGATTGATTTATAAAACAGGGCGATGTTCCCAACAAATGTCAATATTAGAGCTACGAATAGCATTATAATACCTACGATATTCGCTGTTCCTTTCCCCATTTCATATACTTCCGCAGGAACAGCAAATCTACTAAAAAAAGGATAAATAATCGCTGCTATTAAAAGAACTAAATGTGATACTAATAAATAATTAAAATATTTTTTTAAACTCATTTCTCTCCTTCTAACGTTTGAACTCAGCGGGTGGACCCTTATAAACAGGACGCCGGGACAGTCCGCTGGAATAAAATGTTAAATGTTCTATTTCTGTTTTATTAATTTATTTTTCACGATGACTAATATTGCTGCCACCGATAACGAGAAAATAATATCTATTAATAAATTTGGCGCTATAAAAGTACTTGAGAGCTCAGTATCTGTAGTAAAATCTATTACGGTATCGTAATAAATAAACGGAAATCCAAGACTGATTGAATTGATTGGGTGTTTTGTTATACTGTATATAATCTCGCCTACCAAAAGGACCGATGATAGCACCAATACTTGGATTATTGCTTTTGTTATATTGTTTTTCATATTAATCTTCCCATAATGATTGAACTCAGCGGGTGCGAGCAATACGAACTCCGCCGGAGTAAAATGCTAAACTTTATTTTTGGATTAAGTCCTTAACTCAAAGTTTACATTGGGGTTAGGTGTTTGTAAAGGGCTATTTCATGCCTTGCGAGATGATACCCACGGACTTTTCGTACTTGGCGCGGGAGGTGAGGTAATCCGATATCGCGGAAGCACGGTTCTGTTTTGCGGAAACAAGCTGGGTCTCGGCGTCGGTCACTTCAATTATGGAACCGAGGCCCTCTTCGTAGCGCGCGTTCGCGATCTCAAGGTTCTCGGAGGACTGCTGCAGCAGCTTACCCGTAACATCAAACCTCTCCTTCGCTTCCCCTAGGCCGAGCACCGCGTCCTGGACCTCGAGGGTTATCCTTAAGGACTCGTCTTCTATGGCGTATTGCGCCATCTTGAGGCTCGCCTGCGCGGCCTCGACCTGAGACTTCGTCCTGAAACCGTCAAACCACGGGAAATTCACCGAGATACCGGCATTCCAGCTCTTGACGTTGCCGACACCCTCGGTATCGGTATCGCTGACCTGCTGCGCGCCGGCCGCCGAGACGGTAGGCCAGTTGCCTTTCTTCTTGACCTCGAGGTCCGCCTGCGCCGCGCGCGCCTGCGCCTGCAGCTTGACGAGCTCTACACGGTTGTCCATGGCCGTCTTTAGCGCCTTGGCAAGATTTATCTCCTGCGATTCCGGCATGCCGTATTCCTCCACCGCGAAATCAGAGCTGTCCTTGTTGCCCATTACGTTATTCAGCGACGCCTTGGTGAGCTTGTAATCTTTTTCCGCGGTAACAAGGCTGAGCTTAGCATTGGAGACCTCGACTTCTGCTTTGGTGACATCATATCTCTGCCTGTAACCGACCTCAAAAAACCCTTCGGCCCTTTCCAAGTGCACCTGAGACTGCTTAAGGTCCTCCCTCGCGACAGCAAGCATCAGCTGAGCCCTTAATACGGCATAATAGGCCTTCCTGGCCTCGAGTATCGTGTTCTCCTGCGCCTCAAGGAAAGCGCACTGCGCCGAGGTAAGGTTCTCTTTAGCGAGCTTTATGCTGTTGAGTGTCTTGCCGAAATCCCATATCAGCTGGCTTACCCCTGTGGATTCCTGCGCGATATTGTAACGCTTGGCAAACCCTCCCATAGAGACCATCGCCTCGCTGTCCGGCCCGAGCGTTACCTTGGAGGTATCATAATGTGTATACCCTCCCGAGGTGGATACCTGAGGCATATATGCCGATTTTGCCGTCCCGACCATTGCCTTATAGAAATCCGAATTCCCCGCGGCTTCCTTAAGTTTCGGGTTGTTGGCAAGCGACGCCTTTACGCAGTCGTTAAGGGTCAAGACGGGTATTTCTTCCGGATAGCCCCAGGGCGCAGCCGCCAGCACAAGCGTCAATATGACTATTATCTTACGTATAAGTGACATCACATAGTCCTCTTGAATGTCAGTGTTGCAAGGAAAAGCATGAGCGCCGTAAAACATGCCAGGAACAGCAGGTCGCCCCTGACCGCGGCGAAACCCGTGCCTTTCAATATCAAGGACTTAAGCGCGTGGACCGCGTAGGCCTCAGGGTTGACCGCCGCAAAAGCCCTGAGCCAGCCCGGCAGGCTCTCTATAGGATAAACCGCGCCGCTCGGGAAATAGAATATTACGTTCAGGAAGCCTATGGTGACACCGACAATACGCGGATGGTCCGCCCTTCCCAGGACCATGAATATCATGCTAAGAAGGCCAAGCGCCGTAAGCACTATGGTAAATACCAGCAGCGCAAATGACATCAGGCCGCCGGCAAGTTTTATCCCCGTTATGAACATACCTCCCATCATGACAAGAAAAGACATTATGGTCGTAATAAAAACACCGCTTATTATAGTCCCGACGACTATATCCATCCTGGTAAGCGGCGTCGACAGGTAGCTCTCATGTATGCCGAGGAACTTGTCCATCACGATGCTGAAAGCCCCCGTGAAAGTGGTCCCCATAAATATCGCCATGACTATTATGCCGGGCACCAGTGACGCGTCATAATCGATCTTCTTGTAAAGTTCCACAGCCCTGAACTGCGTCTTCGCCAGCGTCAAGCGCACAGAGATATACTCCGACTTCAGGTAGTTCATGGCGCGTGAGACGGCGCTGGATACCCCCGCGGCGGAAATGCTGTCGGTATTATCGAGGAAAAGTCCTATCTGGGGATTCACGTCCTTGACGACATCCTCGCTGAAGCGCGGCGGAATAATCAAGGCCCCCTTGTAAAAACCATTCTTAACCGCCTCTATCGCGGCCTTCTGGTCGGTCATCTTTGTTATGTCGAGCGTGCGCGGGCCGTCCCTTAACGCCTGCAGGAGCTCAGTGACGCGCCTGGCATAGGGGCCGTTATCCTGGTCGATGATGACAACGGGTATGTGCTTGAGCTCGCCCTGGAAAGAGTTGCCCATTATAATAAGGTAGACCAAGGGCATGAGGATGCTCGCTATTATCACTATCGGGTTACGCGAGAACCTCCTAAGGTCCCTCTCTGTTATGGCTAACGCTCTCATACGCGCGCTCCCGGCATCTGTTTCGGCGCCCCGGCCCCGGAGAAGAAGTTCACCTTCTGGGCCTCTGTCTCCCTTATCGTCTTGCCCGTGTAGTGTATAAAGACATCCTCCAGGGATTGCTCGTGTATAGCAAGATAATCGATCGAGACGTTCATCTTCCTGAGTTCTTCGATTATCACCGGCATCGATTTGGCCGCATCCTCGACATAGACCCTTATGGCCTCGTCCTTCTCGGTAATGTTCTTGACGAAAGGCATCGCTTTAAGCTTCGCGTCGGCCTCGGGCGATAAATTGCCCAATGTCATTTCGATGATATCGAACCCGCCGATGCTCCTCTTGAGGTTGGACGGAGAATCGAGCACTACTATCTTGCCGTAATCGACAATGGCTATCCTGTCGCATAGTACATCGGCCTCGTCCATGTAATGCGTGGTTATGAAAATGGTCAGTTTCGTCTCCCGGCGGATCTTCTGCAGGAGTTCCCATATGACACGGCGCGACTGCGGGTCAAGGCCGGTCGTGGGTTCATCAAGGAAGAGTATATACGGCTTGTGTATCAGGCCGCGGGCTATCTCAAGGCGGCGCCTCATGCCTCCCGAATACGTCGCCACGAGGTCCTTCGCCCTGGCCGTCAAGCCTACAGTCTCCAGGAGGTATTTCATGCTCTCTTGGCGCTGTTTTTTCGGGATGTCGAAATACTTGCCGTAAATATCAAGGTTCTCCCACGCGGTAAGGTCGAGGTCGGAGGTCATCGCCTGCGAGACTACGCCTATATTCCTCCTGACATGCGCCGGGCGCTTGACGACATCGATACCCCTGATACTCGCCTGCCCGGAAGTCGGCCTCACAAGGCACGTAAGGATCCTGTTCAGGGTCGTCTTACCGGCCCCATTGGGGCCTAAAAGGCCGAAGATCTCGCCCTCGTCGACGTTGAAACTTACGTCGTTGACGGCGATGACCGACGGGTACTTCTTTACTATATTATGCGCTTCTACCGCGTATGCCATATTCTTATTCTTTGAACTCGACGGTTGCGGTCATGCCTTGCTTGAGCACGCCTTTCGGTTCGTCTATCTTCGTCTTTACCCTGTAAGTCTTTATGTCCTGCCTGCCGCGTTTTACGTCCCTCTGTGTCGCGAACTCGCCTTCGCTGTTTATCTCGGTAACGCGACCTTTGAATTCCTGTCCGGGGAGCGAATCCACCCGTATGCTTACGATGTCACCCAACTTTATCCTGGAAACAGCCGTCTCCTCGACATCCACGCGTACCCATATATCTGACAGGTCAACTATTGTAAGTATCGTGGAGCCGATCGAGGCCATCTCGCCGGGTTCATATGCCCGGAGCGTCACTGCTCCGGAGAGCGTAGAATCTATCACCGTGTCCTCAAGATTTGTCTTTGCCACCTTGAGCGCGGCCTTCGACTGCTTTACGCTCGCTTCGGCGAGGGATTTTTGCGCCTCGGCGCCGTTCAAGTCGGCAACGGCGGTATCGTAGGCCGTCTTGGCCTTGTCCACGTCGTTCTGGGCGACAAGTTTCTTTTCCAGCAGTTTGCTGTTGCGGTCGAGGTCACGTTTAGTGTCCTCGATGCGTACCTTTACCTTTTCTATATCGGCCGCCGCGGTCAGCACATTCGCCCTTGCCACATCAAGATTTGCTTCGGCCTGTTCAAACTCGGCCTTTCTCTTCCGGTCATCGAGCACAATCGCCACTTCGCCGGCCTTGGCATAATCACCTTCACGGAACCTGACTTCGCTTATCCTTTCGGATATCTTTGGCGCCAGGTTCACCTCCGTGGCCTCTACGATCCCCGTAGTCTTGAATATCCCTTTCGGCAGGCGACGCGGCATTATGTAAAGAACTCCTGCGGCCAATACGGAAAGGGCCGCCAAAAGGATGATCACTTTTTTCAAATGTTTCTTCATTTCAAGAGGCCTCCTAATAATATCTTCCTGATATTCTCCTTTACCTGCTGCCCCGTATACGAGACTTCGCCGAGAAGTATCGGTATCAACGCTATCTGCATCATTCCTATGATATTGTATGAAGTCACCCTGGGATCCATTTTTTTGAAAACCCCTTTATCTATACCGTCACTTATAATACCTTCTATTATCTCCGCGTACGGCATAATACCGAATTTGAGGCCGTGCCTGATCATCAGCGGCTTTCCGCCCGTCTTATTGAACAATATCCTGAAGAAACTGCCGCCGGACGTCGCGAACTTCACGTGCAATTCTATAAGACGCTCGAGCTTGTCTTTCGGGGAATCTATTCCGGAGAGGCTCGTAACAACATTTTTCCTGAACTCCGCGGCCTTCTCCTTGATCATGTTTATGTAAAGCTCTTCCTTACTCCTGAAATAATGGTATATTATGCCTTCGGATACCCCGGCCTGGCTAGATATCTGCTGGGTCGTGGCGTTGTCAAAACCCTCCCTCGCGGTGATGGAAAGCATCGCCTCTATTATCTTCTGCCTGGTATCTGTCTGTACTGCCGCCGCTTGAGTCATGTTTCTCCTATTGAGTGAGCACTCACTCAATATGGTAGTATACAGCTTCAACCTATGTTTGTCAAGATGTTATTTACTTTATGGGAGATCAGCCTATCCAGAGCCCCTCAAGCCGCACCTGGTAACCTTCGGCGGTACGGTTAAGGTAGTTGATAAGGCCGCTGTGCCTCCATTGCAGCATGCACATGCGGGGCTGGAAATAATACCGCGCGCCGATCTTAAGCTCCCGGCGCGTCTCGGTTATCATCCCCTCATATCCTTCCGCTATATAATAGCCGAGGTCCTTATACCCTTTCTGCCTGGGATTAAGGGGACCTGTTACGCACCATACCATCACGCCGGTGCGCTTGTCTACGCTCATGGCTATACCGCAATGGGTTATGGGGCAGCCGCAGGAGATACCCAGCGGACGGCCTATAAGCACGTCGCCTACCTGCACGTCGAGTTCACGCGTTATCATCGGATTATGCGGTATGATTATCTCCCTCGGGCCCGGGTCTTCCTTGAAATGCTCCAGGAAAAAGTCAAAATCCCTGCCGAGCGAGTCCTTCCATGCCGTCCCGGCCGAAGGCAACCTCTCGGGGTCCTTGCCCGCGGACAAGGTATTATCGGATAAATGTATGCACCTTTTTAGGAGATCCGGTTTTTTCTCCAGCTGCTCCGAGAGTTCGTTACACGTCTTATACCCGCAAGCCCCGCAATTAAGCGAAGGCAGTTCAAACTTGCTTTCCTTCATCTTATTCTCCCCTGTAGAATGTCTGTTCTTCAAGTGGCCTTACTACGCCAAAGTGTGATTGCCAGCCTATGTCCTTCTTGCCAACACAAATAGTGCACGTCCCTACCGGAGGGTTGCCTCGCAACATCAGGTTGTCTCCGGCATCGGGCATCTCCTCCACCCTCCTGACAAGCGCATCTATACCTATACCTCTAAGAGCGTCCACTTCTTTTATCCAGACTTTGGGCGCGGCCTCCATTATCCTGGCGCGGAAAACCTCCCTCTCCGCCTGTGATATAAGATCTATCTTGGTGACTACCGCTATATCGGACAGGCTCAACATGGGGCCGACCTTCCTTGGCAGGTTCATTCCGCTTGTGGCCTCAAGCACCACTATCCCCAACCCTCCGTCCGCATAAGGGGAACAGCGCAGGCAAAGTCCGGCCGTCTCCACTATAAGGAATTCGCATCCTGCGCGCTTCGCCCACTGCATCGCATCTCCCAGCACCATTACATTGCAGTGGTCCGGGCAAAGTTCTCCCGAGTAGGTCTTCTTGGTCGGTATACCGAACTCCTTGGCGAGGATTTCGTCCTCATCCGCGTACTGGACATCTATCTTTAAATAAGCTACGGTTTTACCGTCCGCCAGGAGCTTACGGATAACGTGCCTTAAAACGGATGTCTTGCCCGTCGTGGCGGTACCCGCGCAAATGATCAGTTTCATATGGCCACCTCCAGGTCTTCGTCCATCAATTGGTCTCCCACGCGTATTTTTTCGCGCAGCTTATGCATGATATCGTCGACTATGCGGATCTTCTTAGATAACGTCCTCTCTTCCTCGTTCGATCTCAGGACTTTTACCATCATGCCTTTCCGCATCACTATGCGGATGTCTGAAAGCAGCGCTATATACGGGTCATGGGTCACAAATATGAATATCTTCCTGTATTTCCTGAGTAAATCCAAGGCGTGGGTGCGGTGGATACCGGCATTCTCTATTTCGTCGAGCAGTATTATCGGCGAATTGCCGATAACGACCGCGTCGGCTATGAGCAGGGCGCGTGTCTGGCCGCCCGAAAGCTCGGTCATGCGGGAATCCCTGGATATCGGTTCGCCCGTAAGCTGATTGGCGAACGCAAGGGTCTCAGAAACTATTCCTTCGGCCTGTACCGTGCTCGAACTGCGTATCCCCGCATGTATGGTCAGAAAATCATGCACGGGAAGGTCGGAAAGGAAGTTCGTATGCTGCGTTATGGCGGCTACCGGGTTCCTTGACGGGTCTTCCCTGTACTCCTGCAATGGCGCAACACCGTTTACCAGGACCTTGCGTTTTGTCGGGGTAAAACCGTCCGCGAACAACTGTATCTCATTGATCAGGGTGGTCTTTCCCGATCCGGTTGGGCCCACGATACTTATAACGTCCCCCATCCTGAACTTGACCGAACGGACAGGCTCCTCTTCCCCGCTCCTGCCGTTACCTCCAATAATACTTATCTCTTCTATCATTTTACCCCCTTTTCCTATTGTATTAGTAGGATAACAATCTAAAAAAAATCAGACCAAGTCCTTAAGGGTCGTCTTCTCGAGTTTTACGGATATATAGTCCCTGATCTCCTTCATGAGTTTCGTAAGCTTCTTCTCCTTCTCTATTATGGTAGGCTTGTAGAAATGCACGCTTACCGAATCCACCGGAGCAAGCGGCCCGTCAAAAAGCCTTATGACCTGGGCTACGGTTATCTGCCCGGGTTTTCTTGCCAGCTTGTAGCCGCCCTTTTGCCCCTTCGAACTCGACACCAGCCCTGCCCTTAACATGGTATGCATTATATGCTCCATGTACTTGAACGGCAGTTTTTGTTCCTCGGTTATTCTGGAAAGCGGGATAAGTTCCCCGTTCGCCGAGTGACGGCTGAGGTACAAAAGAGCAAGCAAAGCATATTCACTGTGCGTAGTAAGTCTCATTACCTACCTTCCTTGTATGGATTATATTATGGCGAAGAAAGGCCTGTCAACAAAAATCGTTCATTATTTGAACGATATGGTATCCAGCTCCCGAAGCATCTTTTCCCGTTCGTCGCTGGAGACCGCTGGGACTGCATGGAAGAACTTATGGAGGGTTACTTTGATCCCGCAAAGGCTGAAAATCCCTATATCCATGGTCTTGGCCAGGGCATCCTTAAACCCGTTATCCCTGTAATCTTCTTCTGTGCCGCCTGTCGTGTTTATTATGACCGCTCTCTTATCCGTAAAGAGGCCCTTAAGGCCGTTTTTATCCGAAGTGTAGGCAAAGCCGTAGGAGAAGACTCTGTCGATATAGCCCTTCAATACCGCCGGCTGCCCGAACCACCAGATAGGATGGATAAAAATAATCGTCTCACAAGCCCTTATATAGTCCTGTTCCTTCCTGATGTCTTCCGGAGTCTTGCCCGCCTTAAAAGCAACGAGATCGGCGCCTTTAAGAACCGGGTCGAACCCGAAGGCATATAGGTCCCTTGTCTCGACTTCATTGCCTTCGCTCTTCAGCTTAGTTTCAATCTTTTCTTTGATGGCATGGTTGAAACTTTTAGGGTTAGGATGAGCATAAATTATAAGGTATTTCAATTCATATCCTCCTTCCCGAATACCTCGAACTCATATAGTGAATATCCGTACTTAGTGCTGCGCTCCGTTCCATACATACGCACATATCTTCCCGTGGCGTTAAGGCCGGTTATCTCTTCGGTGCTGCCTGCGCCTTTTTCCGTGGAATATACCGTCATCCATTCTTTAGCATCATCGGAGACCTGTATCTTATACGCCTTGCCCGAGGCAGTCTCCCATTCCAGGCGTATCGCTTCTATGTCACACGGCTTGCCCAGGTCCACATACATCCATTGCGGATCGAAGAACTCGGATGACCACCTGCTGTTCATATCGCCATCGGTAGCATAATTCGCCGGCATGGATTCGTTCTCCGACGAGGAAGCCACAGCCTCTTTGCCCCTCGAAATAAGCTTGGGGGCATCGGGATCCGTGACAAAATCCGCCGATATTTTCTTATGCTTCGTCATTATTATCCGTGCCGGGTTCCCTGCCCCAAGCGAAGGATCTCCCTGCCAGCCTGCGAACTTATAGCCTATCTTCGGGACCGCGGTAAGCTTCACTTTCTCTCCCTTGCCGTATCTGGGTAGGCGGGGATCAACACATATCTTACCATTCCCGGATGACGTCATCAGAAAATATGTCCCGGGTATTTCCTTGGCATAGACACGGACATAATCTATCTCGTGGTACTGGGGAAAAACAGTCGTGGCATCGGGATTTCCGGGCATTATCCCTCCCACCGCGGTGTTAAGGATTATGTAAAAGGGCTCTTTCGGGACGTTGCGGGATACGGAAGACCTTTCCACGCCGTCTATATACCAGCGGAGCTCTTCCTCATCCCACTCAAGGGCAAAGACATGGAAATCCCGGGTATAGTCCGGACCGGAGTATACTTTGGTGTCATACCTGTTATGCGGCCATACGCCGTAATGGTTGGTCATGTGTATAACGTTCGGCTTGTTCCCTACCAGTTCCATTATGTCTATCTCCGGAGGCCAGGAACCGCGTTCAGGCATCATCCAATGCGCCGGCCATAGGCCCTTGGTCCCGGGCAACTTGGCCCTCACCTCCACCCTGCCGTACTGGAAGGTAAACCTGCCCTTTGTCTCAACCAACCCCGACGTATAAGGACGCCCTCCCATGCGCTGCTTAGCGCTCTTCAATATCAGCTTGCCGTCCTTGAGATAAACGTTCTTCGGGGTATAATATTGCTGTTCGTTGTTCTTGACCAACGCCGCGTCTTCAACATACCATTTGGACTTGTCGATCCTGTCCCCGTTAAATTCATCGCTCCAGATAAGGTACCAGCCCTTTATGCCGGGAGCAGCTGCCTTATTCTGGACAGCCGATTCTGACGCTTGCGGAAGCAGCAGAGATAATAAAACAACGATGTAAGCGATCTTTTTGCGCATTTAGATTTTGAACTCCCTCAAGAACTTCGCCGATTCCTCGGGAAGAGCCACGTTTATGCTTATGCCTGAACCTATCTCAAAACCTGCGGGTGTCGTCAAACGCGGCATTATCTGTATGTGCCAATGGTAATAGGGCCCGGACGACGAATAATGCGGTGCCGATCTTATGCAATAATTATAATCGGGGTTATTCATGCCGTGGTAGAACTTCTCAAGGACATCATGCAATATTTGCGACAGGGGCTCTATATCATCCGGCTGCAGGTCTGCAAAAGTCGTCTGGTGCTCCAGGGGAACTATCCATGTCTCATAGGGAAATACCGGCGCATACGGGACAAAGGCTACAAATTTCTCATTCTGCATAACAAGCCTTTCCTTATCGGCCAGTTCCGCTTTGACCATATCACAGAATACGCACCTGCCCAACTCCTCGTAGTACCTCTGGGCTTCCATAAGGGCATATCGCATATGTAAAGGAACAAGGGAAGCAGCCACGATCTGTGAATGCGGGTGGACCTGGGAAGCTCCGGCCCTCCCTCCGTTATTACGGAATATTATAACGAGTTTATATGCAGGGTCCCAGTCAAGTACCATGTATCTCTCCTGGTAGGCCCTTATTATCCTTGAGACCTCCTCTATACTCATAGTTGCTATGGTCTTATTATGTATGGGGCTTTCTACCACGACCTCATGCTTGCCTATTCCCTCCATGTGCAGGTACATGCCCGATTTATGCCTTTTGACTTCAATAGAATCACCTGCTTGCGGCGGAACAAGGGCAGGGAATTTATTCGGTATTACCTTTACATGCCAGCCTTTTCCCCCCGGCTTAGTGCCGGGGGCGCGCAAAGAGAATATTTCCTCGTCACCGGGTTTTTCGTTGCCTTCGCAGAAAGGGCACTTAGGGTCATAGGCGGGATGTTCGATGGCCGTCTCGACGGACTTTTTGAAATCCTCGGGTCTCTTGGCGCGCTCTGTAGCAATTATAACCCATCTTTTAGTCGCAGGATTTTCCCTTATCTCCGGCATCTACTTTTCTCCTTTTTCCCTGATCAATAAAGAAGCTATTACGGATAAAAAAAGGGTGCCGAATACAGCCGCTAAAGATATAGTTATGGGTATTTCGTAAAAATTGGACATAAGCATTTTTATTCCCACGAAACACAATATAACCGATATACCTATTTTAAGGAACCTGAACAGTCCCATCATTCCGGAGATCACGAAAAACAACGAACGCAGACCCAGTATGGCAAATATGTTGGAGGTATACACGATGAAAGGGTCGGTGGTTATTGCCAGGACGGCAGGTATTGAGTCCATCGCGAATATAACATCGCTTGACTCGATAAGGAGCAGCGCAATGAATAATGGGGTCGCCGACCATAGGCCAGCATGTGATATAAAGAAACGGTCGCCGTGGTAATCCGTGCTGACCCGGAAGAACTTCCTGAAAAGGCGCAGGACGGGATTCTTTTCGGGATCGAACTTCTCTTCCCTGCGAAAGGCAAGTTTCCATGCTGTAAATATCAACAGGGCGCCGAAAACATAGATTATCCAGTCAAAAGCCCTGAAGAGCCCGACTCCAACCGTAATGAACAGGGCCCTCATTATTATCGCGCCCAGTATCCCCCATTTGAGCACCCTCGGCTGGTAAGAGTCCGGTATCCTGAAGTACTCGAATATCATTATGAACACGAAGAGGTTGTCCACACTCAGGGATTCTTCTATTACATATCCCGTCAGGAATTCGAGGGCTTTTGTTCTGCCGAGCAGGAGATATATCCCCGCGCAGAAGAGCAGTGCTGCAGAGACCCAGACAGCCACCCACGCAAGGGCTTCTTTTAACCTGACGGCATGGGACTTCCTGTTGAGGACAAAAAGATCGAAATACATCATGGCCGATACCACCGCGGTGAATATAACCCAAAGCTCTGCCCTGACCATCTATTTGTCCTGTCTCCCCGAACAAGCGGGGCAGTTTTTGTCAGTCAATACCCTAAGCAACTTGAAGTTCCCGGTCTTTGCGTCGTATCTCAATAATTTCCCCGATAAAGTCTCGCCAATACCCGTAAGGAATTTGAGCGCTTCAGTAGCCTGTATGGCCCCGATAGAACCCGGGACAGAGCCCAATAACCCGGCCTCTTCGGGAGGCAGTACCATGCCCGGTGCAGGAGGTTTGGGAAAAATACAGCGATAACAAGGGCCTTTACCCGGGACCACAACGGTAACCTGGCCTTCCCACCTGTATACCCCTCCCATCACAACGGGTTTGCCGGACTTAACACATGTATCATTGACAAGGTATTTGGTGGCAAAATTATCCGAACATTCGATCACGATATCATAATCCTTAATGATGCTACCTATGTTCCTGCCATCCAGGCGGACATTATAAGTGGTAAATTTTACGTCGGGATTAAGTGATGAGAGCCTTTTGTAAGCAAGCGTTACCTTGGGGGCCCCCGTTTCATCGAAGGAATACAGGACTTGCCTGTGGAGATTGGAAAGATCGAGATCATCAGAGTCCACCAGACCTATCCTTCCGACCCCGCACGATGTCAGGTATAGGGCTACAGGGGAACCCAGCCCTCCGACCCCAACAATAAGCGCGGATGAAGACAATAGCTTAGACTGGCCCTGCCTGCCTATATCAGAAAAATTGATATGTCTCCTGTATCTCTCAACCTGGTCCGCCGAAAGTTCAGGTGACATCTACGACCTCCTCGCTTACCGAACCGGATGCTATCTTGAACGAACGAATCTCGGGCATTTTATCGGCTAAAGATATTATAAGATAAGAACAGCCGGCATGGGCGGAAAGTTTTATGTCCAGCAAAGAAGGATAGGCCCGGGTATGCGGATGTGAGTGGTATATGCCCACCATCTCAAAACCGTCGGATCTTATCCGCTTCTGGACCTCAAACTGTTCCCCGGCGGAAAATGAGTACCTGTCCTCCGCTTTTTCGGCATTTGTCATCCTATATAACTTGAAGACCTTACCGTCCCTACCTGCTAATATACCGCACGCCTCGTTCGGGAAGGAACCCCTGGCATGCCGGATGATATCATCCAAGTGGGCCCCGCTCAATGAAAGTTTCATTTCAGCACTACGCCAAGAATACGTAATAGGGAGTAGGTCAACATCGAGGACAAGAACGGTACTACGACCCATATAAGGGCGATCTTGATGAAGTGGTGCCGCTTCAGGCTCTGTATTATTCCCATATCGGCACAGCGCAGACCGATAAGACCGGAGGTTACGGTAACAGACACCGACAACGGAATTCCGTTCATCGAGGCTGTCAATAATGCCACAGCGCATATCAGTTCTATGACAATAGCCCTGACCAGCCCGATCTCCCCCATCTCCTTTTCGCCCTTTTCGAGAGCGCTTTTACCGAAGATCAGGGCACCGGCAGCGATACCAAGGCCTCCCAGGAGCAGGGACCACTCCCTCCCCGCAAATCCTGCCGCTACTACCGGGGCCATCGCTTTCCCGACGCCATTCGCCCCTCCGGCAAAAGCCACAAAACATCCGGAAAAAGTCAATAAGGCGCCTAGAAAACCTTTTATCCTATCCTCGTCCTTGAGATACCTGAAATACCCCGCCGGTTTGGATACAAGAATCCGTCCGGCAAAAAAAGCTATGCCAAAAACCGCTATAGGGGATATAAACCACCATTCGAGGACATCGACGAACTTCTCGGTGTTCAGGGTCTCAAAATATATACCGGTAGCTGCTATTGAGGAGACTATGGCGTATGAGGTTGGTATCGGGACCTTGAACAGGTTGGATACGAAATCAAAAGCCGCAGCCACAGCCATGACAACGAAGACCACATAGAACACGGACTTGAATGTCCTGGCAGGCACAACGCCGTCGCTCAGGGTCTTGAGAACGGGCAAACCGGAAATTATAGCTCCAAGGATGACGAAGATCGCAATGAGGGCAACAGCCTCTTTTTTCGTACGGACACCGGTCCTGTATGCGGCTTCCATTTCCGCCGCCGCATTGTTGGCGCCCACGTTCATCGCGAGGAATATGGCAATAAGGACCGTCAGGAACATCATCGCGCCTTAAACCTCATTCGCCGGACCTGACCAGGTATTTGCCGTCGAAATACAGGTACTGTGTCTTCGTGAGGTATCCCTCATCGACCGGAAGTTGATTATAACGCCCGTAATAAGTCCATCTTTCCCTGGCATTCTTCCACTTGCCGGTATCGTCATATTCCTTTAGGTCGGGTTCACCCCACTGTGCCAACACCTGGTCTTTTGTAAGGCCAGGCCTTAACATCGACGTACCAAAAGGATGCTGTATTATCTTTTTCGGTGAGGGAGGGTCTATGCCGGCGCAGCCTGTTATAACGATCAGAACCGACAACAATACAAGGAATGCGGTGATCCTTCCCGACGAATTTGGCATTTATTACCTCCGTTTCTTTAGGATGAGGTTTGTCCTAATTTGCTTGATATTATAGGCCCCTTTACTGCCAAAGTCAAAATTATAAAACCTGCGGATAAGCTCAAAAGACCCCTGCCTCTCAACAATACCGCAAAATTCATCCTCCTCAAGCAATCTGGTAACGGCCCTGGAAACCAGCGTGCGGGGCTCCCGCACGCCGCTTACTTTGAAGATCAGCTCGTCCTCAAAGGTCCTGACCACAGGATCGAACGTTTCTCCGTGCTGAAGATATCTGGCTTCTACCGTCGTTCCTCCCCTCTCCTGTGTCCAGGAGACGTCCTCCCATTCGACCGGGGATCCGGCAACAGGCATCCATAAGTCAATAAAGTAGATACCGCCCTTATCCAGGGATCCTGAAACGGCACCAAGGTGGCTCGATATGTCCTCATCCGTAAGCATATACCTGAACGAATCCAGCATACAAATGGCAAAAGAATATTTTCCGGGAATGGCGAATCTCTTCATGTCAGAGACCCTGCATTCTGCGGCCAGGCTCCCTGCAGCCGAACACTTCTTGACATATGCGGCCATCTCGGACGATCTGTCTATCCCGCAGGCTTCGTAGCCGCGTCTGGCGAACTCCCTTAAATGGATGCCGGTTCCGCAGGCTATGTCGAGTATGCGTCGGCTTTTCCCTGAGGAAAACTTCGCGGCGCATGCTTCTATAAAATCGCATTCGCCGGTGCGTCCCCAGTCGTAGGCTATATCACAATATTCCGGGTAGGAGTACGCATCCTTCATCCCAATCCGCACCTTTCCAGGGAAACGTTGAACAACCTGTTTATCATGGCTTCATAACTTATACATTCCAGCTCGGCTACCATCCCGAAATAATCATCCTTTGCGAGCGAAGGCAGCGGGTTGGCCTCAAGCAGGTATATCTTCCTGCCTTTCCGTGAGACGCGAAAATCGAACCTGGCGAAATCACGGCATTCCAGCGCCCCAAAAGCCGCCAGGGCCCTCTGCTGTATATCGCGTTCCAGGTCCCGGTCCATATCCAGAAGCTTACGATAGGAAAGGCATCCAGCGCGTTCGTTTTTGTCGAACACATGACAGCTTAAGCCTGACTTTTCCTCAAGATGCCTTTGCACTACGGGCAGGGCCGAAATGTGCCCGTTCCCTAATACTCCGGCGGTAAATTCCCATCCGTCTATGAATTCCTCTACAATTGCCGGTTGCTTGTACCTTTCGCAAATGAATAGGACCCTTTTCTTCAAACCCTTAAGATCAGTCACAACCGACCCGGCGGATATGCCCTTGGCAGAACCCTCATACCTGGGTTTGACTATAAGGGGAAATTTCATTCCGTGCAACGGCCCTATCTCCCTTTCCTCCTCGTACCCAAAGAAGGAGGGTGTCAGGATCCCGTGATAACTTAAAATTTTTTTCGTCATTATCTTGTCCAACGCAACGGAAAGAGTAAGGGCATCCGGACCGGTATAGGGTATACGAACGAGATCCAAAAGTACGGGAACTTCGGATTCACGGTCCCTGCCCGATGTCCCTTCGGCTATGTTAAATACTATATCGCAATCCAGCCTTCCAAGCATAGCCAGGAGATCGCGGGAAGAACCTATCCTTATTACATCGTGGCCGCCGTATTTAAGGGCTGATTCTATGGAAAGGATCGTATCGGGGTCGTCGTGTTCGGCCCAGATATCGGGAGGACAACCGCGCGGGGCTTTGTTCTTCAGGTCAAAGGTGAATCCCGTCAGCAAGGGCATTACCTCATCAATTCTATCTCTATTGAGTTGCTCCTGGGCAGGTAAGAAACGGTGGCATAAACGCGTTTTTGCGCCTTCAATACAAGGTTTATCTTCTCTCCCGGGCGCAGCATCGAGTACTTCCTTATCACGTTCTCGACAAAATCTTTCAGGTCTTTTTCCGTCGTCGGGACAAAAGACAGGTCCAAGGTAGCGTAAGGCATGTCCTTCGCAAGGATCACTTCATCAACCTTGAACTGTCCGTGATACAAGACCGCCTGCTGCAGGGAATCCCTTATGGCGCCAAGGTCATAGTATACGATATTATCCCTTTGCTGGAGGATCAAAAAAGACGCGGCTATGACTATGACAACGGACGATATTACCGCGGCCTGGAATATCCTCCTCCCCTTGAGTTTCTCTATCCGTATCCTCTCTTCCAGCCTCATGCGTGCTCTCATCGCCGCCATATCGAGCTCAAGGCTTTCCCTGTCGGGGGCGATCTTAATTGTACGTCCAACCCCCATTGCAGACCTGACCCTCTCCTCTTCTTCCTTGTCCTTGAGGAGCCTGTCATGCTGCTCTTTAGCTTCCGCCTCTATCTTGGCTTCTTCTATGAAGAGCTGCATGACTTCCCGCCTGACTTTTGCCTCGATCTTGGATTTATCTTCTTCCATGCTGATTTTTCCGGATAAAATAAAAGGGCGGCCTGCAGAGTCCGTGCCATCATAGCCCTGCTCCAAGCCGCCCATAGGTATATCTGAAGCCTTTGACTCCAAAAACTATTCCTTACTTGACGAAAGCTATATCGTCAATATAGATTGTGCCTTGTTTCTTCGCAGAACAGGTCATATCATCGAAGACTATTACGAATTCGGTCATCGATGTCAGGTCCGTAAGACCCGCGAACTGGTTAACCGGTATCATCACTTCTTTCCAGTCCGAAGTAATATCGGTAAGCATATACCTGCCCACTTCCCCCTTTGAATTCTTTAGCTCAAGCTTGACCTTGGGTGAGAACCCGGCAACCGCATCACCCTTTATCCAGAAGCTCAGCTTATCATACTGGGAGATGTCCTGGCTCTTCAATTTCATCCAAAAACCGTTATAAGCGGGGTTCGGGGAATCCACATCGTAATCCAACTGTATAGCAAAACCCGAAGACCCGTTCTTCTCCCCGGAGTTGAAATTCATCTTACAACCCTGGGTCTGGTCAGCTTCATCCTTGTTCCAGGCGCCAAAATCCCCGCCGATGTTATTCGGTTTATCGCCCGTATTGAAATCTGCTATTACCAGAGTTGCCGCCGATACCTGCCCGGCAAATAGTAAAGCTACCGCAGAAGCGGCCAGAAAAGAAAATAAGTTCTTCATTTGACCCTCATCCCCTTTCTGCTTTTAAAAGCATGGATATAAGTCTACCTCAATCACAGGCTTATTTCAAGGGCAAATAGATCACTTTCCAAGCATCACTTCGACCAGATGTATCTTTTTGTCCTTTAAGGCAGGGATAACATTCCCTTTTATATTTTTACCGTCAAGTTTCACCTCCCTGACCCCGAAAGAAACGTGGTCCGGGTCGGATACTATTATCTTATAAACCGCGCCGCGGAATTTCCTGGTCATCTCAAAACCGCCCCACGATCCCGGTATACACGGGTCTACAAGCAAGCCTTCCAAGACGGGCCTGATGCCTAATATCCAGTTGGTACCGGACCTGTAAAGCCAGGCTGCCGAACCTGTATACCATGTCCAGCTTCCCCTGCCGTAATTGACCGAATCAGGACCGTCCGAATTCCCAGGCGTAACGTAAGGCTCGGCCTTGTAATGGTCGATGTCCTTACTCCTGTTGGGCGGGCATATCTTGCTGTACAAGTCAAAGGCCAGTTCAGGGTTCTTCATGAGCGCTTCCGCTATGACCGCCCATGTAGCTGCATGGGTATATACACCCCCGTTCTCCCTTACGCCTGACGCATAACGGCTTATATAACCTATTTTATCATTCGGTTCATGGAAAGCAGGATAAAGCAATATAGCGCCATAATCCCTGTATATGTATTTCCTGCAGGATTCCAGGGCTTTCTTTATCCGGTCTTCGGTCCCTGTACCCGCCATTACGGCCCATATCTGCGCGTTAAGGAAGATCTTGCCTTCCTTGCATTTCGAGCTGCCGACAAGAGAACCGTCATCGCATGTGGCGCGCCAATACCACTGGCCATCCCAGGCATGCTTATTGATGGCATTCTTGAGCTCGTCGTACTTCTTTAAATACCTCCTGGAATCGGATCTCCTGTTAACCTTCTTGCTGGAAAGGACTTCTTCCGCCCACCTCTTGATGATATAGGCGAAGAAATGCGCCATCCATATCGACTCACCTTTAAAACCAATCCCGACGAAATTCATGCCGTCATTCCAGTCGCCTTCACCTATCAGGGGAAGGCCCCTCTTCGAGAACCTTGACATGACCTTTTTTAACGACCGTTCACAATGCTCTAAAAGCGTGGCGCTGCCGCCGTCCGCGAACTTGACCTTTTCTTTGAGTATCTTATAATCGGCGGTCTCTTCTATATAACTTATGGTCACAAAGACCAGCCACAAGAGGTCGTCGACCTTCTTTGTCCTCGGCCCCCATTCGGCCAGCGTATGCCACCAGTGGTAGACCGTGCCGTCCTTGAACTGGTGCGCTGCGTGAAGAAGTATCTGTTTCTTTGTCAGCGATGTGTCAAGGGGCAGGAAAACCTGGCTGTCTTGCAACTGGTCCCTGAAGCCGTAGGCCCCGCTGGATTGGTAATATGCACAACGGGCCCAGATCCTTCCTGATATGGCCTGGTACTTAAGCCAGGTGTTGGTCATCAGGTTCATCGCATCATCCGGAGTATTTACAGTAAGGCCTGAAAGCAGATCGTCCCAGTATTTCCTGACCTCGGCTAGGGCGGAATCGGAGTTCTTTACATCAAAATACTTCTTTATCAGTTTGGCATCTTTGGCTTTTCCCTGGCTCATACCGAGCATAAATACTATCTCTTTCGCTTCACCCGGTTCAAGCGAGATGTTGACCTGGAAGCTGGCTATGGAATCATTCCATCTGCCCGTGGTATTGGTTAGTATACCTTTCTCCACAGCTTCGGGATCGGCAAGGGTCCTATACATTCCTATGAAATTCTCCTTGTCGCCTTCATAATATTCGGGTTCTATCGACGACGCGAAGAAAGCGGTACACGGCCACTCGCTCAGGACCTGCCCCTGAAGCATGAGCTGCTTCCTCTTGGTGCCGTAAAGTGCATGCGTATCCTTATCGTATTCCGTCCCAATGAACGTCCTGTGGAACTCCCTGTGATTATCATCCTTATTCCCGAGCAGCCATTCAAAATAGGTAAAAAGGGACAGTGACCTGGCTGCGGCGGATTCATTCTTTAATGTGACCTTCCAAAGCTCGATCTGCTCTCCTCTCGGGACGAACATGGTGACACATGCATCTATACCCTTGTATACGGACAGTAGCTTCGTATAGCCCAAACCATGCCTGCATTCATACCTGTCAAAATCAGGGCATACGGGCTTCCAGCCGAGGGACCAATGTTCTCCGGTATCCCTGTCTTTTACGTAGATGTATTTGCCCCACTCGTCCCTTACCAGGTCCTGCTCCCAACGCGTTATCCTCGCAAGATTGGAGTTCTCCCACCAGGAGAAACCCGATCCTGTCTGCGAAACAGCAAACGCATAAGACCCGTTCGAGACCACATTTACCCATGGGCGAGGAGTATCCGGCCTGGTTATGACATATTCTTTCCCGTCATCGGTAAAATAACCGTATTCAGTCTGGAATTTCATCTTACTGTATTAATTCCCCTCCTTGAATAACTCGTCGGCCTTGGGCACGATCGCATCTACGGCGTCCTTAACGGACTTAAGCCCGTTAAACATCAGGTCGAATTCGGGATATATATAAAGGTCCCTTATCTCCCTCCATTTCGGGCTGAATGGATCATACACCGTCATCTTTACGGCATCATTAAGCATCTTTTTGTTGAGCGGCACTTTATTGCTTAAGGCAAAATGCTCGCCTTCCGCTATCTTCTTGTTGGCAGGCTGCGCCAGTCCGGATTCGGCAAGCATTATCTGCCCGTCATCGCCGCTTAAGGCCTTAAGGACTTCCCATGCCTCCTTGGGATATTTCGTGGAATTCAGGATGCCGTAACCGGTGCCTCCCGTGGCGAATTTCCTTATACCTGTCGGGCCTTTCGGGAACATGGCTACATCCCAGTCGAAATCCTTTATTTTCCTTACAATAGGGGTCTCCCATATGCCGGAATGGAACATGGCAACCCTCTGCATCATGAACATCTGTATTACACCGAGACCCTGGTTGCGGAAAGTGCTGGAAGTAGGCGATACCTTATATTTCTGCGAAAGATCTACCAGGAACTGCAGCCCGCCCATTGATGCCTGCGAACCCAAAAGGCATTTCTTCGGATGCTTGATATCATCGGCTATTTTACCGCCGTTGCATAATACAAAATTCGGCCACATGTCGCTGTAAAAACCGTACTGTATGACCTTGCCGTCCTTATCATACTTTGTAAGCTTCTTGGCCATTTCTAAAAGGTCATCCCAGTTCCAGTCATCGGTAGGATAGGCGACACCTGCCTCATCCAGCAGTTTCTTGTTGTAATAAATACACGCCATCGGAGCGGTGTCCCTGGGTATGGCCAGGACTTTCCCGTTAACCGTATACCTATCGACCACCTCCGGGAAGAAATCCCCAAGGTTAAAAGTGGAGTCTTTTTCCATGTAGGGGTTTAAGTCGAGAAAGACATCCTTATCGGCAAAGGATACGAACATATTGACTTCCGCCGCGATAATATCCGGGGCGGCCCTGCCCGCTATCTCGGTAAGTATTTTACTGACATAACTTCCGAACGGTATATGTTCCAGCTTCACCTGGATATCAGGATGCGTCTTTTGCCAGTTATTTATGGTAGCGGTTATGATCTCGATCTCTTCTGGACTGCCCCAGAAAGCGACTTTGATAGGTACCTTTTTAGGTTTTCCTCCAACCTCCTGCTGGCCGCATCCCGCCAACTGCAGGACAAAGGCAAGGATGATAACACATGCCAATAACTTCGCCGGTCCTTTCATCGCAAAGCCTCCTGTTTTTTATGCGTTCATAAATATCCTCTGCAAGACAAGGCAGGCAGAGCCCATGGAAACCGCATTGTGCCCAAGCCTTGCAGGGACTATCCTCAGGTTCCTGATATTCTCCTCCCTCGACCAGGAATGGATCGTCCTCTTCACGGAATCCATGAGGACCGATCCGGCCTGTTCGACCCCGCCGCCTATGACAACGACTTCCGGGTTAAGGAGGTTGACCAGGAACGCTATCTTCTTTCCCAACTGCTTTCCGGCATTTTCAAGAAGCTCCATAGCCAATTTGTCTCCAGCCTTGGATGCTTCTATCGCAGTGCCTAAATTTATTTTTCCCGGATCCCCCCCGGCTAATTCGAATATCCGCGACTTGGAACCCCTGTTAAAAGCTTCCCTGGCAGAATATGCCACACCGAGGTCTATCTCCCACGTACCGAGGTTCAAAGACTCCGTGCGTCTTGACCCGGAATCGGATTCGGCAGCGTTAAATATGCCTACCTCTCCGGCTGAACCATTAGAGCCCCGGTATATCTGCCCGTTTATTATAAGTCCGCAACCTACGCCTGTATACATATATATCATATCGTTTATATCGGACTCGAAACCGAACCAGCGCTCTCCGAAAACGGCGCAAGCGGCATCGTGCTCGACAAGAGTGGGGATATCGAATTCTTTCTCGAATATGTCCTTTAAAGATACGCCGGATATTGATACCATGGATAGCCCCATTGCTCCCAACCATCTTATCGTCTGGCCTTCCACGTCTATTACCCCCGGTACCCCTATCCCGAGGCCTTTTACCTTGTCAGGCTCTATCTTGGATTTATTGAGTACTTCTTCGACGGTCTCCACGAGCTTGTCTATTATCGCCTCGCTGTTATCTGCCGGCCTGTCTTTTTTAACCTCGCAAATTACCTGCATCTTCGGGTCCACGAGAATGCCGACGATGTTCAGCGCGGTCAAGCCTACCCCTATTATGTAGCCGAACTTGGGATTGAGCTCAACAAGCGTCGGGCGCCTTCCTCCCGTAGAAACGTCAAAACCCTTCTCCACCACAAGGCCGTTGGCTATGAACTCGTTTATGTAATTGGAGATCGTTACGATATTGAGGCCTGTTTGCCTCGATATCTCGGTACGCGATATGGGCCCGTGCTTTACCACGAGCTCAAGTATTGACAGGTTCTTCCTCTGCTTATCGGAAAGGACCCTGTCGATTGCCAATGCATTCTTGGTACTCGAATTTCTCATATTGCCGGCCCCTTATTCAAAAAAATTCTCGTTCAACAATCTCTCTGTCTTAACGGCAATAGGATCCTTGCGGAACCTTTGCCTTATCGCCCCATTATTCAGGTAGTTATCTATTGAAGGTAATATCATGCCCTGATCAAGGGCGAGGTATTTATACGATACCTTCCCGCTCTTGACATTAACGGAGTCGTACAACCCGTATTCCCCGTACATATTAAAATAAAAAAGCATCCTTCTTATGTTCGATATCGCCTCTTCAGGGACAAACGCAAGGGAAAGGAAAACGACATGCGGCGTGATAACACCTTCATCCTTATAGCCCTTGAAGCCTATGCCCGCTACGCCGTACTCCGTGTAGCCTCCGTAATTTCCGTCAGGTGTGGAACACGGGGAAAATCCCCAAGCTTTATAACCCTTTTTATCCGCAAAAGCTATATGGGCGCGTGCGCCTTTCAGGTCATTAAGGCCAAGTCCTTTGGGTGCCAGCTCCTTCTCCTCCACCATAAGAGAAGGCATAAGGAACTCGAAAAGGCTCCCTCCCCAGCTCGGGACGATCTTTTCCCCCTCATAAATGTAATATCCCTGGAAATACTCTACCCTGTCTTTTTTGACCATCTTCCCTTCCGGCTTCTGGGACTGCCAATCTACTTCGGGCGGGAACGTCCTGGCCATCTTATACCAGTGCTCCTTCGGGACATCGCCCTTTCCGATAGCTATAAGGCTGGTAAACCTGGCCTCACCGTTAAGCTGACCGTAGTTATATGGCGAATATTTCCCTGTATCCCTGTCGTAACCAAGGTTCAACTGCCCCAGTTCCTTGTTGTAGAGAGCGGAAAAATCCATTTCCTTTAATATAGAAGAGCAGCGCCGGCCAAGTTCCTTCTCAAAAGCCTGCCTTGCTATCACAAGGCCCCCGGCAAGCCAACCGTTATCCACGGACGAGATATACCTGCGGGTTACATGAAGGTTAGTGGTGGAATGGTAATTGTCCCATAAGCCGTGCCAACGGGGCATCTTCTCGATGATATCAAGTGTATCGGATATACGCTTGACAGCATCTTCGCGCGTGATAAACCCGAGGTCAAAAGCGGAAACTACATTTATGAAATACAGGCCGGTATTCGTCGGGGAAGTGTAATCACCCACCTGCCTTTCCGGCGCCATACCTATCCAATCAAGCGGAAGGTGGCTTCTCTTGTCCACAACATTATCGAAAAAACCCCACGTATCCTTTGCTATACCCATAAGCATTTCTCTGTCCGCGCTGGTCAATAATACCTGCCTGCGCTCATCATCCGTCACCTTACCCGGATAGCGGTTGATATTATCCTTCAAACCGCTGAAAAAAAGCTCCTGTCCCCCGTAGAAGGCTATGTCGTCCAGGTATATCTTGCCGCTTATCACATTAGGTTCGCCCTTGAACAGAAAGGTAAGCCTTGCAAGTTTATTAAGGTCAACCGACGGAAATCTGTCCATAGGGACCTTTATCTCCTGCCAGTCCGTTGTGGCCTTGACCATCGGGGAAATATCCGTCTGCTTGCTTGCGCCGTAAGAATCTTCCAGGGCTATCCACAACTTTTCGGAACCTTCGGCACCTTTCATCCAAAATGATATGCCATTTGCCGCGCTTATATCTATATCGTTAAGGCCTGTAGACCAGGAAGCCTGGTCGCCTTTTGGAATATAGAACTCCAGTTCCAGTGAATAACCTTTTTCCCCGTGCCTTACCTTATTGCTGTACGCAGCCTGCAGGAAAGCCGGTTTTTTACACTCGAGGGAAGGGGCGCCGTCTATCTCGTTAGGGTCCTTACCGTCGTTAAAATGATCTATCACCTTGATATCGGATCCGGCGGGTATCCTGGCACAGGCGCTATCCTGGGCCTTGCATGGAAAGGGAAAAATGCAGAAAACAAAAATAACCGTAAATATATGACGCAAAGATACCATGATATTATCCCAGATTGATCTTCAGGAGCACCGGACCTTCGTCGCTGTGCTTGAAGGGTATTATGGCCTCGCCGGACTTGTAGGAAAACTCGAGTTTCTTGCCGTCGGCGAATACTTGCTTGGGCTTCTTTTTAAAAGCAACCGTCAACTCACCTTCCGACCTCGGGTAACCGTGAAGTTCCATGTATACGGAACCGCCTTTTTCGAAAGCGCTCAAGACCTGCGATGTAGAAAAGATCATCCTGGCATCCGCTGCGCGGGAACCCTGGACAGGAACGCCTACAGGTATAAGCAACCCGCTCAAGGGCGCTACCGTCATCTCCTTCCCGTAAGGCATCTTCTTCTCTGTCCCGGAAACGGGATCGGCATAAGTTATATATCCGGATTCGGGCGTCCTGTAATAATTCGCTATGAAAAGAAAGGCGTGCCCGTTTCCGAAAAACTCCTGTACAGTAAGCCTGCCGTTGGTCGACAGCGCATTCCCCCTGATATCGTCCATCTTCAGGATACGCGAATAGGCCTCTATATTTTCCTGTACCGAATACCCGAACGCTGTCCCAAGCACCAAGGCCCAGCCGCTGCCGAAATGCTTTACAAAACCGCAAACGCTGTCATCGGCAAGGAGCGCTACCGGCTCGGCGGTCGACTCGTTGAAGACCTGCACCGGATTCAATACTGCCATCTCTTTCACATCAAAAAATTCTATGGTGGGCATGCGCGGGGATACCTCTTGCGCCTCCCCGATCTTGAGCGACTGCTTGATTATCTCACACGGTCTCATGGAAAGGTCATACTTCGGGACCCTTGGCAATATAACAAGATGTCCTCCCCCCAAAACGTAATTAGAAAGGACCTTCTGGGATTCGGCGTCCATATATTCCAGCGACATGACCCAAGCCTGCTTATATTCCGACAGGTCCTTTGTTTTGACCAGCTCAAGGTCAAGTATGTCATAATCGCAATTGAGCATTTTAAGGACCTTGGCCATCCCCTCATAGAGTATATTATCTCTTATAGCCTTAGGGTTATAACTGAGTCCGATCTTTGGAAGATCGTACGAATCGACCAGTTCTGTACAATAATACGGCTTGTAAAAGAGCAGGGCCACTTTGGATCTCGCCTTCGCCTTACAGGTGAGTGTCCCGAAGGTCGATGCAAGTTTCCCGAACCTGCGTATTACCGGATAGAGCGGCGACTCCCTTCCTTCCCAATCCAGGGGGGTCTGCCAATAAAAGGTCGGCCCGACGGCGGATTTGCCTTTCGGGTTCTTGCCCTGGGAGAACATGTAAAAATTCATGCCTGCGGCGCCGTAAGCCATGGACGACCTGTAGAACAGTTCGAGTTCATCCGGATACGTAACGACGTTATGCTCCCTGGTCCCCGCCTGCATTTCCGCTACAAATACGGGGCCCTTATTACCCTGCATGGCGCGGGCAAACTGCTGGATAATGGATACATCATGGAAATTCCTGTAAGAGACATTCTCAGGTATATGGTCTACGGCCAACATTATCTTAGGATAGAGTTTGGCTACGTCCTGGTACATGGTTATATTCAGAGGAAACTCCACGGAACGACCCCATACCCATCCGGGAAGATTGTGCGTGAAAGGTACGGTAACCCCCCTCCTGGAAGCTTCTTTGCTGAGGTATTCAAGATATATGGCATAATAAAAGCGCCAAAACATGTGCCAATCTATGTCAGCAGCCAGTTCGGAAAGCTTGGATATGCTGCCTGAGGGCGCCGCGGCAGAAGAAAAACTCTTATACTTAGTCTTGTATATTGCATTGAGCCTGTTGATCTTCTTGTATTTATCGGAAAGGAATTTCCTGTAATAATCCAGAGCTACGGGATTATAATCGGCTTCCTTGTCCAGCCATGTAAATACACCTATCTCATTGCAAACCTGCATTGCGATTATTATACCGTTGGGTTTATTTATGCAGTTATTCCTGACTATCTCAAGAACCCTGTCATACCAGAGCTTCGCGTACTTAAGGTAAACAGGATGCATCAGGGTAACACGAGCGTGCCCGAACGGCTTTCCTTCCTTGTTCAGTGAAAGTATCTCGGGGTGCGTGGAAAGAAGCCACTGCGGTAATCCGTGGTCCATGTATTCCGCCAGAATATACGGACCCGGCTTGACTATAAGCTGAAGGCCGTTCTTCTTGCATAACTCGATAAAGCCGAGAAGGTTCCTTTGTGGATTGGTGTGCCCGGAAAAATCGAACTTTCCCTCTTCATACTCATGCCAATCCCACGGAATATACGTACTTACCGTATTAAGATTGGCAGCTTTGGCCTTTTTAAGGTGGGACGGCCAGTTCTCGGGTTTTATCCTGAAATAATGTATCTCACCCGAATAGATATAGGTATCTTCCTGGCCCAGTTTGAAGCTGTTTTCGGTGAACTTAAAATCCATTATGGCTTAGTCTCTCGCAAAACCTATGTTATCCAAATAGATGGCGCCGGTTTTCGGCCTTGAGACAGAATCCTCGAAGACAACAGTGAACTCGGTCAGCTTACTAAAATCATTCATGCCCTGGAAACTCGAAAAAGGGACCTCTATCGGAGCCCAGGTACCGCTTATCTGGGTAATATACGCCTTGCCCGTCTCTCCTTGGGCATTCTTAAGTTCTATCTTTACCTTCTGCGGATATCCTTTGGCATCATCGCCTTTTATATACATTACCAGCTTATCATAGGCCGAAGCGTCAATATCTTTCAATTTCATCCAAAATCCATTATATGCAGGGTTTGGCGAATCCACGTCATAATCCAGTTCCAGGCAAAAACCGTCTTTCCCGTATTTCTGGTCCGGATTAAGGGTCATCCTGGCACCTTGGGTCGTATCCCCGGGGTCTTTGTCCCAGGAACCAAAATCCCCTCCTATATTGTTAGGTTTGGTCCCTGAATCAAAATCGGATATTATTATTTCCTTACGGACCTCTTCGCAAACTACTTCAGGGATCTCTTCTCGAACTTCGGGTTTCGGAACTTCTATAGGCGCTGCGGGTTCAGGAGCGGGTGCTTCGGGCTTTTTTTGCGAACAGCCGATAACGGCCAGGGAAAGCACTAAGGCGCTAAGGACAAAAAAGCTTCTCCTCATAGATCTTTCGCTCCTTTTTTGCTACGATTTCAAAAATATGGCTAACTTACAAAAATCTTTTTACGATTATATTATAAAACCTTATTAAAGTCAACCTTAAAATAAGCTTTATTTCCCCTTTTCCAATTCATCGGTAAGTATTATAGCTTCCGCTATTTGCCGCATGGTCTTGCGGAGGCTCATGGCCTGCTTCTGTATCCTCCTAAAAGCATCTTCCTCGCTAAGACCCTTACGCATAAGTATCCCTTTTGCCCTCTCCACGATCTTCCTGGTCTCGAGCTCTTCCTGGATTATCTTTGATTTTACCATCAGCTGGGCGTTCTCAATGGCCACCGCCGCCTGGTTCGCCACAGCGGTAAGAACATTGGTCTCGGTCTTGGTGAACTTGTGGGGCGCGGAAGTATAGACATTCAATACGCCTATGACCTTTCCCTTGACGGACATGGGCACAGACAGAAGGGAGCAGATCTTCTCTTTTCTTGCTATCTCCCTGTTGATGTATCTTTCATCTTCGCGAACGTCGGAAGCGACTATAGGTTTTCCGTCCTTAGCCACCATCCCGGCGATACCTTCGCCTATTTTTATGTTGGGCTTCTTATTGTATGCCTCACTTACGCTCTGGGTAGCGCGGATTACCAGTTCGCCTTTCTGCTCATCAACGAGCATGAGCGAGCATATGTTGGAATCCATAAGCTCGGCAGTGACCATGACAATAAGCTTGAGTATGTCTTCAAGATAAAGGTTAGAGGTTATCGTCTGGCTTATCTTGGAGAGGGCTTCTATGTGCCTCTCATAAGCCGACGGCTTCTGTGCCCTTGCCGCAGGTTTTCGCTTCATAGTATAGACAGGTACTCCTTTATTTCATAGTCCGTAACCCGGGCCCTGTATTTGTCCCACTCTATCTTCTTGTTCTCGATAAACGTGGTAAAGGCATGGTCCCCGAGAGCTTTCTTTACGACAGAACTCTTCTCGGTCTCGAGGATAGCCTCATACAAATCACCCGGGAGCGGACGTATTCCCCTCTTGGCCCTCTCGTCCGGAGTGAGCTCAAAAACATTCTCTTCTGTAGGGGGGATCAATTCATAGTTCTTTTCGATACCTTCAAGCCCGGCGGCAAGCATCACGCTGAAGGCAAGATACGGATTGCAGGCCGGGTCCGGCGAACGGTACTCCACGCGCGTTGCCTTTTCTTTCCCAACCTTGTATTCAGGTATCCTGACAAGCGTGGAACGGTTCTTCTTCGCCCAAGCTATATAAACAGGTGCTTCATAACCCGGCACAAGCCTCTTGTATGAATTGACCCATTGGCTTGTAACCGCAGTTATCTCGCGCGAATGTTTGAGAAGTCCCGCGATATAGGACTTGGCGATCTTAGAAAGATGGAATTTATCCTTGGCGTCAAAGAAGGCGTTCTTGTCTCCCTTGAACAACGACTGGTGGACATGCATACCGGAACCGTTCATGCCAAAAACGGGTTTCGGCATAAAGGTCGCATATACGCCAAAACGTTGGGCAACTTCCTTTACTACTACACGGTAAGTCATGGCGGCATCGGCCATAGTCAGGGCATCGGTATACCTGAGGTCTATCTCATGCTGGCTGGGAGATACCTCGTGATGGCTGTATTCCACGCCGATCCCCATCGCCTCAAGCATCAGAACGGTATCGCGCCTCAGGTCGGCGGCCGGATCGGGCGGGATCAGGTCGAAATACCCGCCGGCATCGAGCGGTTCCGTCCCGTTGTTGTCCTTGAAATAAAAGAATTCCAGCTCCGGGCCCACGTAGAAGGTAAACCCAAGCTTTGCGGCGCGTTTCAGGTTCTGCTTGAGGATATACCTCGGGTCTCCGGTGAACGGGGTCCCGTCAGGCCTGACAATATCGCAAAACATCCTGGCAACCGCAAACTCATCCTTCGGTCTCCACGGAAGCAGGACAAAGGTGCTCGGATCGGGCCTGGCCATCATGTCCGACTCATCTATGCGCGCGAAACCTTCTATCGAAGAACCGTCAAAACCCATACCCTCTTCAAGGGCCCCTTCAAGTTCCTCGACGGTTATGGCGAAGGATTTGACAAAACCCAGGATATCCGTGAACCAGAGCCTGATGAACTTCACGTTGGCCTCTTTGGCCATCTTCAACACATATTCCTTGTCCTTGACTATTCTTGCTGGCATTTTACGTCTCCTTTTTAATATCTGTTGGTTATCGGGATGCGGCGGTCCCTGCCGAAAGCCTTCGGGGTTATCTTGACACCCGGGGGGCTCTGGCGTCTCTTGTATTCGTTCTTGTCGACCATATTAATGACCTTCTTTACCACTTTCGGGTCAAAACGCTGGGCGACTATCTCATTCGCGGACCTGTCCTCTTCCACATAAAGCTTGAGTATGGCATCGAGAAGGTGATACGGCGGCAGGGAATCCTGGTCCTTTTGGTTTGGCCTGAGTTCGGCCGTAGGAGGCCTCTTGATGGTAGTAACCGGTATTATCTCTTTCCTTGCCACGGCATTCCTGTACTCCGCAAGCTGGTAGACGGTCATCTTCGGCACGTCTTTCAACACCGCAAACCCTCCGGCCATGTCCCCGTAAAGAGTGCAATATCCGGTGGACATTTCACTCTTGTTGCCGGTGGTAAGCACCAGCCAATCGAATTTATTTGATAAGGCCATCAGCATGTTGCCGCGTATCCTGGCCTGTAGGTTCTCCTCCGCTATATTAGGTTTCGCATCCTTGAATTCTTTTTTAAGGAGCCTCATATACGACTGGTATAATACATTTATTGGGATAGTTATGACTTTAAGTCCCAGGTGCTTGGCAACAGCTATTGCATCGGCGCGGGTCTCTTCCTTCGTATACATCGAGGGCATGGTAACTGCAGCTACATTGTCTTTCCCCATTGCATCGGCGGCTATGCACGCTACAAGAGCGGAATCTATGCCTCCGCTGACACCGAGAACAGCTTTCTTAAAACCGTTCTTCAGGACATAATCCCTTGTACCGGCCACCAGGGCCTTGTAGATCTCTTCTACGCTGCCGAGTTTCTCGGTCCTGTGCGGAGGGAACGGAGGGCGGATCTTGACCTCACACCTCTTGAGGGACAGTTCCCTGGTCTTATACGCCAGGGCACCATTCTTCTTTTTCGGTGCTTTCCTGTATTTGAGATATTCTTCCGCGTTGAGGTCAAAAAGAACTATATCTTCCTCAAATTGCTTACCCCTGGCAAGAACGGACCCTTTCCAGCCTATTATCATGCTTCCGCCGTCAAAAACCAGTTCATCCTGTCCGCCCACAAGGTTATTATAGAATATTATGGAAGCGGTCTCGCGAGCTCGTTCGACCAGCATGTTCTCGCGTTCCTGCAGCTTGCCCGAATGATACGGGGAAGCTGATATATTTATGATCACCTGGGCGCCCATCTCCATGGCCGCGAAATTGGCCGGCCCTGCGCCTTCCCATATGTCTTCGCATATATTTACGCCTATCTTAAGCCCCTCCAGCTTGAAAGCGAATGTCTCGTTCCCGGCATTAAAATAGCGTTTTTCGTCAAAAACACCGTAATTCGGTAGGAGTATCTTATGGTATATATGGAGCAGTTCTTTATCGCGTATAAGAGCGGCCGAATTGTAGATGCCATCCTTGCCCTTATCAAGACAACCGACTATTACTATTATATTATCCGCTTTATGCGCTATATCATTGAGGGCCTTCATGGCGTCATCTACGAATTGGGGCTTCAAAAGCAGGTCTTCGGGAGGATACCCTGTCAATGCCAGTTCAGGTAGGATAACCACGTCGCAACCCAATGATCTTGCGTCACTTATGGATTTAATGATCTTTTCCTTATTACCCTGAAGGTCGCCCACGGTAGGGTTTACCTGGGCCATGGCAAAGCGGATCGGGTCCATTTTCACCTCTCTAATTTGGCCTTTTATTATACCAAAAAAGCGCTAAAAAGCAAGTAAAGAAATTCTGTTGATTTTGGTACCAAAAACGTATAAAATCACCAAAAAGGGACATTCTCATGAAAAAAATCATTATTTTGTCTGTTGTATCGATACTCTTCAGCGCAAATCTTTGGGCGGATACTTTAATTTTCAAATCGGGTAAGACCGTAGACGGGGATATCAAGTCTATTACCGGCAATACCGTCACTATGGATATATACGGGGTCACCGAAATGACCTACGACCTTTCCGAGATTGAATCGATCAATGGAAAACCGATAATGGCAGAAGATGTTGAAAGTGCTCCTGCGCAGTTGAAAGAGCCGCAGTCCAAAATCGCTATAGACCACGAGCAAAAGTTCTCCCAGGAATCGCAAACGGTAACCGCTGCGGATACTGCAGCATTCTTAGCGATCTTTCTTGGCATAATTCTGGCGATCTTGCTGTTCTTCCATGTCTTCTTTGCTTTATGCCTTCAATTAATAGCCATAAAGACCTGCACACAGCCGTCTTGGTTGGCGTGGATACCGGTAGCAAACCTGTTCCTTATGTGTAAAATAGGCGGTTTAAGCTATTTTTGGCTGCTCGCTTTATTTGTGCCGTTCCTGAACCTGGTCGTCACTATCTACATGTGGTGCAGGATATCCGAGGCAAGGGGTAAACCGGGGATTTTGTCGCTGCTGTTACTTGTGCCTATAGCAAACCTTATATTTGTCGTATATTTGGCCTTCTCCGGGAGTAAAAAAGGGACGGTCCCGTCACCTGTTAAAGGTGAGGAGCCAGCAAGCCCTTATCAGAACCGCCCCTATAACCCGCCTCTCGAATAACTATCAGATATCGAAGTAAAGGTAGAACTCGTAGGGATGCGGACGCATCCTGACGGCATCTATCTCCTTCTTCCTCTTGTATTCGATCCAGATGTCTATTACGTCCTTGGTAAATACGCCGCCCTTGAGCAGGTAATCGTGGTCCGCCTCAAGCGCATCGATGGAGCGGCGCAGCGATGACGGGACGGTCGGTATCTTAGACATCTCTTCCTCTCCCAGCTCAAAGAGGTCCTTATCGGTAGGCTTGCCCGGATCGATCTTGTTCTGGATACCGTCCAAACCGGCCATGAGCATGGCAGCAAACGCTATATAACCGTTGCATGACGGGTCCGGCGGCCTGAACTCGATCCTCTTGGATTTCGGGCTGTCGCTGTACATAGGTATACGTACTGCGGCGGAACGGTTACGGGCCGAATAGACAAGGTTAACAGGCGCTTCGTAGCCCGGGACAAGCCTCTTATAAGAGTTCGTGGTCGGGGCGCAGAATGCCATAAGGCTATTCGCGTGCTTGAGCAGCCCGCCGATGTAATACTTGGCGGTCTGGCTCAGGAGCGCGTAGCCGTTCTTGTCATAAAACAGGTTAACGCCGTTCTTCCACAAACTCTGGTGGCAATGCATACCGGAACCGTTATCTGCAAAGAGCGGCTTCGGCATGAAAGTAGCTACCATCCCGGCTTTCCTGGCCATATTCTTGATTATGTACTTGTACATAAGCAGGCTGTCGGCCATCTTAGTGAGTTTATCGAACTTTATGTCGATTTCGCACTGTCCGGCGGTAGCAACCTCATGATGATGGACCTCAATGTTGACACCGGCTTCCTTCATCTTGAGTATCATCCTGCTCCTCAGGTCCTGCAAGGTGTCATGCGGCGGAACGGGGAAGTATCCTTCCTTGTAACGGATCTTGTATCCGAGGTTCGGCTCTTCTTTGCGTCCGGTATTCCAGTCACCTTCGTTGGAATCCACGAAATAATAGCCTGAATTCTCGTTCTGGTCGAAACGCACGTCATTAAAAAGGAAGAACTCGGCTTCCGGCCCAAAATAGATACTGTCGGCTATTCCGGTATCCTTGAGGTACTTCTCTGCTTTCCTCGCTATGTAACGCGGATCGCGCGAATACGGCTTGCGTGTAAGCGGGTCATAGATGTCGCATAGTATGCTGACCGTCGGCACCTCACAAACAGGATCGATCACTGCGCTCGTCGGGTCCGGGATAAGGATCATGTCGGATTCCTGTATCTTCTGGAAACCGCGTATCGAGGAACCGTCGAAACCTATACCATCGACCCATATGGAGTGGGTGATATCGTCCATCTCCTTGATCTCTGAAGCGGGTATGGTAAAATGCTGCCAAAGACCGGGAAGGTCGTTGAACTTCAGGTCGACCATCTTGATGTCTTTTTCCTTGATCAACTTTATCACGTCGCGGGCGGCTTTCTCATTGAACGAGCCGTTCGCCAACGGATTGGCTGTCTTGACTTCCTTCACTTCCTTCTTCTTTGCCATGCTGGCTTCCTCCTTTTATTTTGTGCAAAAAGTATACAACCCTATTGTTAAATCCATATTACAGGAATGTTAAATCTCCGGGGATGGTTTTACCCTATTGCCGGACAGCCTTTCTCGCCCGTCCTTATCCTGATGCACTCGGGCATCTCCAGGACAAAGATCTTCCCGTCGCCTACATGTCCCGTGCGGGCGCCTTCCAGTATTGCGTCTACGGCAGGTTTAACGAAATCGTCGTTGACGGCGATCTCAAGCTTCACCTTCTTGAGAAGGCTGCCTGCCTCTTTATGGCTCCTGTAAACCTCTGAAATGCCTTTCTGGCGGCCTCGGCCCATGACCGGAGTGACGGTCACAAGATGTATCTCCTTCTCCTCGAGCCTGGTAAGCACTTCATCGAGCCGGTCAGGCTGCACAATGGCAATTAAATATTTCATTATCATCCCTCCTTAATCTAATACCGTGTAACCGGCTTCGCGATGCTGGGTCAAGTCAAGCCCTATCTTCTCATCCTGTTCGCTGGCGCGCACACCCATGACCGCATCCAATACCTTTAGCAGGACAAATGTCACCACGAACGAATAAACAGCCGTAATCATAACCGCTTTGAATTGTATAAAGAACTGGGCGGGATTACCGTAGAAAAGGCCGTCTGCCCCGGCGGGATTGACCGCCTTCGTGGCCCAAAGCCCAGTCGCAAGCGCTCCCCATATTCCCCCCACTCCATGGACGCCAAAGGCATCAAGTGAATCGTCGTAGCCGAATTTCACTTTCAGGACCGCGACAGATATATAACAAAACACCGAGACACCTATACCTATCCAAATAGCGCCTACCGGATTCACAAAACCAGACGCAGGGGTTATAGCTACCAAGCCGCCAACCGCTCCGGTTATAATGCCCAAAACGGTAGACCGGGAATTGAATATCCAGTCAAGCATGGCCCACGTAAGCCCGGCTGCAGCGGCGGCGATATGCGTGACCACAAAAGCATTAGTTGCCAAAGCACCCGAACCCAGAGCGCTGCCTCCGTTGAAACCGAACCACCCGAACCAGAGCAATCCCGCGCCAAGAACGGCAAAAGGAAGATTGTGCGGCGGCGATATCTTGTGGGGATAGCCCTGCCTCTTGCCCAGCACCAGCGCGCTGGCAAGCGCCGCTATACCGGCGTTAATATGCACAACGGTGCCTCCGGCAAAATCGAGCGCTCCGTCAGCCCTGAGGAACCCTCCCGCGCCCCATACCCAATGGCAAACCGGGTCATAGACTATAGTAGCCCACAATACTGAAAATATGCAGAAGGTCGAGAATTTCATCCTTTCGGCAAAAGCTCCCAGGATAAGGGCCGGGGTTATGATAGCGAACATGGCTTGGAATATCATGAACGCCTGATGAGGGACCGTCGCGGCATAAACCGGGTTAGGCTCAAGGCCGACATTCTTCAGGCCGAACCACCCTAATCCCCCTATTATCCCTTTGATGTCCGGACCAAATGAAAGGGAATACCCGAACAGCACCCATTGTATGGTTATTATGCACATGAGCATGAAACACTGCATCAGTATGGACAGGATGTTCTTCCTTCGGACAAGCCCTCCATAGAAAAAAGCCAGTGCAGGCGTCATGACCAGGACAAGGGCTGCCGAAGTCAGCAACCATGCGGTATCCCCTGTATCAACCTGGGCTAATTCCGCGGGCGCAGTCGCGGAAGGCGCGGTCTCCTCTGCCGCAACGACCGTTGCTATCACAGTAAAAAGCAGGAATGCAGCAAAGAACCAGAACGGCGGACTTTTCAAGACTTTCGCCATTTACCTCTCCTTTCCTTTTGCCTCAATTGTGTATCCAACTAACATAAATCGGGCATAAAAAATCATTTTATGCCCAGCCTCTCCTTTACAACGCCCGCATACACCTTGTTTATGCGGTTGGTCTTGAACCAGCGTTCCAGGGTCGACGGCTGAATGTCGACCCTTTTCGCCAGATCATAGAGAGTATAGCCTTTGTCTTCCTTCAGCCTGCGTATCTTCTCTATCAGTTCCTTGTCGAACATGGCCTAAATCGCGCCCTCGCCTTTCTCTCCGGTGCGTATCCTGATAGTATCTTCGACGGGATATATGAATATCTTCCCGTCCCCTATCTCTCCGGTCCTGGCTATGCCCGATATGGCCTTTACTAACTTCTCGACATCGCCATCCTTGACGACGATCTCGATCTTGATCTTCGGAAGGAAATTCACCTTGTATTCCCTTCCCCTGAACTGCTCCGAGAGCCCCTTCTGGCGGCCATGCCCCTCGATGTGTGTTATCATCATTCCGGGATAGCCGAACTTATCCAGGGCCTCGGTGATCTCCTCAAGCTTCTCGACTCGAACAACCGCTTCTATTTTTTTCATTTTCACGGCCCTCTTTAATTACTGTACGTATAGAAATTAGGATAAGCGGGAGTCCCGTGCTCGGGGATATCCAGGCCCTTGAGCTCTTCGTTCGGGGAAACCCTTATACCGAACATCTTATCCATTAACTTAAAGCCTGCAAAACCGAGTATGAACGCCCATGAAACGCATACGGCAGCGCCTATGAGCTGGGCGACCAACTGCCCGGAACCGCCTCCGTAAAACAGCCCTTTAACAAAGGGTTCGGAAGTTGAGCCCAAGCCGTAAGTACCGTCGGCAAAAAGCCCGACGCTTATAAGGCCCCAAACGCCGTTTATGCCATGGACGCTTACCGCGCCGACAGGATCATCAACGCCGCGGTTTTCCCAGAAGTAGACACCGATGACCACCAGTGCACCGGCTATAGCGCCTATAACGACGGCCGCCCATGCCTCTACCCATGCGCATGGCGCAGTAATGGCCACGAGGCCGGCCAGGCAACCGTTAAGCATCATGCCGACATCCCACTTCTTCGTCTTCATGAAAACAAGCAACAAGGCGACAGCTGCGCCTGCGGCAGCGGCAAGGTTCGTGTTGACCGCGATCACCGCTATCCTCAACTGATGGGCTGAGAACGTGGACCCGGGGTTGAACCCGAACCATCCGAACCAAAGGATAAAGGTACCGAGCGCCGCAAGAGTCATACTGTGGCCCGGTATAGCCTTCGGCTTCCTGTTCTTATCGAACTTCCCGAAACGCGGCCCCAGGACTATTGCGCCGGCAAGACCTACGAAACCGCCTATAGTGTGGACGACTCCGGAACCGGCAAAATCAACGTGGCCGACGCCGAAAGGCAGTTTAGAAAGCCAGCCGCCGCCCCAGACCCAGTGTCCGTACAACGGATATATAAGGGCGGTTACCAGGATACTGTAAAGGAAATAGGCCTTGAACTTTAGCCTTTCAGCTACAGCACCCGAGACTATGGTCGCTGCCGTTCCGGCAAATACCAGCTGCCAGAAGAACATAAGGTAACGGCCTACATCATAGTTATCGCCGTGGAGAAACCATCCGGAAGTACCTATTATGCCGTTGTAATCATTACCCATCATGAACGCAAACCCGAAAGCCATGAAGATAAGCGAAGCCAAGGTAAAGTCTATCGTGTTCTTCGCCATGAGGTTCGTCGCGTTCTTGGCCCTGCAAAACCCGGCTTCCACCATCGCGAACCCTGCCTGCATGAAGAAGACAAGGAATCCGCATACAAGAACCCACACGTAATCGACCGGTGAATTCGGGTTTTGCGCAAGGGTCTCGGCGCCGCTCGGATCCTGGGCGAACGCCATACCTGAAACCCCTATTGCTATCGCGAATATCGCGAGCGTTAACACTAGTTTTTTAAACATGGGTCACCTCTACTTATTATTCTTGAACAATTTGCTGAACACGTCGAAGTCTATGTCAAACTGAACCGTAACCGTATCGGCGAGGTTCCTGTTGTTATAACGGTCGAAACCGACGAGCATCGAGACGTTGTCGGAGAACTTCCACGAACCGCCGAAGTTCCAGCAGCCGTAAGAGCTGTCCGTACCCTGGTATTCAACGCATATCCAGAGTTTGTCCGATATCTCGCTCATCGTCCTCTCCCACGCGCCGAAGAAACCGTCGTTGTCCTTATTGCCGTCCTGGTCAAGAAGGAGCTTATCGTTGCCGTAAAAATAACCGGCCGAGACCCTTCCCAGGTCAAAATCTCCGGCTTTGAACGTCTTGGCTGCTTTACCGTAGACTATGTTGTAGTTCGTTGCGTTCTTCTTTGTACCGATGTCATAAGCACCCACGGCCAAGGCGGGGAAATACTCGCCGAAAGCGCCTTCCGGGATGCCGCCCTTCGCGTTGAAATACATCGGATAATCATCCAGGTCCCCCAACCCGGTCTTGTGATCAAAACCAGCCTCGATGTTGAATTTCTCGAACGGCAGGACACCGACCGTAAGACCTTCGTTTGTGACCGTGGACGGCCTGTCACCGGCTGAATCTCTTCCGGTAGGAAGGTACATGTCACCTGTTATGTGCATTACACCGTAAGCCTGGACATCGGTAGACGGGGCCCAGATATGCGTAGTGGCTGTTGCAAAAACCAGGGAAGGAACCCACAATAACGAAACTAGAACTAATGAACTCGCCAGCTTTCTCATTTTACTGCCTCCTTTTAACGTAAAATCAACTTCGGGTTTTATAGATCGCCTTGATCTTCGATGACCTATCGACTCCGATGTCGTCAAACGTTTCCGAACCGGCCCTGCATATCGGGCAGTTCTTAGGGGGCGCCGTACGTTGTGTGATGTATCCACACTTAGCGCACCGGTACTTACTTGCTGGCTCTTTCCCTTTCACAAGCGACTCCCGTTTCTATTGTTTACACAAAAGAGTATACGGATGGATGTTAAATCTGTGTTACGCGTAGGTTAAATCTCGATTAATTTCAGGAGGGATATCGGAAGGGATTATGCGATGAATTTGTATCCGATATTGCGGACTGTCTCTATAAAGGTATGCCTGCGGTCTTCTATCTTGCTGCGCAAACGGCGGATATGAACATCTACCGTCCTGGTCCCGCCGTAATAGTCATAGCCCCAGATCTTGTCCAGGAGCTGGTCGCGGGAATATACGCGGCCCTTGTTGGAGGCAAGGAACTTGAGGAGTTCATATTCCTTGAAGGTCAATTCAAGCTTGCTTCCGCTCAGGGTCACCTCATACTTGGATACATCTATTATGAGGTCCCCGGCCTTTATCATGTCTTCCGAATCGGTAGGTATGGCCTTCTTGAGAAGCACCCTTACCCTGATAACCAGCTCGGAGGGATTAAAAGGCTCGAATATAAAATCCCCTATAGCAGGTATATTATCGAGGACCTGCATTCCGTCAGCGGGCAGGACAGCAAATAGGAGTGTCTCCTTAAGGAACCTGTCTTTCTTGAAGGCGCGATAAGCTGATTGGGCGTCAAATACTTTCGGTGAGGTGAAATCCAGGATGATCATATCCGGACGGCGGCTGAGGGCTTCCTCGTATGCTGCCTTTACGTCAACGGTCTCATCCGAGAAATGCACCCGATAATCCGATTCCTTAAGCGCTTTCCTCGCGCGTTTAAGGCCTTCATCTTCCGAGCCTAAGAGCAGGATACCGCTCATTTTATTTTATGGCCGTTACGGTGATGCCCTTTCCATCGGCAATCCGCACGGTCTCCTCCTTGTCTATGATCAGGGTCTTCTTTGCTTCTATGGCGATACAACCGGCCTTCGCTTCCGCCATCGAGGCTATAGTCTGCGGACCTATCACGGGCAGGTCAAATTTCATACTCTGTTTCGGACGCGCAACTTTCACGACCGTACCCCCCGGGCCTGCAAGCCTTCCGCCGCGCTTTATCATGGCATCGGTGCCTTCGATATCCTCGACTGCTATGACAGCCTTGTCCTTGATAAACACCGAAAGGCCTATATCCATCCCGGCGATCTCTTTGGCTATTGAAACACCGAACCTTATATCATCCTCCTGGGCCGGGGAAGGTTTCATGGAAGTCAACAAGCCCGCTGACGGAAGCAGATCCTCAAGGAAAAGGGTTGAATCGAGCAACTCGATACCGGAAGACCTCAGCGTAGATGTTATCATGGATAGGAGGGTATCGTCCTTCCTGTCGAGGGCCTTTACCAAGATAGATTTCATCAGTCCGTCTATTTTAAGGGCCTCGTTGAATATCCTGGATTTAGTTATGCCCCCGGCCATAACAGCTTTCTTTACGCCCTCCGCCTTGAAAAAATCGAGAACTTTCGAAAGTTCTCCCAGGCTTACCCAGCGGAACCTATCGGCAAGGGTTTCAACTTCAGGTTTCGTCTCGCCCTCTATGCCTACCGCCACAATGCTATAACCTTTGGCCCTTGCGGCGCGGGCGAAAATAAGGGGAAAATCACTTTTACCTGCGATCAAACCTATTGTGTCCATATTTCTCTATTTAGCGATACCGCGTTCCGAAGCAGCGACAAATTCGACAAGATAATCGACTTCAGGACATTTCGGGACCTCCGACCTTATCTCCTCCAAGGCATGGGATACGGTAAGTCCGGAATTGAAGAGCAACTTGAAAGCCTTTTTGAGGGCATTGCGGGACTCCTGCGGGACCTTGGCCCTTTCGAGGCCGACCGTATTAAGTCCGTATATCTTCAGGGGATGCCCGTCGCTCATCGAATAAGGCACTACATCCTGGGTCACTTTTGAGCATCCGCCTATTATGGAAAGCTTACCTATACGCACGAACTGATGGACTCCGGTAAGCCCCCCGATATCGGCCCTTTCCTCCACGATAACGTACCCGGCGAAAGTCCCGCAATTGGCTATTATCGCCCTGTCATTGATCACGCAATCGTGGGCCACATGGCAATATGCCATCAAAAGTACATTATTACCGATGACCGTGGACGAATCCTTATCGGTGCCCATGTTAACCGTAACGTATTCGCGGATTATATTGTTATCGCCGATCTTGACGTAACTCTTCTCACCCTTGAACTTGAGGTCCTGGGTTATGGAGCCGATTACCGCGCCCGTAAATATCCTGTTGTTCTTTCCTATAGTCGTATAGCCGTCTATGAGCGCATGGGCTCCCACGATCGTCCCCTCGCCTATCTTCACATCGGGTCCGATAATAGCATAAGGGCCGACTTCGATCGAGTCGGCCAATTCTGCCTTTTTATCCACTACCGCTGTAGGATGTATCTTCATCGTCTATATTCCGAACTACTCCGACGCTTCTTCCCCGCCTACAAGTGCGAACATCAGTTCGCCCTCGGCGACTACCTTGCCGTCCACGCTGGCAACAGCCCTTACCTGAACGGTCTTCGACCTCAATTTAAGCACCTCTGTCTCAAGGATAAGCTGATCGCCGGGCACTACCGCCTTGCGGAACTTGACCTTATCCATAGACATGAAGAAAGCGTATTTCCCCTTATTGTCCCTTTTGTTAAGCATCATGACACCGGCAACCTGCGCCAGAGCTTCCATGATAAGCACGCCGGGCATGATGGGCATATCCGGGAAATGCCCGGGAAAATAGAATTCGTTCATGGTCACGTTCTTTATCCCTACCGCCCTCTTGTCCTCTTCCAACTCTATGACCCTGTCCACTAAAAGGAAGGGATAGCGGTGGGGAAGGATCTTCTTTATGTCGTTTATGTCCAAGGGAGTGCCTACTATGCCAGGGCCCTTGCTTTCCATGGCGCCCGCACGCATACGTTCCTGCTGCTGCCTGATCTTCTGGAGAAGCCTTATGTTAAGCGGATGCCCGGATTTTACGGCTATAACGTGGCCTTTAAGCGCCATACCGAGAAGGTAAAGGTCGCCTATGAGATCTGATATCTTGTGACGGGCGAATTCGTCATCGAATTTCAACTTGTTCTTTATTACGCCGTCCTTTCCTACGACAAGCGTATTGTCGAAATTCGCTCCCTTGCCCAGCCCTTGTGTCCTGAGCGCCTCGGCTTCCGCTTCGAGGCAGAACGTCCTGGTGGGCGCTATTTCTTTCTCGTACGTCTCGGGATTGATAACTACTGAAACATACTGCGACCTTAGCATCGGGTGGTCATAGCTCAACATATAGGATATCTTAAACTCAGAGTCGGGCAGTATAGCGAGTACGGTATCGTCCTCTTCCAGCCATATAGGTTCTTTTACCGTAAAGGATTTTCTCTGCTCCGCCTGGTGCTCTATACCCGCCTTCTTGACCAGCTCCACAAAAGAGGCGGCCGATCCGTCAAGCCCGGGTATCTCGGGACCGTTGATCTCTATAATTATGTTATCGATAGCCATGCCGCTTAATGCGGACATGAGGTGCTCGATCGTATGTATCTCGGCACCCTCAAAAGCCAACGACGTCCTCCTGAGCTTACGGCTGGACTCCATGACATTAGCTATATTAGCTTTTATCACGGGTTCACCCGGCAGGTCTACGCGCACGAAACTTATTCCCGCATTCTGCTCGGCAGGAAGCAGCCTCATCCGGGTTTTGGCGCCCGTATGGAGCCCTACACCTTCTATCTCAACCGCGCTTTTTATCGTCAGCTGTTGTTCCATCTGATATTTTGTTCTCCAACTGGTTTATTTTTTCCTTTAGCTTCTTTATATCTTCGGCTATCTGGGGAAGACGTGAAATAAAAGCATTAAGCTTCTTAGCCTCATCATGCGGTTTAGCCGGGTAACCTGATACGCATATATTTGCGGGAACAGGTTTTGTCACACCGGCCTGGGCCGCAAGGATCGCATTGTCTCCGACAGTTATATGGCCCACGAGCCCCGCCTGCCCGGCTATGGTAACGTTCTTGCCTATTACGGTAGAGCCGGATATGCCGGCCTGGGCTATTATTATCGAATTCTCGCCTATGATGACGTTATGCGCTATCTGGACAAGGTTGTCGATCTTGGTGCCGCGGCCGATAACCGTCTTGCCAAAACGCGCCCTGTCTATGGTCACGTTGGCGCCTATCTCAACATCGTCTTCTATTACCACCGTCCCTATTTGCGGGATCTTATGGTGTTCGCCGTTAACGGTGGCAAACCCAAAGCCGTCGCTTCCGACGCATGTCCCGGAATGCACTATTACCCTGTCGCCGACAACGACGTTCTCCCTCAGCACTACATTGGGATATATCAGGCAATCGCACCCGACCTTCGCATTATATCCTATATAAGAGCCGGAATAAATTATAGTCCTGTCGCCGATTACAGCGCCGTCATCTATAACGGCATAGGCTTGTACGGCTATATCCCGCCCGAGTTTTACATTCTTTCCTATTACCGCCGCGGGATGTATACCGGAAGGATACTGCTGGCTATTAGGCAGAAGCATGGAAATTATCTTCGAAAAAGCCAGCGAAGGATTATCGGTCCTTATTATCGGTTTCGGGGCAGTATTTATCTCCCGGGACGTTATAACGGCAGCCGCTTTCGTTATCTCCATAAGCGGCGCATAACGCGGGTTGGCCAGAAAAGAAAGGTCTCCCTCTTCTGCCTCTCTTATGCCGCTTATGCCTGTTATGACTATGCCGCTGTCGCCTACTACTTCGCCGTCTATTAACTGCGCAATCTCTTTAAGGGTCTTGCGCATAGAAGGACCTTCCTCGGACACCGCTTATTTCTTTCCCTTCACCATATATTTGTCGTTCAGGATCTTGAGCACTCGATCCGTCAGGTCATCGCTGGCGTTGCCGTAAAGGACCATCCTGGAATCGATGATATATTTGTAGCCTTCTTTCTTGCCTATATCATCTACGACTTCCTTGATCTCCTTAAATATGGCACGGGCCATATCATCGCGCTCTTTCCTGAGGGCTTCCCTTGAATCCCTGTCAAACTCGCCCAATTTCTTTATCTTATCGTCGACAACAGCTTGCTTCTTGGCCCTGTCCTTGTCCGAAGCAAGGTCTGCTTCGTCCTTAAGTTTCTTTATCTCGGTGACGAGCTTGTCCCTTTCGCCCTGCTTAGCGGTTCCCTTGGCCTCGAGCTGCTTGTCGAAGTCCTTGGTCTTGTTATATTCATCAAAGACCTTGGCAAAATCCATATAACCGATCTTTTCCGCTGCGGCAAAAACTGAATTCGCAGCCGCAAAAGATACGGTCATAAATAGCGCTATGACCAAAAACCTTGAAACTGCTTTCATTTTTTTCTCCTTTCTAGTTAAAAAGCCCTGCTCAGACTGAAATGGAACCGGCCCTTCTTCTTTTCCCCCGGGTCAGTCTTGAGCGGAAAACCGTAATCCAGCTTGACCGGACCGACGGGTGTCTTGACCCTTACGCCGGCGCCCGTCGAATATTTGTAACCCCCCTGCCCGAAATCGCCTTCTTTTTCCCAGACATTACCGGCATCAAAAAATACGGCGCCTTTCAAAAACTCAATTACCGGGAATGTATATTCCGCGCTCGCCACTATCATGGCCTCGCCGCCCAACGGATCATTGGTAGCGGGGTCTTTAGGACCAAGCCCTCTTTCCTTGTAACCGCGGACCGAATCTGCGCCGCCGGCAAAGAACCTTTCATATATCGGGACACCGTCAGAATCCCCGAAAGCGCCTACCGCACCCAACCGCGTGCTGAGTTCCAAGACTTGCTTATTTATCGGAGAAAAATAGACGGAAGCCGATCCGTACCATTTCAGGAAATCTTTATCGCCCTGCAGCGGACCGCCTGCTCCTTCCACAGAACCGTAGAGCAGGTAACCCTTGGTCGGGCTGAAATTAGAATCCCTTGTATCCCTGGTAAGGCCCAGGAGAAGGCTCGAGATATTATTAGTCCCCGCCTCTTTCTTAAGGTCATTGGTGGCACCATCGTCGACGTTGGATATCCTTACCTCTTCCAGCCTGTAAGTAAGGTCGGCCCTATCGAAATCATCGAACTCTTTGCCGAACCTTAGGTCCGCGCCTCTCCTGCGCTCATCGTAACCGTAACCCGTGCTGCTCGATGACAACCTCGTGTTCTGGTATATGTCAAAACCGAACAGGTAGGGGTAATCGAATATCCATGGATCGGTCCAGCTTAACTGGTAGTCCCTCCTGGATGTACCGACCTCGGCCCTTAACACAAGCTGTTGCCCGCCGCCCGTAAAGGTAGGCCAATTCATAATGTCAAAATTGCGCTGGGTAACTTGGACGAAACCAACGAGTTTATCCACCGTCGAGAAGCCGCCGCCGAAAGAGAATTCGCCGGTCTTCGTCTCCTTGACATCGACAAGCAGGTTGGCCTTGTTAGGCTCCGGGGTCTTCTCGGTATCAAAGGTTATATCCTCGAAATAGCCCAGATTATAAAGACGCTCCTTGGAACGCTGCAATTTTTCTCCGCTGAAAGGCTGTCCCGGGCGAAGCCTCAGTTCCCTCCTTATTACCTTGTCCTTAGTGCGGACGTTGCCGCGGATATCTATCCTGCCGACAAAGGTCAGCTCGTTCTCGGTTATCGAATATTTAACATCTATATTGCCGCTGGCAGGGTCGATCGCCGTATCCGTCTTGACCACCGCATATATATAACCCTTGTCGAAATAAAGGCCTTGTATGGCATCGGCATCTTCCCTTAGGCCGTTCCTGCTGAAAGCCTTGCCGACGGTCATTTTAAGAGCTTTGCGGATATCTTTTTCCGATATAACGGCATTGCCGGATATGCCTATGGAATTGACCAGGTATTGCTTGCCTTCATCTATCTTTATATTTATAAAAAGGAACTTGCCCTCATCGTCATACTTTAATTCCGGTTCCATCTTGGCATCAAGATAACCGTTATCACCGTAGAAAGCCCTTAATTTATCCAGGTCGGAATCGAAAGCGTCCTCGTTGAAAATACCTGACCTGAAGAACCACCAGGCAGTCTTTGTGGACATGAGCCTTAACAATACATCCGACTTGAAAGCTTTGTTCCCTTCGAAAGTTATCTTGCGTATCTTGACCCTCTTGCCTTCCTCTATCATGATGGTAACCACGGCCCTGTTGGTCGTCGGATCAAGCCTGATAGCGTAATCTATCTTTGAATGCGTATATCCCTTCCTGTAATACATCTCCCTGATGGCCCTTATCCCTTCTTTGAGCTGCCTCTCGTCAAGGATCTCATCGGGTTTTATCTTGAGCTCTTTCTTAAGCCTTTCATCACGAAAGGCCTTGTTGCCCGCAAAGACTATCTGGCCTATAGGGGGTTTTTCCGTAACGATAAAAACCACTTCTATGCCATCGGCAAATTCCTTTACTTCCGCTTTCACGTCCGAGAAATATCCGAGGCCGTATATGCGTTTTATGTCCTCGTCAACCGTGGTCTTCTTGTAGGCCTCCTGAGGCTTTGTCTTGACCTTGGAAAGGACCAGGGATGATGATACGGTCTTGTTCCCGACTATAAGTACACTTTTGACGCTCTTTTCCACAGGTACAGACGCAGTGGAAGGCGCGGGTTGGTCCGCGGCGGCCGGTTCAACGGCAACCTCTGGCGCGGCAGGGGTCTCCTCCGAGAAAACGGGTCCTATAACCCCAAGGGTAAGCAGAATGGCCAGGAATATTCTAGGGAAGATCTTCATAAAATCCTCATTTAAAGAATTAATTTAACATACGCATAACATAAAGTAAAGCAAATTGTAACGACCTAATAACCTTCCTGTCTCACGGAAAGATTTTCGAATCTCGTCGATTCTTTGATGAACGCCAGTTTTATGGGCCCCGTCGGACCGTTACGTTGTTTCGCGACCATCAGCTCTGCGACACCCCTGTTCTCTTCCGTAGGAGTATAGAACTCTTCCCTGAACAAAAGCAGCACAAGGTCGGCATCCTGCTCGATGGCGCCCGATTCCCTAAGGTCCGCAAGCTGCGGCCTTTTATCGTCCCTTCCCTCCGGCTTTCTTGAAAGCTGGCTTACCGCTATAAGAGGCACATTTATCTCTTTTGCCAGGGCCTTAAGGGACCTCGATATGTCCGCTATCTCCTGCTGCCTGCCTTCGGAACGCATCGAAGGGCTCTCCATCAGCTGGAGGTAATCTACTATGATAAGCTTAAGGTCGTGTTGAGACTTCAGCCTCCTGGCTTTCCCCCTCAACTCAAGGGCGGAAAGCGCCGAGGTATCGTCTATGAATATAGGCGCCTCTGAGAATTTTCCCGCAGCATTGACAAGGTGTGGCCAGTCGGATTGCGAAAGAAAACCCGTCCTTACACGGCTGGCGTCCACCCTTGCGTGGGAACAAAGCATCCTCTGCGCCAACGATTCCTTTGACATTTCAAGGCTGAATATAGCCACGGGCTGCTTAAGGACTATACCTGCGTGCTCGGCTATGCAGCAAGCAAGGGCACTCTTGCCCATCGAAGGTCTGCCTGCCACGACTATAAGCTCTCCCTCGTGCAAACCGGATGTCATTTTATCGAAATCATCGAACCCTGTCGCCAGGCCCGTTATATTGGTCTTCCTCTGGTAAAGGGAATCTATCGTCTCTATAGAATCTTTTATTATCTCTTTAAGCGAAACGAAACCTCCTTCTATCTTCTTGGAGGATATTTCGAATATAAGCCTCTCCGCCTTGTCTAGAAGCTCCCTGGCATCATCCTGCCCGTCATACGCTTCCGATAATATGGTAGTAGCGGTAGCTATTAGGCTCCTCAGCATGCTCTTGTCCTTGACTATCTTGGCATAGTGCCGGACATTTGCTGCGGTAGGGACGAACGTGCTGAGCGAGGTCAGGTAATTTATGCCGCCTACATTTTCCAACTCGCCTTTTTTCCTGAGTTCTTCCGCGAGAGTAACAAGGTCCACGGCCTTGCTATTGCTGTAAAGGCCGACCATGGCCCTGAATATAAGACGGTGGGCCTGTTTGTAGAAGGCGTCCTCCGAAAGTATCTCGAAAGCATGGGATATAGCTTCTTCCTCTATAAGCATAGAGCAAAGGACCGCCATTTCCGCGTCTAGGTTCTGCGGAGGGAGTTTCTCTAAGGCGATATCCTTGCCTTCCTTGCCCTGGGCCATCTTATTTTTTGACCACCCAAAGTTTGAGAGAAGCGTTTATATCAGGATGCAGCTTGACAGGCACCTGGAATATGCCTATCTGGGTTATATGCTCCTTCAGGTCTATCTTCTTCTTGTCCACGGATATACCTTCGGCTTCCATCGCCTTGTGTATATCCGCGCTTGTAACGGAACCGAAAAGCTTGTCGTCCTTGCCCGCTTCCATCGCAATGGTTATCGATGCCTTCGATATGGCATCCGCAAGCTTCAAGGCTTCCTGCCTTTCCTTCTCAAGCGCTTCCTGCCGCAATTTCTTATTGGCTTCCGCTACCTTTATGTTCTGTTCGGTCGCCGGAAGCGCCAAACTGCGGGGAAACAGGTAGTTCCTTATGTAACCGTCGCTGGCCGATACAACATCCCCGGATTTCCCGAGGCCGGCGACATCTTTCAACAATATGACCTTTGCGGACATCGTATAAACCCCTTATATTTTTGTGTATCCTGTTAAACGGATGTGTAAGGAATAAACGCAGCCAGCCGGGCCTTTTTTATTGCCTTTGCCAGCATGCGCTGGTGCTTTGCGCAATTCCCGGATATCCTTGACGGTATTATCTTGCCGCGCTCGGTTATGAACTTGGCCAGTTTTACCGTATCCTTATAGTCGATCGCGTTTATCTTCTCGCTGCAAAACTTGCATACCTTTTTCCTGAAAACCCTCTTCTCTCTTCTTTCCATTTCGCTCCTGTCTTCTCCTGTTTGGATTTTATCTCTATTCGATTAAAACGGTACGCCCTCGTCCTGAGGACCGCCCTGGTGAACATCGGGCGTCTCCGCGTCCGGGGCCGGCAGGTCCTGTTTACTGCCCTTGGTCTTTCCGAGGAATTGCACCCTTTCGGCTATTACCTCGACCGTAGAGCGCTTTTCGCCCTGGGGCGTCTCCCAGCTCCTGCTCTGTATCCTGCCTTCAACGAAGACCGGGCTGCCCTTAGAAAGGTACTCGCCGCAGGTCTCGGCCATCTTTGCCCAGACAACAACCCTTATGTATGACACTTCTTCCTTCTTCTCTCCCTGCTGCGTATAGACCCTGTTCACTGCTATCGTGAACGTAGTAACAGCGCTGCCACTCGGTATATAACGCAACTCCGGGTCACGGGTAAGGTTACCTATGAGAAAAACCTTGTTCAGGCTTGCCATAACGAATTCTCCTATGCTGCTTCGTTAATGAATACCACTGTCCTTAATATAGACTCGTTTATTTTATAGGTCTTTTCCATGGAAGCTATTGCTGAAGCCTCCGCGGTGAAATATACCAGAAGGTACCGGCCTTTCTTCTCTTTCTTTATAGTGTAAGCCAGATCGCGGGTCCCAAGGTCTTCTTTCGCGTCAACCTTTCCCCCGTTCTTGGCTATGACATCTAATATAGAAGTTGTAAGCTTGCCGTTCTCCTCATCGGTAAGGTTCGGTTTAAGTATGAACAGACCTTCGTATTTCTTCATCTTCATTCCTTTCTATTCTTTGCGTTGAACAGATTTGCAGCGCTTTCGGCGCCGTTCCTGATCCATGTTTCGCAGCATTCCGCTGCGGTCTCTACTATGCACTCAAGCTCTTCGGCCTCTTTCCTTGAGAAAACCGAGAGGACATATCCGCTCAACTGCGGACCTTCCACTTCCCTGCCGGCATCTTTCCTGCCTATGCCGACACGCAGCCTAACGAAATCCGTGCTCCCCAGGGATTCTATAATAGAAGCCAGGCCGTTATGTCCGCCGGCTGATCCTGTCCGGCGCAACCTTATCACGCCGAGGGACAGGTTCACATCGTCGCATACCACAAGTATCTCTCCCGGCATTACTTTATTTCTGGCGGAGAAAGCCTTGACGGCTTGCCCCGACCTGTTCATATATGTCTGCGGCAGGATGATCGCCACGTCTTCTCCCGCTACCCTGCCTTTACCTGCTATCGAATCGTATGCCTTGGTCCGTAACCTTATCCCGTGCTTCGCGGCCAATGCCTCAGCGACCATGAATCCTACATTATGCCGCGTTGCCTCGTACTTGCCTCCGGGATTGCCCAAGCCTACGATCAATTTCATAGGACCGTATTATTCCTTCTTCTCCTTAGCCTTGGCCTTGGCTTCTTCCTCGGCAGCTATCTCCTCGGGTTTCTTCTGCTTTAATACTTCGGGTTCGGAAGGCGCGGTTTCGGCTTCAGCAGCAACCTCCTCAGGCTTGATCTCCACCGGCTTCTCGACCGCAAATATCCTCACCTCAGGATCGTTGAGTATCTTTACGCCATTAGGAGATACTATGTCCCTGACGAATAAAGCATCACCTATCTTTAAGCCGCTTACATCAACCTCGAGTTTTTCAGGTATAGCGGTAGGCAAGCACTCGACCTGTATCTCCCAGAGGAGATGTTCCAAAACGCCTCCATCCTGCTTGACACCGATAGACTCACCCTTAGGAGCAAGAGGAACGTCGACCTTTATCTCTTCCGTAAGTGATATCTCGTTGAAGTCGATATGGAGCATGTTCCCGCTCAAGGGATCATGCTGTATCTCCTTGATTATACATGTCTTGGATTTCGCCTTGTCATCCCCTTCTATCTTAAGGTTGATAAGGGCATTTTCTCCGGCGGATGTATGGAGAGCTAATTCCATAGCTTTCCTGTTAAGGTAGATCGGCATGGCATTTTCGCCTTTGCGATAGACGATAGCCGGTATTATGCCTTTTTCGCGTTCATGTTTTACCGCAGATTTTCCCAGCTCTTTCCTGACCCTGGCTTCCAGTTTTACCTGTTCCATTTCTTCTTTTTCCTTTCTGAATGAGCTCCCTTACGGAGCATATCATTAATTTACTGGTACACCTTATCGAACAATATGCTTATCGATTGTTCGTTGTGTATCCTTGTTATCGCCTGCCCGAGAAGAGGTCCGACCGACAAGACCTTTATCTGCGGTATCATCTTCTCTTTGGGTATAGGTATGGTATCGGTCACTATAAGCTCTTCAAGCTCGGAATTCCGTATCCTTTCTATGGCAGGCCCTGACAATACAGGGTGGGTAGCTGCCGCGAAGACCTTCCTGGCACCGGCTTTCTTAAGCGCCGCAACCGCTTCTACTAGCGTACCTGCGGTGGCAACCAGATCATCGATAAGGCAAACATTCTTGCCTCTTACTTCACCCATTATATTCATCACTTCCGCCTGCTTGTCGCTTATTCGCCTCTTGTCGACAACGGCAAGCCCGGTCTTAAATTTCTTGGCATATGCCCGGGCCATCTTTATTCCGCCGACATCGGGCGAGACTACCACAAGGTTAGGCAGGTGCTTCTTCTCAAAATACTTCATGAACGTGTTAACGGCAAAAAGGTTATCCAGGGGGATATCAAAGAACCCCTGTATCTGCCCGGCATGCAGATCCATCGTCAGGACCCTGCTGGCACCGGCAACCGTTATAAGGTTGGCAACAAGCTTTGCCGTTATAGGTACCCTGGGACGGTCTTTCCTGTCCTGCCTGCTGTATCCGTAATACGGCATTACCGCGGTTATGCGGCGCGCCGAAGAACGCTTTATCGCATCTATCATGATCAAGAGCTCCATCAGGTTGTCGTTACCCGGGGAACAGGTAGGCTGGACGATAAACACATCCTTGCCCCTGACGTCCTCTTCGATCTTTATCCTTATCTCACCGTCGTTGAACCTGTCAACAGAAGCATTACCCAAGGGGACCTTCAGGTAGTTGCAAATCTTCTTCGCGAGAGCACGATTGGCATTTCCCGAAAATACGAGCAGGTTCCCGTTTATTTTCATCTTTTACCCTTTTTGTTTTTTGATGCTTCCAATATCCTTGCCGGTATGCCTACGGCGGTCCTATGGGCCGGTATATTCCTGTCCTTCAAGACCACGCTTCCTGCTCCGGTTACTGCGCCATTGCCTACCTTGACGGGGGCAACAAGGACCGTCCCGCTGCCTATGAACGTCCCGTTCCCTATAACGGTCAGGCTCTTTTTCTTACCGTCGTAATTGGCGGTAATGGTACCGCATCCTATATTGACATTCTTGCCCAGCACCGAGTCCCCCAGGTATGTCAGGTGCTTGGCCTTCGATCCTTTCCCTACCTTCGTCCGGACGACTTCCACAAAATTCCCTATTTCGGCGCCGTCTTCAAGCACCGTACCCGGCCTCAACCTGCAGAACGGCCCTATCGAACAACGTGCGCCTATCTTTACGCCCTTTTCGATAACGGTAAACGGATATATCACCGTGTCTTTCCCTATCTTAGCGTCGGGAGAGATGAACGTGGTCGAGGGATCAAGCACTGTCACGCAGTCTTTATTGAGTTCTTCGGCCTTTCTTTTGCTCATTATCGAATATGCTTTTGCCAAATCAGTCCTCGAGTTCATGCCTATCGATTCATCCTGGTCGCCGGTTTTATAAGCCTTTACGGCTTTGCCCTCGGAAATGAGTATCGCTATGGCATCAGTAAGATAAAATTCTTTCTTGACCTTCGACTTGCGTATCTTCTTCATCGCCGAAAAAAGGTCCCTGCGGTCGAAGCAATAGAGCCCGACATTTATCTCTCTTATGCGGGTTTCTTCTGCGGTAGCCTCTTTCTCCTCGACTATCGCCTCAACATCCCCGGAGATGCCGCGTATTATACGGCCATACCCGGAAGGATCCGCCATATCCACGGTCAGTACCGTGCAGGAAGCAGCTGACAACTTATGAAAACCGATCAAAGACCTTATAGTCTCTTCCCTGACCAACGGGACGTCCCCGTAAAGGACGGTTATATCATCATATCCGGACAGTTTGCTTTCGGCGCATTTGACTGCATCCGCCGTGCCGAGCTGCAACTTCTGGATAACGGGAATTGCGCCCTGCCCCTTGAGAAATCTCTCGACTTCCCCGGCCTTATGGCCGATCACCACTACCGGACGTTTAAAACCCACAGACCTGGCCGTCTCGAGGACATGCTGCAGTATCGGCTTTCCGTGCAGACCATGCAGGACTTTCGGGGTATCCGAGTAAAAACGCGTTCCCTTGCCGGCGGCAAGGACTATACAACCAAAACCGCTCAATTCCAACCTGGCTCTTTTATGCTATTTTACGTTTTTCTTTATCTTCGCTGCGCGCTATAAGTATGGGTTTTACTCCGCGCGTGACACATTCGGGGGTAATGATACATTCCGCTATTTCGTTCTGGGACGGTATATCATACATTACCTCAAACATTACTTCTTCAAGTATGGAACGTAACGCGCGGGCGCCTGTCCCCTTATGCATAGCTTTTTTGGCTATGGCCGCGAGGGTTTCGTCGGGAAACGAGAGTTTCACGTTCTCCATCTCGAAAAATTTTGTATATTGTTTAATAAGCGAGTTCTTCGGGCGAACCAGGACCTCTATGAGATCTTTTTCATCAAGCGCATTAAGTG
>CAZAEH010000002.1:0-12122 GCA_964484255.1 uncultured Planctomycetia bacterium
TATAGATTAAAGGTTCTGCTGGATACAGGCTCTAACCTTATCCAGTAAGGACCACCAAGAGTGATAGGGTGCTGCTTCAAGGACAGGACGGAAGGTACCTTCCGTCGAAAAATTGAGGCGGCGCTCTTTTAAAATACAGTTTTTCACTAATCTTTTTTACTTTTTATTTTAGGTGGTTGGAGCCCAAAATAAAAAGTATGGATTCTAAATTTCCCCCACAAGGAGATCATTATGAGATACTTTCTCTATGCTCGTAAGTCTACCGATGAAGAAGATCGTCAAATTCTCTCTATTCAAGCCCAGATTACTGAAACGCTAGAATACGCCAAGAAGGAAAAGTTAGAGATTGTCCGAGAGTTTATTGAATCCCGAACTGCTAAAGCGCCTGGCCGACCGATCTTTAATGAGATGATCTCTTTACTTGAACGTGGCAAAGCCGAGGGTATCGTTGCCTGGCATCCTGACCGACTGGCGCGGAATTCCATGGATGGCGGAAAGATTATCTATTTGGTTGATAAGGGAATAATCCAAAACTTAAAGTTCCCTACCTACCGCTTTGATAATACCGCGCAAGGTAAATTCATACTCTCTATCACCTTTGGACAGAGTAAATACTATGTGGATAATCTTTCAGAGAACATTAAGCGAGGTATAAGACAAAAGATCAGAAATGGCATTTATTGCGGCCCCGCGCCAGTCGGCTACTTGAATGACACCAAGACCAGAACTATCGTTGTTGATAAAGAAAAATCTCATTTAGTAAGAAAGCTATTTGAGCTATACGCCACAGGTAACTACACCTTAGAGCGATTAACCGATACTATGAACTCCCTCGGCTTTGCCACTCAAAGAGGCAAAGCACTCTGGATGAGTAAGTGTCAACAGATACTCAATAATCCCTTCTATTACGGAATCCTCTCCTATTGGGGTGAACACTTTGAAGGAAAGCATGAACCCATTATTACCAAGAAACTTTTTGACCGAGTGCAATTAGTAATGCGCCAGCGCGGCAAGCCGCAAAGCAAGAATACAAAATATTTTGTTTTTAAGGGACTAATGCGCTGCGGGGTTTGCGGAGCATCAGTTACAGCCGAAATCCAAAAAGGCCATCATTACTACCACTGCACAAGAAAACTTACGCCCTGCAAAGGCAAGAGCCAACAGTTTATCCGGGAAGAGACGCTGGCGCATCAAATCAAAGACTACATTCAAAAAGTTTCTTTAAGTGATGATTGGCTGGTGAATATTTTAAGAGAGTTAGATAAAGATAGAGCGCAATTCAGCCAATCATCACTTACTCATCTGCAAAATCTCCATACACGCATAAAAGAAATAGATGATAAGATAAGCAAGCTCATAGACCTCTACCTGCAAGGCTCCCTCTCTCTTGAAGAATACAACCTAAAGAAAAATGAATTGGTGAATTTAAAGAAGGATTTACAAGAAAAATCGGGAGATTTTGCAGATGAGGGTAATAATAGGTTCGAACAGGCCAGGCGCTTTGTAACTACCTTGAGTGAGGGAAGTTATGCGATTCGTGGGGGAAATTTAGAATCCCAGAAAGAATTTCTGAAAAAGATTGGTTCGAACTGTATTTTAAAAGAGCGCCGCCTCAATTTTTCGACGGAAGGTACCTTCCGTCCTGTCCTTGAAGCAGCACCCTATCACTCTTGGTGGAGCTGGGGGGAGTCGAACCCCCGGCCTCTTGAGTGCGATTCAAGCGCTCTCCCAACTGAGCTACAGCCCCCCGTAAACCAGATACTATGGGGCAGTCTGTAAGACCAGCCCCCTGTAACCAGAGCGTTAATTATACCAGACTTTCTATAACCTGTATAGCCCGAACTATTGCCGTTCGATCACAAAAAGGGTATAACGATGGCTACCTATAAGTTTTGTGGCTTCTGCAGCAGTCAAGCCGTTAGTTGATATGCCGTTGATGGACACTACGCGGTCGCCTGACCTTAATCCGGCCTCTTGCGCGGGATAAACGGGCTTGCAAGACGAACAATCCTTGGCATAGAATCCGTTTACCACAAGATTGTCATCGACCGAGAAACCGAAATCCCTGTAATCATACTTCCTCTTGACGCTTTCCCTGTTCATTATGTTAAAACCGAAATTTACCTTCTTGGCAAAGGAGGGCAATGGCCGCTGCGTATCGTCGGGCGCCTCCTCCTCCCTTTCCGCCGATAGGGCCTCTTTCTTTTCGGCCTTCTGTTTTTCTATCTCTTCGGCCTTGTTGCTGATAGCCGATTCGAGCGATATCTTTGCCGGCTTATAATCCGGCTTTATCCTAAGGGCCTTCCTGTATTCCTCTATAGCGGCGTCGTAATTCTTGTCCTGGTAATATTTGTCCCCCATCAGGACGCTTGCCTCTTCAGGCAAAAACTTCCGTACTTCCCTTACCCTCGACTTACCTATGGTCGTCTTTCCGAACGGCAGCCGTAATACGTAATTATCCTCGTCCTGGCTTTCTATGGTCCCCTGTACCTTGCTGCCGTTATCCAGTATAAGCACATCGCAATAAACAGTCTCTGTCGTCGCTTGGGGGGTTTCGACGATTTCTTTCGTTGCCGGGGATTTGCCATCGGCATGCGGGCTTATACGCTTCCACCAATCAGAGATCCTGGATTTCCAGTCCTTCCCCTTGCTCTCTACTGCAGCCTTGGCCTGGGGACTCTCCTGCTGGCGAACAACACCGTATTTAGAGAGCGCCCTGTTCATGTTCATTACCATCTCGCCGGCATTTACATAGCCTACGATCTTGCCTATCGGATTACCGCTTGCATCCAAGAAAAATATCGACGGATAACCGTCAACGCCGTATTTTGCTGCGATCTCAGGGTTCTTATCCCCGTTGACCTTCACGCAAATAAACCTCCCTGAGAGGCCGGAGACCTCCGGGTCGGAATAAGTGTCCCTGTCAAGTTTCTTGCACCACCCGCACCAATCGGTATAAAAATCCGCCATTACAGGGACGCCCTTCGCCTTTGCTTCTTTGAGGGCACCGTTAAAATCCCCGGTCCAGGAAACCGCAGCGTGCAAAGGCGGAACAAATGCCAGAGCCGTCAAAACCAGTGATATTACAACGATTTTAAAAAGTCTCATCATTTTTGCGCTCCTCCGTAGCCTTCCTTCCTGAGTTCTCCTCCCGGACCGATCTCTACGGCTTCATCTATGCTTACCTTGAATATTATCACCCTGGTCGGGAAAGCAACTTCAAAATTATTGTGCCTCTCGCCTTTCTTGACACCTTCAACTATCCTGCGGCTGGAAAGACTTATTTCCTTCTCGAGAAAATCCGAGACGGCCCTGTCGTATTCTGCACCTTCTATCAGCAGCTCGACTTTTCCGTTGACCTGGTAACCGGTAAGGTTCCTTTCATCTATTATTGATATTGAGGCTTTCGGGTTCACCTTGAGGTTCTGGAACGTCCTACCGATGACATAATCGACCATATAGATGTGGCCGTCTTCGGCTTTAAGGAAGAACTTCGGCGCGACGTTCGGCCTGCCGTCATTATCGCAGGTAGCCATCGCGACGAAATCCATGTTCTTTATGAGTTCATTTATTTTTCTTGCTATCATTTGCAGCGCTTCCGGATTCCTTGGCCATCCTGCCTTCCAGGTCTTTTATGGCGGATTCCGCCTCTTTAGTAGCCTCTTTACCGGTTGAATTATCGATAACGACCACCTTTTTATACGCGGCAATCGCATCGGGATACGATTTCATGTCCTCACAAGTCCACCCTTTTACAAGATAAGCATCAAGGTAATCCGGGTCAAGCTTTATAGCCTCGTCAAGGTCCGCCAAGGCGGCATCCAATTTGCCTTTTACATAATAAGCACGGCCCCTGTTACAATAATAGAGCGCCGTCTCCGGGTCTCTTTCGATGGCGCTGCCGTAATCTTTCACGGCCTTGTCGATATTACCTCTTGATTGAAGCGCAACGCCGCGCCTGTTATAGAGTTCGGCATTACCCGGCTCCAGTTTTATGGCTTCAGTGAAGTCCTCTACCGCTTTTCCGTAAGACCTGGTCTCGAGATATGCGTTACCCCTGCTGATATAAGCGTAAGAAAATGAGGGACAGGCATCGATGATCTTATAGTATTCCGATATCGCCTCGTTCCATTTCTTCCCAACCGCATATGTTTTAGCCTTAAAAGCCCTGACAGCGATATCCTTATCTATTTTCCCTGCAAGCACCTGGTCGATCGCTTTTATCTCGAGTTCGGCATAAGGCTTAAACCTCTTGTCGGAAAGGGCTGCGGAATAGGCCGCCTTTGCCTGTTCCAGTTCCCCTTTCGAAGCCAAGTCGATGCCGCTAAAATATGAATCCCTTGGGTTGTCCTGGTCGGAAAAACATGCACCCGGCTGCAACAACATGAACAATACCGCCGTAAATGATAACATTCTATTCATTGCATCACTCTCCAGACATCATCCTTTTTTTATTGAGGATCCAAGCCAATGAAGGTAATCACGGCTTCCTTTGTTCACCGGGACCGATATTATCTCAGGGCAGTCGTAGGAATGCATCGACCTGACCGTTTTCTCGAGCTCGCCGAAAAGGTTTTGCTTCGTCTTTGCAACAAGGAGGCATTCCTTCGAGACCTCAAGCCTGCCTTTCCAGGTATAGACGGATTTAACGGAAGGTATTATGTTCACGCACGCTGCGAGGCCCTTGCCTACAAGGCCGCGGGCTATCTTATCCGCTTCCTTCCTGCATGCTGTTGTTATGAACACGGCTACGAATCCCAACAGATACCTTACCTGCGCAGGTATATTTTATAATCGGCTTCGCCTTCCAGGATAACATGGCCTTCCCTGGCAAGCCAGCCAAGGCTCATCAATATGACTTCCCTCGGTTTTTCCACTCCGGAACAAAGCTGTGAGAGGGATACTTCCCCGTGCTCGTCGAGATAATGCCATATTTCCCCGGCGGTGATCCCTATCTCTGTTATCATGACTTAACCCCCTTTTGTGGTAAGTTAGTTTGTTTTTTATTGTAGCTCCCGCAGCGCGGGCAAAGAGAAATATCGGAATTCCTGCTGTCTATATAGTAAAGGGTGCATATAGAGCATTTCCATACATTCCTGTCCGATATGGACCTGTTCGGAAGGCTCTTGACCCTGTCAAAAAAGAACCAATAGGCTATGAATGCCACTGCTGTTAATACCATATACAAAGCTACCGCCCAGGAAAATTCCAGTCTTATCATTTTGCGGAGGCCTTTTCCAGTTTAAGGTTCAGTCTTATGGTCCCCCATTGTTTCACTCTATCTTCCCCTGAATTCAGCGGCGCGAACTGCCAGCCCTTAAGGTAACGTATGGCAACTATATCTATGGTGGGATGACCGGAAGAGGATATCCTCTCGACCGATTCAACCTTGCCCTCGGCGGAAACAGCGAATTTCAATCCCACCTCGAAAGATTCACCAAGGCCTGCAAGATCCACTCCCAGGCTTTCGTCCCAGCGCAGGAACTTGGGAAGTTCGGGCCTATAAACGACTTCCCTGTAACGAAGGGGACCCCCTATATCTGAAGGCAGGGTCTTGTAATTGACCATCACCTTATCGAAGGGTCTTTCGGGAAGTTTCTTTCCCCCGGTAAAGCCCCCTGCCCCGTTCTTATCGCTTATCTCCTTCAATAGATCCGCATCTAATGCCGGCGAAAGCCTTCCGTATGCCGAAGAAGAAAGGTTATCCGCGCTTATCCCGACAGGCATGCCTGCCGAACCCGATATCTCCATCATCTTTTTCAGGCCGGCATCGCGGGAATTACCGCCGTTCGAACCATCCGCCATATAAGACTTGCTCTCGAGTATGGCGCCGACAAAAGAGATGCTCGGATAGGAAACTGCCTTGACCGGCCCGGCTCCTACGACTATCTTGAACGGCAAGATCAGTAAAATATGCCAAAGAACCGATACAGCTAACGCAAATATAAGTATATTACGCGCCGTCAGTTTCCCTGAGTCGTAGCTATGTTGACCTGCTGTACCCCTGATCTCCTGCATATGTCCCAAACCTCGACTACACGTTCAAGCGAGGTGCCTTTATCCGCCTTTATCAATATCGAATCTTTTTTGTCCATGGCCGCCAATTTCTGGGCCAATTCGGAAGTAGATACAGCCTCTCTACCGAAATAGAGCACTTTTTCCCTGGTCACTGTTATAATGGAAGACTTCCCTTTGACCGTTTCAGAAGTTACTGCCTTAGGGAGGTCGATCCTTATCCCGGCCTGTGACTGCAGGGCGTAACTCCAGGTGAAGACAAGAAATATCATGAACAGGAGTACGCAGCTTAACACCGGGGCCATATCAAGATGGCGACCGGAAAACAGCTTATAACGCGAAGGACCTAATCTCATCTATTCCTCTTTCTTTTCCACAAGGATATTGACAAGGTCCGTGGCGCTTATCTCCATCTCTCTTATAAGGTAATTCACCTTATTTACAAAGTAATTATACGCTGTAACAGCCGGAATAGCAACTACTAAACCGGCAACTGTAGCGATCAAGGCCTCCCAAATGCCGGACGAAAGGTCTGCCGGGGTCGAAGGAAGGGACGCCGCGGCATTCTCCTGGATTCTCTGGAATATCTCCACCAATCCCAGTACCGTTCCCAGCAACCCTAACAACGGGCTTATCTGGGCTATGGTCGCCAGGATGCCTATATTCTTCTCTATGCTCGGTATCTCATGAAGGGCGGCATCCTCTATGGCTTCCTTTATATCGCTCTTCGGCCTGTCGTATTTAAGTATACCCGCCTTAAGGACCCTTGGCAGGGGTCCGCGCGATTTATCGCACATTTCTATGGCCTCGTCCGCCCTGTTCCTCTTTAGCGAATATGATATCTCCCCCATGAATTTCCTGGTATTCATACCGATAGTCCTCAGGAACATTATCCTTTCAATTATTACCGCAAAAACCAAAAATGAACACAAAAGTATGGGGACCATCATCGGACCGCCTTTTAAGATCCATTCCATATCAGTTCACCTCCAGATTTTTTTCGGGGACATTTTCCTTTATCCAATCAAGCCTTTCTTTCGCGTATTTCGCCTCCTCACTTTTGCTGGAGGCGAGTTCCTCATATATCTTCACGGCGTCTTTCCACCTGTGCCTCCCTTCAAAAAGGGTAGCGGCGCGCAATTGGGCGCGGCCAGACCACATGGTTATCTTGGGGTAAAGGTACTTTACTTTAAGGTACTCGGGTATAGCCTGGTCTATGTCGCCGGATTCCTCATAGCATTCACCTATCAGGAATTGCGTCTCGGCATTGAAGTTACTTTGGGTATCGGTAATGGCAGCCCGGTACTTCTCGATCGCCGCATTATAGAGCCTTCTCTCCTTGAGGATATCGCCTATCCTCCTTGTGGCCACCTTCTCGAATTGCGTCCCGGGATAGCGCTCGATTATGCTCTTAAGCTCCTTAGTGGCGTCATCGGCATGTCCGCTCTCAGCCAATATATCCCCTATCCTCATGGTACTCTCTACTGCCACCTTGGACCCCGGGAAAGTCTCGATAACGTACTCAAATTTCCTGATCGCGCCGTCGAGGTCACCGTTCTTATAAATCGTAAAGGCCAGCCAGTACTCCGCCTCGTCCGCAATCCTGCTGGCCGGTTTCTTGGTTGCAATGGATTCGAAGTATGCCTTGGCCTTCTGGTATTGACCGCCGTTATAGTAATATTGGCCCAACCATAGTCTTACGTCGTCGGTTATGTCCGAATCGGGATATTTGCTTATATAATTATCGAACTGGGAAACGGCGCTCTTTTCGTTCCCCGACTGGTAGTTGCACCAGCCTATCTCATAGAGGCTGAGACGGGCGTAATCCGTTCCGGGATAGTCCTTGATTATCCTGTTGAAATACGCTATAGCTTCCTTATACCTGGCCAGGTTAAAAAGGCAGTTTCCCGCCTGGAAATAGACCTCCGGAATCCTTTGGCTCTTCGGATGGGAAGTCATGAACTTCTGGAATGATTCGAACGCTAAAAGATAATCACCGTTCCTGAAATATGAAACGCCCAGCCTCTGCATGGCATCTTCCTTGAGCCTGGAATTCGGGAAATTCCCTATAAGGCTCTGGAAGGCCAGGACCGCGCCCTCATAATTGCCTGCTGCAAACATGGTCATCCCCAGCTGGTACTGCGCGTAATCGCATATAAAAGAGTCCCTGTAGTCCTTAAGTATGGAGTCATAGCTGTCCTTCGCCCTGTCGTAATCTTTCATTTCGAGATAGATATCGCCTATTACAGATATGGCGCTGGCCTTAAGGCTCCTGTCCCGCGAGATTTTTACGCACTCCTGCAAGTTTGATATTGCCTCGGGCAGTCGCCTCATCTTTAGGTACGTCCATCCGAGGTTATAATAGAACTGGGCTTTCATTTCCGAATCCTGGAATTTCTTTACGGCTTCCTCATATACGTCACCGGCATTCTCATACTTTTCAAGACTGAATAGAGCGTCGCCTTTCCAAAGGTAGGCGTCATCGAAAAAATTAGAGTTACGGTATTTCAGGATGATCTCGTCATAACTTACGATGGCCTGCTGGTAATCCTTAAGGTAAGAATACGACTGCCCTATCCCAAATATTATTGAATCGGTAAGCGGACTGTCGGGTCTGTCGTTGCGTAATGACCGGAAGTCCTCAAGCGCCTTTTTGTAATCCCCTGACTTCAATTCGGACCACGCCTTCCCGTAACGGGCGTAAACCGCCCATGTCGCATCGGGATTAAGCTCCAGCGCTTTCGAATAATCTGAGCAGGCTTGCCCGTAATCCCTGGTCTGGTAATCTATCTCCCCCAGCAGGAAATAGGTATCGGGAAGTTTTTTGGAGACGGTATATTCCTTAATAAAATCCGCCAGCATGGACCTGGCTTCAGCGGGCTTGCCCGACATAAAAACAGATTCGGCGATCTTGAACTTCGCATCAGCTACCAGGTTATCAGACGGGTATTTTTCTATGAAAGCCTTGAATGAGGAAATGGCGTTATCGTAATCGCCCATATTAAAATAACACCAACCTTTGGAATATGCCGAAAATACGGAATATTTGGAATTAGGATATGAATCCATCTCCTCGGCATAACGGTTCAAGGCTCCTTTGTAATCCTTGCCCTGGAAATATGCCTCCGCAGACCAGTATAGCGCTTCCTCATGCAAGCGATTGGCGGAAGCGGAAGACAGCACTATGTCGAACTCTTTTATGGACTGGGAGTATTTACCGAGATATGTGTAACAGCGGCCCAACAGCAAATGGGCGTCATACTGCAACTGGCTCTTGGGGTAATTGAGCAGGAAACGCTCGAGCTGCTCCTGCGATATATCGTAGAACTCATCGTCAAATGCCTTTTTTGCCAAAACAAAATCATCCTGTGACATGTCCGCCCTGATATCATCCGCGGCATACCCACAGGGTGTTACCGATACCAGCAAAAAAAGGAAGTAAAGGAGTGGCCTTCTTATCATGGCAGCCTTAATATATCATGAAGAAGCGGTTTCTTCAACCGAGAACTTGCCCAAGGGCTTTTTTCAGGTAGGTCCCGGTACAAGATGCTTTCTCCCGGGCCACCATTTCAGGGGTTCCGGCGGCAACCAGCCTTCCGCCGCCGTCACCGCCTTCAGGACCCAGGTCTATCACATAATCCGCGGTCTTTACCACGTCGAGATTATGCTCGATGACCAGGACCGTATTGCCCTGATCTACCAAGGCATGAAGCACCCCCAGAAGCTTGTCGACATCGGCAAAGTGTAATCCAGTCGTAGGCTCATCCAGGATATATAGCGTACGGCCCGTGGAGCGCCTTGAAAGCTCTGCAGCCAATTTTACCCTCTGAGCCTCTCCTCCGGAAAGGGTCGTGGCGGCCTGCCCAAGTTCTATGTAACCCAGACCGACATCATTCAAGACGCGGAGTTTCTCCTTGATACGGGGGATATTCTCGAACAACCTTAGGGCATCCTCAACAGTCATGTTAAGAACATCGCTTATGGAATAACCCTTATATTTGACTTCCAGGGTCTGCTCATTGAACCTGGCGCCTTTGCAGACCTCGCAAGTAACATAGACATCAGGCAAGAAATGCATTTCGACCTTGATCACCCCGTCACCCTGGCAGGCCTCGCATCTGCCTCCTTTGACATTAAAGCTGAACCTGCCCGGGCTGAAGCCCCTTACCTTGGATTCCGGCAGGCGGCTGAAGAGCTCGCGTATAGGGGTGAACATCCCGGTATATGTGGACGGGTTGGAACGGGGCGTCCTGCCGATAGGCGATTGATCGATGACGATCACCTTATCTATGTTCTCGACGCCTTTTATCGACCTGTGCTTGCCGGGTTTATCCTTAGAATTATATAATCTCTGGGCCAGCGCGCGGTAAAGTATGCTGTCAACGAGGGTAGATTTACCGGACCCGGAAACCCCCGTTACGCACACGAACAGGCCAAGAGGAATCCTAACGTCGATATTTTTTAGATTATGTTCGCTTGCCCCTTTTATCTCGAGCCATTTTCGCCCTTGCGCGACTCTCCTGGAGGCAGGGACCGAAATTGCCGTCTCTCCCCTTAAGAATTTTGCCGTCAGGGAGTCCCTGCATTTCAAGAACCCGTCTATATCCCCCGCGCAAACTACCTTACCGCCGTGTTTCCCCGCGCCAGGGCCAAGGTCCACGATATAATCCGCGCTCCTGATGGTCGCCTCGTCATGCTCCACGACGATCAATGTGTTCCCTGCGTCCCTTAAAGACTTCAGGCTATCGAGAAGTTTATCATTATCGCGCTGGTGCAACCCTATTGATGGTTCATCGAGCACGTAGACAACGCCGACCAACCCCGAGCCGATCTGGGTGGCAAGCCTGATCCTCTGCGACTCCCCTCCGGAAAGCGTTGAACTTGCCCTGTCCAGGGTCAGGTAACCCAACCCTACATCCGCCATGAACTTCAGGCGCGCCATGATCTCTTTCATGGATTGTTTCGCTATTGCGGCCTCTTTGCCCCCAAATTCAAGGCCCTTGAAGAATTCCATAGCCTGCTTTACGGAAAGGGACGTCACCTTGTCTATCGATCTGCCGCCTATCTTGAACGCAAGGGATTCCGGTCTGAGCCTCGCGCCGTTGCACTTCGGGCACGGCAAGACAGACATGTATTTATTTATCTCGTTCTTCATGAACTCGGAATCCGTTTCGCGGAAGAGCCTTTCAAGATGGTTGACCACGCCCTCATACTTCCTGCCCCATATCTGGTCATCCGAACCGTACAATATTATCTTTTGGTTCTCTTTTCCGACCTTGCTAAAAGGGGCTTCGATATCAAAATGGTGGCGCTGCGCTATCTCCCTTAAAAGACCGCGGTAATACATAAGGTAGCCCTTGCCTCCCCTCTTCCAAGGTTCAATAGCGTCTATCACGGGTTTGCCCCTATCCGGGATTACCAGGTCTTCGTCTATCTCTATTTTCGTTCCCAGTCCGTTACAAGAAGGGCAGGCCCCATAGGGGGAATTAAAAGAGAACGAACGCGGAGAAGGCTCTTCATAGCTGATCCCGCAATCTACGCAGGCATACAATTCACTGAACAGCCGGTCCGTTCCACCATCGCTTACCACCACAAGTCCGCCGGAGGCTTTTAGTGCAGTCTCCACCGAATCCGAAAGCCTCTTCTTTATATCAGGTTTTATTACCAGCCTGTCTATCACTACTTCTATGGTATGTTTCCTGTCCTTGTCCGGCTTGATATCGCTCTCGAGGTCCTTGATGCTGCCGTCTACCCTGGCGCGGATAAATCCTTCTTTTTTCAGCTCGGCAAATAGCTCCCTGTATTCGCCTTTCCTTCCCCTGACCTTGGGGGCAAGAATGAGCACCTGCTTGCCGGCGGGCATATTCATCACCTGCTGGATTATCTCCTGGGAGGACTGCCTGGATATCTTCTTGCCGCATTTATAGCAATGCGGGACCCCTATCCTGGCAAAAAGGACCCTTAAATAGTCATAGATCTCCGTGGTAGTCCCTACCGTTGACCTGGGATTTGAACCAGCGGTCTTCTGCTCGATGGATATGGCCGGCGACATCCCTTCTATGCTGTCGCAGTCCGGTTTCTGCAGTTGTTCCAGGAACTGGCGGGCA
>CAZAEH010000002.1:12132-57810 GCA_964484255.1 uncultured Planctomycetia bacterium
TAAGCCGACAGGCTGTCGATATAGCGCCTTTGGCCCTCGGCGAATATTGTATCGAAAGCAAGCGAAGATTTCCCCGAACCGGACAAACCGGTGAAGACTATCATCTTCCCGCGAGGCAGGTTGAGGTCGATGTTCTTAAGGTTATGCACCCTGGCGCCGCGTATATATATGAAATCCCTGTCCATATTTCCCCGATATGATTACCGGCGGAGCAATCATGACTGCCCCGCCGGTAGTTGAACTCCTGATAACGTGAAGCTTACTTGCCGCCTCTCTTCATCTTAGCCATCGAAACATCACCCTGCTTGTCGATGAAGTAAAGGTAGCCTTTCTGCCTCTTTACGCCGAGTTTGACGAGCTTCTTGGGCTTTCCGCCCTTGCTTCCGCCCCTCGCCATCTTCGCCATAGAGATATCGCCTTGTTTGTCGAGATAGTACAGATACCCCTTCTCTCTCTTGATACCGGCTTTAGCTACTTTTTGAGCCAATTGTATTCACCTCCCTTCTTCTATGTACCTATCTTGACCTTCCCCATGATCCCTTCCAATGTAGCAACAGCAGAGAGAATTGCCATGTAGCTTGTCTTGGGATTTCCAGGGGACGGCATGTTCTCGGTCCTTGTCGTTATGCTGCCGAAATTCCCTTTAATTTCTATCTCATGTATATTTCTTTTAGACGAAGGGGACGCTACTATCCTCACCTTCGTTTTCTTAGGGCCTATACCGCAAAGGCTCAAGGTAGCCGCAACATTTATGTTGGCCGGGAAACCTTCCATAGCCTTCAGGGCATCGCCTTCAAAAATGATCTTGTCCTTCTTTATGCGGCTTAGGTCTATGCCCTTCTTGAGAATATACGGCGCACCCATAAGTCCCTTCGGGGGTTTGCTGGTCGTCAAAGTTACGGAACTTATGTCCGCTGCCGACGCCGCTTTTAGCCCGTCAAGTCCGCATATGGCCCCGCTCGGAAGATACACTGTCCTCTTCTTTCTCTCTGCCAGAGAGAAGATCTCCTTATAGCAGCCAAGCAGGCCGCCCGTGCTCATTACCATCACATCCTTGCCGCTCTTAAGGGCTTGCCTTGCTATACCGGCCGAGCTCTTTGCTGACGCCGCCTCTATGACCAAATCTACCGATCTTATAAGGCTATCCTGTGCCGATATACATAGCTTGGAAGACAACAATGATGCCAGCTTTCGGGCCTTACTGGTGTCCATATCAGAAAGAGCAGTGACCCTTGCCTTGCCCTTAAGCTCCCGGTCGATATACTTAGCTATGCTCGCACCTATGGTCCCGCAGCCGATTATACCGATCCGTTTATTCAAAGTATCAATATCCCGCCGCAGTAAGAGGTTTATCGCACGATACCGCAAGCATCCTGTCCAGCGCTTTTTTGGCCTTTAACTTGATATCGCCGGTCACCTCGATTTTATATACCATGTTCTCGAGCGAATGCGCAAGCCACCCGAGGGTCGTTAACTTCATGCTGGGGCATATAAGATGCGATGTGGCAAGAAAAAACTCCTTATCGGGGTTCTGGGCTTTTAGTTTAAACAGCATCCCTGACTCCGTCCCGATGATGAACCTCTTTGAGCCCGATTCTTTTACATATTTAAACATACCACCCGTAGAACATATGTGGTCTGCAAGGGCAAGTACTTCGGGAGCGCATTCCGGGTGGGCAATGAACTCGGCATCGGGGTAAGCTTTCCTTACCTCAAGCACATCTTCCTCTTGGACCCTGATATGGGTCGGGCAGAAACCTTTCCAGAGTATGATCTCTTTATCCGGCACCTGTGACTGTACGTATAAACCCAGGTTCCTGTCCGGGACAAATATTATCCTTTTGTGGTCCTTGAGCGACCTGACTATCTCTATAGCGTTAGAGGAGGTGCAGCAGATATCGCTTTCGGCCTTTACCTTGGCCGAAGAATTCACGTAACATACAACAGCCGCATCGGGGTAATCGGCTTTTATGGCTTTTAATTTTTCGGCCGTGATCATATCTGCCATCGGGCAGCCGGCTTCGGATACCGGCAGGAGGACCATCTTGTCGGGATTGAGTATCGCGGCGGTCTCCGCCATAAAAGTGACCCCGCAGAAGACAATGACCTTTGCATCTGTCCTTACCGCTGCCTGGCTCAACGCCAGGGAATCGCCCGTGATATCTGCAAGCTCCTGTATCTCGTCGCGCTGGTAATTATGGACGATGATTACTGCGTCCTTTTCTTTCTTCAGCTTAAGTATCTTTTTCCTAAGCTGCTCGTTGTAACTGGCGTCCCTGTCTTCAGGCTGTCTAACCACGTTTGGCCTTCTTCATCCTGTTTTTTGCGTCTACAAATACTATCTTGGGCTTATGGCTTCCCTTCTCTCTGTCATCGAGCAGGCAATATGATATTATTATGACCGTATCACCCTTATGGGCCCACCTCGCTGCAGCCCCGTTCATGCATATTGTACCGCTGCCTGCCTTTCCGCCTATAGTGTAGGTCTCGACCCTGGAACCGTTATTCAGGTTCACTATCTGGACCCGCTCTCCGGGCAGTATGTCTGCAGCATTAAGCAGTTTTTTGTCGATGGTGATCGAGCCGGTATATTTGAGATTGGCTTCAGTTACTGTAGCGCCGTGGATCTTTGACTTTAGAAGTGTCCTGAGCATCTATGGCCTCACAATGATATTGTCTATAAGGCGGGTTTTCCCGAACCATACAGCAACCGCGACGAGGACTTCGCCTTCTATTCTCTTTATGTCGACCAGATCTTTGGTATCCACTATAGATATGTAATCAATCCCGTCGACGGTATTGATGATCTGCCCTCGTATTTTGGATATTATCCGACGGGCGTCCTTATTTCCCGATTTTATCAAAAGACGGGCTTCTTGTAAAGCCCGATATATCGTCGGGGCAAGGCCCCTCTCGGCGGCAGACAGGTAAGTATTACGCGAGGACATGGCAAGCCCGTCCTTTTCCCTTACCGTGGGGACTATGACGACCCGGGCTCCGGTATCAAGGTCTGCAGCAAGCCTCTTTATGACTATAGCCTGCTGTGCATCCTTCTGCCCTACGTAAACCTTGTCTGGCCTGACTATATTCAAAAGTTTCATGACTATGGTCGCAACTCCCCTGAAATGCCCGGGGCGGAACTTGCCGCAAAGGTTACTTGTAAGTCCCTGCACCTCTACATAGGTCGAATAACCTTCCGGGTACATCTGCTTGAGCCCTGGATATAATATATAATCCACCTTCTCCCGCAGGCACATCCTTTTGTCATGCCTCATGTCCCGAGGATACCTTCTGTAATCTTCGCGGGGCCCGAATTGGACAGGGTTAACGAATATGCTTACGACGACTATATCGGTGTCTTTGCGGGCGCGTCTTATAAGCGACAGGTGGCCTTCATGGAGGAAACCCATCGTCGGCACGAATCCCACGGTTGCGCCCTTCTTTCTCAGCCGGGCAAGTTCACGGGCCATAGACCTTGCAGAATGTATTGTCTTCATTTATTGCTTTCCGAAAGTTCCTTCTTTACGGCGGCGGCAGTTTTGCCTAATACCGGGTGCAAGACATCCGGGGCGATCTGAGCGAGAGGCTCTATCATGAACATCCTCAGATGCAAAAGGGAATGCGGTATAGTCAGCTCGCTGTCATTAATGACAGCGTCGTCATACAGCAGGATATCCAAGTCTATCTCTCTCGGCCCCCACTTGACGGCAGATGGGGTCCTTCCGACCATGGCTTCTATTTCTTTCAGATACTTCAGTAAAGCATGGGGGGTAAGCGCCGTCCTGATCTCAGCAACCCCGTCAAGGAATTTATCCTGGGCGGGCCCGCCGACCGGGTCGGTCTCATATAAAGACGATACCTTAATGACATCGACCATGCCTCCATGGCCCAGCATTTCGAGCGCTTTCTCTATATTGCCTCTCCTGTCGCCAAGGTTTGAACCAAGCGCTATAAAGACCCTGGCTCTATCCATCAACGCCCGAAGAATGCTTTCTCTATCCTGCGGACAGCTGCGGCTATCCTATCTTTGTCGACCGTAACAGCCATACGGATATAGCCCTCTCCGTTCTGTCCGAGACCGACACCCGGGGTAGCTATTATGTCGGTCTTTTCCAGTAAGGCGGCGGCCATAGCCGAAGAATCATAGCCTTTAAGCGTTTTTGCCCAGACATAAAATGTAGCCTTAGGCTTCTGCACCTTCCACCCGATGGAATTAAGGCCATCTACGAGGACATCCCTGCGTTCGCTATATATGGAATTAGCCTTCTCCAAGGCATTTTGCGGACCGTCAAGCGCGGCTACTCCAGCCAACTGTATTGCCTGAAATATGCCGGAATCGACGTTCGATTTTACTTTTGCAAGTCCCGCTACGGCTTTCTTGTTCCCGCAAGCCCAGCCTATCCTCCAGCCGGTCATGTTATATGTCTTGGAAAGCGAATGGAACTCTATGGCAACATCCCTGGCGCCGTCCAATTCAAGTATGCTCATCGGCTTATATCCGTCAAAACATACCTCCGAATACGCCGCATCACTGCATACAATAAGGCCGTACTTATGGGCAAAACCTATGATTTTCTTATAGAAATCGGCGTCAGCTATCGCACCCGTCGGATTATTGGGATAGTTAACGAACATGACCTTCGCCTTCTGCAATACGGACCTATCTACCGCGGAAAGGTCGGGCAGGAAACCGTTCTCTTCCGTTAGCGGCATTATATAGGGTATCCCTCCGGCAAAGGTAGTACCGTTCTTATAAGGGGGATAGCAGGGATCGGGTACCAGCACATAGTCACCCGGGTCAATAAAAGCCAGGGGAAAATGCGCTATTCCTTCCTTGGAGCCGATAAGCGGCAATATCTCGCTTTCGGGGTCCAACCCTACTTTGAACCTCCTGCCGTACCAACTGCTGACCGCCTGCCTTAGTTGAGGCATGCCCGCATCCAAGGCATAATGATGATTGGATGAGTCCATGGCAGCCTTGTGCAATGCATCGATAATGTGCGCGGGCGTTGCCAGGTCGGGATCGCCGATACCAAGGTCTATAATGTCCCTGCCCTGCTCCTTCGCTTTCCTCTTGGCCTTATCTATTTCGGCAAAAAGGTAAGGGGGCAGGTTCCTTAATCTTTCGGAAAAAACAAAATCCTTCATTTTATGGCTCCCAATACATCCTGCATGTCGTATAAACCCGGACCTTTCCCAAAGACAAATTTAGACGCAGCAACGGCACCCTTGGCGAATATATCCCTCGTCTTGGCGCTGTGCGAAAGCTCTATCACGTCGTACTGGCTCTCGAAAATCACTTTATGGTCGCCTACTATCTCGCCTTCACGTATAGACTTTATATCATCAACCTCGCGCATGGAAGCCTCCTTGATTATCTGTGCAAGCCTCTTAGCGGTGCCTGAAGGAGAGTCCTTCTTGTGTATATGGTGGGCCTCCACCATCTTGACTGCATAATCCTTAGATAGCTTTGCCGCTGCTTCCTTGACAAGCCTGAAAAGCAGGTTGACCCCGATTGACATGTTCGGGGAGAAGACTACGGGTATTTTTGTAGACGCCTCGCGGACGGCGGCAGCCTGCTGTTCGGAAAGCCCTGTCGTCCCTATTATTATTGCTTTCCCGTGATTGACAGCAGCCTTGAGGTGCTGCATCGTGGCTTCGGGAACGGTAAAATCTATTACGACATCCGCGCGCGATATATCGTCGCAATCATCGGTAACTTCGCCCTCCCCGATCTTTGAACCTACTGACGGGTGGCCGCATGCCTCCAGTCCCATTACCACTTTCACTTCCTTGTCGTCCTGCGCAATATTCAGTATGCGTGCGCCCATCTTTCCTGCACACCCGCATATAGCTATCTTGACCATTCTATCATCCTTTTTACAAACCGTACTTCTTGAGGGCCTCGGCCAGTTTAGCCAGGTTCTCCTCTGACATATGGCATAAAGGCAAGCGCAACTCCGGTTCTATCATGCCTACCAGCTCCATGGCGGTCTTTACCGGTATCGGGTTAGTCTCTATAAACAACGCCTTTATCAGCGGCAACAACTTGTAATGGAGCTCCTGGGCTTTTTTGATATCGCCTTTCTTGAACGCCGCTACCAGATCGGCTACGTCCCGCGGGACGATGTTCGCGGCAACCGATATGACCCCGACACCGCCTATGGCCAGTATCGGGAGTGTCAGGGCATCATCGCCGGAAAGTATGGCAAAATCCGGTCCGCAAAGGTATCTTATCCTGGATATCTGCTCCAGGTTCCCGCTGGACTCCTTCACGCCGACGATGTTCTTTATCTGAGCAAGCTTCTGGAACGTTTCAGGCTCTATATTTACCGCCGTACGCGACTGGATATTATAAGGGATTATCGGTATCTTAACTGAATCCGCTACCGCCTTGTAATGCATATATAGGCCTCTTTGGGTAGGCTTGTTATAATAAGGCGAGAGCAGCAGCGCGGCATCCGCCCCGGCCTTTTCGGCGAACTTTGTCAGATCTATGGCCTCTGCGGTCGAATTTGATCCGGTGCCTGCGATCACGGGGACCTTCCTGTTCGCCGCTTTTATCACGACTTCTATGACACGGTTATGTTCTTCATGCGTAAGGGTCGCCGATTCTCCGGTAGTCCCGCACGGAACGATCCCGGAAGTCCCGTTCTTAATATGGAACCCTACGAGCTCGGCCAATTTGTCTTCATCGACCTTGCCGTTCTTAAAGGGAGTTACCAGCGCGACTATGGATCCCTCGAACATAACGGTCACCTCCTGTTGTTGGTTTGATACCTACCCGAAAACACGGACATTGCGCCGCCCTCAAGGTAGACATCCCTGTAATCGTTACCGGCCTTTTCGAAATAGACCTTAAGCTTATCCCCGCTCCTGGTTACGCACATAACCGGGCTTCTCAAATCCTTAACGGCAGCTGCGATGATCGCAGACGCGGTAACACCCGTCCCGCAAGCGAGGGTTTCTGCTTCCACTCCCCGCTCATAAGTCCTCACCTTGAGGGTATTGCCGGCAAGCTCCACAAAATCAACATTAGTGCCGGCCGGGGCAAAGATGCTGTGATAGCGCACTTCCTTCCCAAGCTTCTTAACGTCCTGCTCGTCCGCGTTATCGACAAAGATCACAACGTGGGGCACTCCGGTATTGACAAAATTAAGCTTGAATTCCCCCTCGCTGAGGTTCAGCGAAAGCCCTGTCCTTATATCCCTGGGAACGGACATCCTGAGCTTGATCCGTCCCGCGGATATCGTGGCCTCTATCATTCCGGCAAGCGTCTCGAAACGCATCTTTCTGCCGGCTATCTTATGTTCCCGGGCATAAAGCGCTATGCAGCGCGCCCCGTTACCGCACATCTCGGCTTCGCTGCCGTCGGCGTTAATTATGCGCATGCGGAAATCGGCCTTTTTGGAACTCTCGATAAGAAGTATCCCGTCCGCTCCCACGCCGTAATTCCTGCTGCACACATGCCTCGCAAATTCCTGGAGCCCTGATACCCTGACAGTTTTCTTCCTGTTATCGATGACTACAAAATCGTTGCCGCTGGCAACCATCTTCTCGAATTCTATGTTCTTCATTTCAGTTCTTTTGGGATATTCTCGCCTTTTACCAGGTCCTCGTATCTCTCCCTTTCCCTTACGACATAGAACCTGCCGTGTATGACCATTACCTCCGCGGAACGCGGCCTGGAATTATAATTGCTCGACATAGTAAAACCGTACGCCCCCGCTCCCATTACGGCTATAAGCTCACCGGGCCTGAACTCGGGCAGTTTTCTGTCCCTGGCAAGAACGTCCCCGCTCTCGCATATAGGACCGACGACATCGGCCGTGATCCTGCCCCGGACCGGACGCCTGATGACGGGCAATACCTCATGGTAAGCTTCATATAGTGACGGCCTCAAAAGGTCGTTCATGGCCGCGTCGACTATCACAAAGTTCTTCGAACGGGTCTTCTTGACATATGTGACCTTGGCCACCATTATCCCGCTGTTGCCCACAATGAACCTGCCCGGCTCAAGGATCAGGCGCACCCTGAGGCTCCTGACCATAGGCAAAACGGCCTTTGCGAAACGCTCGGCGGTCTGAGGGTGTTCTTTCCTGTAGATTATGCCAAGTCCTCCGCCGATATTAAGCCAATCTACCCTGCCGCCCGACTTCCTGATGGTGCCGATAAGGTCGCTTACCCTCTTTAATGCCTTGCAAAACGGCTCGGCTTCTGTTATCTGTGAACCTATGTGAACGTGTATCCCCCTCAACCTGATATGCGGATACTTCGCGGACTCGGCGAAAGTCTTTTCAACGGTCTTGAAATCCAGTCCAAACTTATTCTCCGCTTTCCCTGTGGTAATGAACTTATGTGTATGCGGGTCCACGTCAGGGTTCGCCCTTAACGCGCAATCGACGGTCCTGCCCATCCTGGAGGCGATAGACTCGATAAGGACGAGCTCGGGCAATGATTCGACGTTAAAGAAAAGTATGCCGGCGCGTATTGCGCTTTCTATCTCGCGGTCCGTCTTTCCGACGCTCGCATATACTATCTTCTTGGGATCGCAGCCTATCTTAAGCGCCTTATAGAGCTCGCCTCCCGAGACCACATCAAGACCCGATCCGGCTTTTACCAGCGCCCTGACCACGGCAAGGCTCGAATTGGACTTCATCGAAAAACATACCAGGGGATTAATCTCCTGGAAAGCGTCCCTCAACTTCCTGTAATGGTCCAATAGCGTCTTATAGCTGTACAGGTAGAACGGCGTACCCACAGCTGCGGCGATACCGCCTATGCCCACATCCTCACAGAAAAGTTCATCACCCTTATACTTGAATTCGTGCATTATCCTTTCCTTGATTTTACGGATACGACCGGGTCGAAGACCTTGTACGCATCCTTATCGAATTCCTTCGCGAACATCCTCAGCTCCTTCAATGAAAGCGAAGACATTCTCTTTTTCTTTCCCAGAGTATAAGAAACAAGTTTTCCGACCGTCGAATGGGCCTTCCTTGAGTCCAGACCTTTTGAGACAAGATATTCCGCCAGGTCGGTCGCATACAGGGATTCATCCAGCAAGGCCCTCCCGATATTTGCCTTGTCGAATTTTATGGTCATTACCATCCTTGAAGATATGGAAAGGGCCTTCGAGACCTTCTCTACCGAATCGAAAAGCGGCTGCTTATCCCACTGCATGTCCCTGTTATAGGTCAAGGGTATCCCCTTCATGACAGTCAACACGGATATAAGGTTACCGTACACCCTCCCAGTCATGCCCCTAAGAAGCTCCAGGAAATCCGGGTTGACCTTTTGGGGCATTATGCTTGAGCCGGTACAAAACTCCTGTCCTACCTCCATGAAACCAAATTCAGGTGTCATCCATAATATAAAATCCGACGCCATCCTGGAAAGGTGCATCGAGATAGATGCTGCCGCGCTAAGCAGTTCGATGACAAAGTCCCTGTCCGAAACAGCATCCGCGGTACTTTCGTTAACACAGGAAAAACCTAGCTCTTTAGCCGCGAACTTCCTGTCGATCTTGAGCGACGTACCGGCAAAAGCACAGGCGCCCAAAGGCAGGCAATCGGCGACATGATAGGCATGATCCAGCTTGGACTTGTCCCTTTCCAGCATCTTCACATACGCATTGAAGTATCCTGATAAAGCTATGGGCTGGGCATGCTGCATATGGGTCATGCCCGGCATGATAATGCTGGCGTTCTTCCCGGCCAAAGAGACAAGGCAATCCTGCAGGCCGCAAATAAGCCGGTGCATCTGCCTGGATTTATCCATGCAATACATCCTTGTGTCAAGCGCAACCTGGTCGTTCCTTGACCTTGCGGTATGCAGCTTAAGCGCAGCTTTGCCTGCTTTCTTCCTTAAAGCATTCTGTATATTTGTATGGATATCCTCCGCGGTAAAATCATAGATGAACTTCCCCGAGGCTATCTCCTTCAGGATAACATTAAGGCCCTTTACGATCGCGGCTGAATCTTTCTTAGGGATTATCCCGCATTTGCCGAGCATCTTTGCATGCGCGATCGAACCCAGGACATCATATTCAGCCAGCCTGTAGTCAAAATACATGCTGTTAGAGAAATCCTCAAACTCGGCATCCTGCTGCTTGTTAAACCTCCCGCCCCAAAGTTTCCTTTTCATTTATGCGACCCCTTATAAGATCCTTTGTACGGAAGTCCCCATATCTGTATAAAACCCTTTGCCAGGGACTGGTCAAATTTATCGCCTTCCTCATAAGTCGCAAGTTCCTTCCTGTAAAGCGAATCAGGCGATTTCCTCCCGACAACGATACAATGTCCCTTGTGGAGCTTGACCTTGACCGTGCCGTTCACATTCTGCTGCGTTTTGTCGATAAAACCGTCAAGGGCCTCTTTCAGCGGAGTATACCAAAGGCCGTAATAAGCCAATTCAGCGTACTTAAGCGACACCTGTTCCTTAAAATGCAAGACCTCCCTGTCGAGAACAAGGCTTTCCAGCGCCTTGTGGGCATTATGCAGGGTCCACGCAGCCGGGGCTTCATATATTTCCCTGGATTTGATGCCGACAAGCCTGTTCTCTACCATGTCGCTCCTGCCGACGCCGGCATCCCCGGCTATCTTAGCGAGCTTGAGTATAAGGGACACCCCGTCCATCCTTTTGCCGTTAAGCTTGACGGGAATTCCTTTTTCGAACTCTATCTCAACGTAGACAGGCTCCGCCTTAGCCTTATTCAGTCCCTTTGTAAGCTGATACGTATCTTCATCAGGCTCAAAATAAGGATCTTCCAATTTCCCGCTCTCAATCGATATTCCCCATAGATTAAGATCAATCGAGTACGGTTTTTTCTTGGTCGTATCAATGGGAATATTATTCTTCTTCGCATATTCTATCTCTTCGGCCCTTGTCTTGAGTTCCCATTCCCTGACCGGGGCCAATATCTTAAGCGCGGGATCTATCGATCCCACGGTCACTTCGAATCTTACCTGGTCATTGCCCTTTCCTGTGCAGCCATGCGCAATATACTCCGCTTTCTCATTATGCGCAGTCTCAACAAGCCCTTTTGCGATTACGGGCCTTGAGAGGGCGGTAGCCAGAAGGTATCCGTCTTCGTATACGGCACCTGCCTTCAGTGCCTTGAACACGAAATCTTTTACAAATTCGCTTTTCAGGTCGTCGACAACGGCCTTTACCGCACCTGTCCCCAATGCCCTCTTCTTGTATGTGCCGAAATCGGACCCCTGCCCGACATCCGCCATATAGGCAATTACATCGTAGCCCCTGTTCGCCAGCCATTTTATTATGACCGACGTATCCAACCCGCCGGAATAGGCCAGAACTACTTTCTTTTTCATCTTCTCCTCACTTTAAAAGAAGCAATAACACTGCTTTTTCGACATGAAGCCTGTTCTCCGCCTGATCAAAAACGACTGAATGTTCGCCTTCGATACACTCATCGGAGATCTCTTCGCCCCTATGCGCAGGCAGGCAATGCATTATTATATGCTCGGACGCAGCCTTTGAACAGAGTCTCTTATTCACCTGGAAACCCTTAAAAGCTTTAATCCTCTTGGCTTTCTGTTTCTCCTGCCCCATGCTCGTCCAAACGTCAGTATATATCACATCGGCGCCCGAGACGGCAGCTGAAGGGTCATGAGTTATCTTGATCTCAGCGCCCGTATTTTTGCCGGTTTCAACGGAACTCTTAAAGACCGCCCTGTCAGGCTCATACCCTTTTGGCGCCGCAACCGTAATATCCACCCCAAGCATGGCACATATGTACAGCAGCGAATTGCACACGTTATTACCGTCACCGACATACGCGATCTTAAGGTCCTTGAGACCGCCTTTCTTTTCCCTCACCGTATATAGGTCCGTAAGGGCCTGGCAGGGATGGGAAAAATCCGAAAGCCCGTTTATTACAGGTATATCGGCGTATTTCGCCAGCTGGTGTATATCCTCATGCTTGAACGTCCTTGCGACTATGCCGTCGAGATACCTCGAGAGCGTCCTGGCAACATCCCGGGTCTCTTCCCTTTCGCCGAGTTTCACCTCGTCCGGTGCAAGGTATATGCCGACTCCCCCAAGCTGGACCATTGCCGCCGCGAAAGATACCTTGGTCCTTAACGAGGGCTTTTGGAACAGTAATCCGAGGGTTTTGCCCTTTAAAGGCTCATCCGCAAGTATCCTGTTCCCGGATTTCAGCTTGGCGGTAAGGTCAAATATCTCGCCCACTTCTGCGGGTAAAAGATCGCTTATGGATATAAGGTCTTTAGCTTGCAACGCCAACCCCTTTCATCGCCTCGGCAATTATACCTACTGCCTTGTCTATGTCCGCATTCTTTACCGTCAGGGGAGGCATTACCCTGAGGACTCTTTCCTGCGTACAGTTGATCAGCAGGCCTTTCTCCGCGCATTTTCCTACGATCGCCTTCCCTTCTATATCAAGCTCCACAGCCTGCATGAGCCCTTTTCCCCTGACCAATTTGACAAAAGGAAAATCCTTTTTAAGGAGCGAGAGCCTGTTATGCAAATATCTTCCCCGCCTCTCTGCCTTCTCGACAAGGCCGCCTTCCTCTATGGCCTCAAAAGTGGCCAGCGAAGCTGCACAGGCCAGCGGACCGCCGCCGAAAGTCGAAGCATGCATCCCCGGCTGCAGCACATCCGCTATGGCGCCGGACGCAACCATAGCACCTATAGGAAAACCGCCGCCAAGCGTCTTGGCCAGAGTCATGATATCCGGCGCGACGCCATAATGCTGGTAACAGAACATCTCCCCTGTCCTGCCCATCCCTGTTTGGACCTCGTCGAATATCAATAATATCTTCTTTTCATCGCATATTTTCCTTAGGCCGGTAATGAATTCATCGGAACCGACATTCACCCCGCCTTCACCCTGTATCGGCTCGAGCATTATAGCCGCGGTATTGTCCGTTACCTTCGACAGAACCGAATGAAGGTCATTGAACTTCGCGTAAACGAAACCTCCCGGCAGGGGCCCGAATCCTTCCTGGTACTTTGGCTGCGCAGTGGCTGTTATGGTCGCCAGCGTCCTGCCATGGAAAGAACCTTCCATAGTTATTATCTCGTACTTGCCTGAGGTGTATCCTGATTTCCTCGCAAGCTTAATTGCCGCTTCATTTGCTTCTGCGCCGCTGTTGCAGAAAAAGACCTTCCCCGGGAACGAATGGCTGATTATCTTCTTCGCAAGCTTTCCTTGCAGCTCGTTATAATAGTTGTTCGAGACGTGGATGATCCTGCCCGCCTGTTCCTTGATCGCCCTTACGACTTTCGGATGGCAGTGTCCTATTCCGGAGACGGCCCAACCCGGGAAGAAATCAAGGAACTCCCTGCCCTCGATATCATATACGTTCACGCCTTTTCCCCTGACCAGGACAATGGGGACCCTCGAATAGTTGGGCATGACGAATTCGTAATATAATCTTGCCACTTCTTCTGTATATGTCATTTTACTATCTCTGTACCTATTCCCTTGTCAGTGAATATTTCCAGCAATATGGCGTGGCTTAACCTGCCGTCGACTATATGGGTCTTCCTGACGCCCTTGGACAAAGCCGACATCACCGCCTTGACCTTTGGTATCATGCCCGATCTTATCACGCCTTTAGCGATAAGTCCCTCGGCTTCCTTTTTTCTTAAGGTCGGTATCAGGGTGTTCTCGTCCCCTTCTACCTTCAATATACCTTTTGTATCCGTTATAAGGACGAATTTCTCCGCCTTAAGCGCTGCCGCTATATCACAGGCAGCCAGGTCCGCGTTTATATTATAAGCCTTGCCGTCACTGCCCCGGGCTACCGGTGTGATTATGGGTATCGCGCCGGCTTCTAATGTCTTCAGGACGGGTCTCGAGTTTATCGAGGTGATCTTTCCGACAAAACCAATATCTTTGCCGTTATGTAACAGTTTCCTTGCCCTGATTATCCCGTCCCTCTTGCCGCTCAAGGCCTTGGCCTTGCCGCCGAGCTCATTTATGTGCACGGCTATCTGTTTGTTTGTCCTATCAAGTGTTTCATCGACTATTTTCATGGTCCTGGCATCAGTGACCCTTAACCCGTCAACGAATTTCGCTTCGAGTCCGGCTTCCTTCATCCTTGCGGTTATCCTCGGGCCTCCGCCATGGACTATGACGGGCCTTATCCCGACCAGGCTCATGAAGATAATATCCTGGAAGACCCCGGATATGACCTTTTTGTCTTCCATCATGCTGCCGCCGGCCTTTATGACTACCGTCTTACCCCTGAATCTCTTGATATAAGGAAGTGCCTCTATCAGGACGTCGGCTTTCCTAATTATACCTTGCATTTATCTTAATATACCTTTCGGTGAGGTCGCATGTCCACGCGGTAGCAGACGCTTTCCCTGATCCGAGGTCCACCCTTATCAGGATCTCCTTTTTCTTCATCTGTTTTTTGGCCGCGGCCCTGAGTTCGGGCCTTGCAGATCCCGAGCTCACCACTTTTACCCCGTTAAGGGATATATCCAGTTTCGTTGCGTCAAATTTAACGCCGGAGGCCCCTGCCGAAGAGGCTATCCTGCCTACATTAGGGTCCTCTCCTGCCACTGCTGTTTTTACAAGGTTCGAGTTCGCTATCTCCATGGCGACCTTCTTGGCATCATCCGCGCTCTTGGCGCCCGTTACATTAACCTCGATGAACTTGGAAGCGCCTTCTCCGTCCCTGGCCACCGATTTTGCCAATGAGATCATAACAAAATCCAGCGCCGAACAAAACTTAATGTAGTCCGGGGAACCTTTCCTTATCCGGGGATTCATTGCCATGCCATTAGCAAGCAACAGGACCGTATCATTCGTGCTCATATCACCGTCAACGGTCACCATGTTGAAAGATTTATCCGTTGCTGCTTTAACCGAACTCCTAAGCGCCGCCAGCTCAATATCAGCATCGGTAGTGATAAAACAGAGCATCGTAGCCATGTTCGGGTATATCATCCCTGAACCCTTGGCAATGGCACCTATCTTGACCGTTCTTCCGGCTATCGATAATGATACGGCAACCTCCTTGGCAACAAGGTCAGTTGTCATTATGGCTTTTGCCGCCATCGTCCCGCCGTGCCTGCTCAAGGACTGCGCCAGCTGCGGAACAGCCGCTATTATCTTAGGCACGGGCAACGGCTTGCCTATTATACCCGTCGAGGCAACAAGAACGTCATCTCTGTCGATGCACAAAGCGCCGGAAACGGAAGCGGCAGTCTGTTTTGCGCATTTCACCCCTGCCTTTCCGTTCATGCAATTCGCATTCCCGCTATTGGCGATTATTGCCTGGGCGCAAGCATCCTTCAGGTTTGATTCGGTCAAAAGGACAGGGGCTGCTTTGACCGAATTCGTGGTCCAGACGCCTGCAGCGACCGCAGGGACCCCTGAGAATATAAGCGCAAGGTCGAGACCCTTCTTTTTGATCCCGCAATGCATACCGGAAGCAAAAAAACCCTTAGGCGCAGCGACTGACCCCTTTATCACCTTCATCAAGCCAGACCTGTCCTTTCGTCAAAACCTTGCATAAGGTTCATGTTGTGCACCGCCTGCGAAGAGGCGCCTTTATACAGATTGTCTATCGCGGTAACGGCTATAACCCTCCTGCCCGTCACTTTTATACCGATATCGCAAAAATTGGTGCCCAGGACATCTTTAGTCTCCGGGAAAATATTTTCCGCCAGCACCCTTACGAAAGGCACCCCTTTATAGTAGCCCTTGAACACCTCCAAGACCGAGGAGGTGTCCATATCCTTGCTCAAGGTCATATATATGGTCGAGAGTATACCCCTGTTCATGGGAACAAGGTGCGGAGTAAACACAACCTCGACCGGACCTCCCGATACCCCCGAAAGCTCTTGGTCTATCTCAGGCATATGTTGGTGCCGATTGACCTTATAAGCCTTAAGGTTTTCGTTGACTTCCGCAAAAAGAAGGCTCACGGCCGGTGTCCTGCCGGCGCCTGTGGCTCCCGATTTAGCATCAATGATTATCCCGCCGCCGTCAATAAACTTGCCGGCCAGGAGAGGCATTATACCCAACAGGCTCCCTGTCGGGTAACAGCCCGGGTTTGCGACCAGCTTTGCCGAGGTTATTTTTTGCTTGTTAACCTCCGGAAGGCCGTATACTGCGCTGCCAAGCAATTCGGGACTCGCGTGCTTTACCCCGTACCACTTTTCGTATTCAGCCGCACCCTTAAGCCTGTAATCTGCGCTCAGGTCAACGACTTTCTTCCCTGCCTTAAGAAAATCCGGGACAAATAACATGGAAACCTTATGCGGCAAGGCCAAAAATATGAAATCCGCGGCCTTGCATATTGAAGGCACATTAACATTCTCGCAGGCAAGGTCCAGCCGGCCCCTGAAGACAGGGAAAATATCGGAGATCTTTTCGGATCCCTCAAGCCTCCTGCTTACGGAAGAGATACATACATCAGGATGCCTCAAGAGGATCCTTATCAGCTCACAACCGGCATAACCTGTCGCGCCTACTATAGCCACTTTCAGCTTATCTTTAGCCATTCTTATTTAATGTCCTTTCATCTTCCCGAAATTTGATTATAAAATAAAAACGCCTATTCCGTCAAGCACGAAGTCCCGTCGGAATAGGCGTAATTATTGCCTTATATATAAAGCGTCAACGTTTAGTCCATTGGAACCGTTTGCGTGCTCCTTTTTGTCCGTATTTCTTTCGTTCCTTCATGCGGGGATCGCGGGTCAGTAACCCACGGCCGCGCAATGCGGAGCGAAAGTTGGAATCGGCCTTAAGCAAGGCGCGAGCAATACCAAGACGCACCGCCCCTGCCTGGCTTGAGACTCCGCCACCGGCCACATTGATCTTTATATCGTATTTGGCCGCGGTCTGCGTAGCATCCAGCGGCTCTTTAAGGACCATCCTCAGGGTCTCCCTTGGGAAATAGTCATCTAAAGCCCTGTTATTGACAAGTATCTGGCCGGAACCGGTTTTCAAGGTCACCCTTGCCGTCGATTCCTTCCTCCTGCCTGTTCCCTGATATTTAGCCTGTGCTTCCATCTCTCTCCTGCGATTAGACCTTTAAGGTCTGCGGTTTCTGAGCGGACATGTCATGCTCTTTGCCCGCGAACACTTTCAACCTTCCCAGTGCGCTCTTGCCTACCTTATTCCTGGGAAGCATGCCTTTGACCGCATGGGTTATAACATACTCCGGTTTCCTCTTAAGAAGCGACTCCAGTTTCTCCGTCTTCCTTCCTCCCGGATACCCGGAATACCAGTCATATTCTTTTTCGACCGGCTTCTTCCCGGTAACTTTTATCTTTGCAGCATTTACAACAACAACCCCGTCGCCCATATTTAAGTCTCTGCGGTACGTGGGTTTATGCTTTCCGGAAAGTACGCGCGAAACAGCTACGGCAAGCCTTCCGAGGACGACATTATCGGCGTCCACAATATACCATTTCTCTGACGTTTTTTGTTCCTTTACCATCTTCTTTGGCCTTCCTTGCTTGGTTAATGTTAAGAAGTTACAATTTTATCATAAAATATGTTTTTGTCAAGGATATTTTAGTCTAAACCTGACTTCTTTGAGAATATCTTGTAAAAACAGAATGCCGCAAGAACCAATATAAACCCCCAGGACAAGATCAGGAATAACCAGCCCCAGGTATTCATCTATTTGCCTCCTCTTTTCCGGTACGTTTTGCCTTCTTCCTCCACGCTATCCTGACCATTATGGAAAGTACCGCGATCATAAGGGCCAGCATGAGCCGCGTACCGAGCACATAGGGCCTGTCGGCTTCGGAGACATTCGCCATGAATATATTATCCCTTCCGTCCTTAGAGATAAAAAACGACCCGAGGATAACTATAAGGAATACGGGCGTAACGAACCTCATTATGAACTTGTATATCCGCGGTATCCTGAGCTCGGCCCCATGGTGCATCTCCTCCCAGGCCTTGTCTATGCCGAAGACCCATGTGAACAGGATAGTCTCGATAGTGGCAAATAGGACGAGGCAGAAAGTCCCTCCCCAAAAATCAAGCTCATTGACGGCGCCGCGGCCCAGCAGGAAAATCGAAGGCTGGCATAATACGAACGTTGCAACACCGAAAATAGTAACCGCTTTCTTCCTGCTGATATTGAATTCATCTTCAAGGAATGCAATAGCCGGCTGCGAAAGCGACAACGAAGATGTTATCCCAGCCAGGAACAGCATCATGAACCACAGGAACCCGAATACCGCCCCTAACGGTATCTTCTCGAATATCAGCGGCATGGTGACAAAACTCAGGTTGAATGCTCCGCTCTTCGCCACATCCTGCGCGCCGACAGGCCCGAAGAACACATATGAGGCGGTTATCACTATACTTCCCCCGAGTATCACCTCGGCGAGTTCGTTCATGCTTACGGCGGTCAAACCTGACAGGGTAACGTCGTCTGTCCTCTTCAGGTAACTGGCATAGGTCAATATGACACCAATGCCTACGCTCAGGGTAAAGAAAGTCTGTCCTGAAGCTGCGAGCCAAACCTTGGGGTCCTTGAGTGTCGAAAGGTCAGGGTTCCACAAAAAACCCAACCCGTTGAGAGAGCTCCAGTCCGGGTGGCTGATGTCGGGTACCCCCAGCGTAAGTACTCTGACCGCGATGAGTCCTGCGAACAGGAAGAGCGCGGGCATCGCGAACCTGCAAAGCTTCTCTATACCTCCCTTTATACCGTAATATATGACAAATATGTTAAGTGCGAAGGTGATAAGGAAAAATACGTAAGCCGGTTGCATAGAATTGAAATACTCGTTCTTCTCCAGACCCTGGAAAGCGCCCAGGAACGATTGCATCTGTGACTGCGACGTAGCACCGGCGTATTTGCCCGTAAGAGCAAAAAAGCTGTACGCAAGCGTCCAGGATTCAATATAGGTGTAATATATCAGTATGGCCAACGGACCAAAGATGCCTATCACGCCAAAATATTTTATGAAACGGTTCTTCCTCCAGACCGAATGGAATATGCCGGGAGCGGTACCGTGTCCAAACCCTCCGCCGTAGCGGCCCAAGGCCCATTCGATCCACATAAGAGGGATACCCAACAGGAGCAGTGATATAAAATACGGGATCATGAAAGCGCCGCCTCCGTTCTGCGCAGCTTGGACAGGGAATCTTAAAAAATTACCCAGACCCACGGCGGAACCGGCTACGGCCATTATTATCCCGAGCTTGGAGCCCCAAGCCTGCCTCTTACGTTCAGACATTACGGTATTTTACCTCCATAAGGCAAAGTCCCCTGGCCGGGGCGGTTTCCCCCGCTTGTCTCCTGTCCTTCGCCCTGAGAATGCGGGTCATGCTGCCAACGGGTATTTTCCCGCGGCCTATGTCCAACAATGTGCCCACAATGTTCCTTACCATGTTATACAGGAACCCGTCTCCTTCAATATCTATCTCTATCTGTTCGCCCTTCTTCCTGAGCGAAAGCCTCCTGATGGTCCTCACCGAGGAACGCTCTATCCTGTCGGCAGCCTGAAAAGACTTGAAGTCGTGTCTGCCGGTAAGTATTTTTGCCTCTTTCTTCATTAAAGCAAAGTTCAATTTATACGGGATGTGGACCGTAAAATCCCTCCTGACAGCAGAAGGCGAAGGCCCGTTTATGATAGTATACCTGTATGTCTTGGATATCGCGTCGAACCTGGAATGGAACGCGTAAGGGACCTCAAGGCATGACTTAATTACTATATCCCTTGGAAGGACGCCGTCAAGGGCCTTTTGTAACTTGTCGACGGGCATCTTCGAGTCGGTATGGAAATTCGCAACATGTCCAAGAGCATGGACGCCGGAATCGGTACGGCCGCAAGAGATAAGCCGCGCTTTGCGGCTTGTCAACCGTTTGAGCGCGGCTTCTATTGTCTCCTGGATGGTCCTTGCGTTCTTCTGCGTCTGCCATCCGGAATATGCCGTACCGTCGTATTCTATTTTGAGCAGGATATTACGCATTCGGCTATCTGCACGGCATTTGTTGCGGCCCCTTTTCGCAGATTATCCGCGACAACCCAAAGCCACAAACCGTTCTTCACGAAACAATCGCGGCGTATACGCCCGACGAACGTCTCGTCCCTTCCCTCGGCATCCTTGGGCATGGGATAGAGCCCTTTTACGGGATCGTCGACCACTACAACACCCGGTGCTTTTGAAAGCAGTTTCTTCACGGCAGCGGGAGTTATAGTTTTAGCCGTTTCAATATAGACGGATTCCGAATGGCCGGTCCTTACCGGTACGCGGACTGTCGTTGCCGAGACCTTTATCTTGCCGTCATGCATTATCTTATGGGTCTCTTTAACGAGCTTCCATTCCTCGCTGGTATAATCGCAGTCGGTAAAACCCCCTATCTGGGGAAAGACGTTGTATGCCAGCTGCTGCGGCATCGAACGCTCGGTATCCACATGTACGTTGCTGAACCCGCAGGCAGCTATGGCAGCATTCTCCGCCTTAAGCTGTTCCACGGCGCTCTTGCCGGCCCCCGACGATGCCTGAAGGGTAGTGACTATTATCCTCTTAAGGCCGGCCTTTTTGCGTATAGGTTCAAGGGCCACTACCATCTGTATAGTCGAGCAGTTAGGATTAGCTATTATACCCTTGTGCTTCTTGACGTCCTTACCGTTGACTTCCGGGACAACAAGCGGCACATCCGGGTCCATGCGGAAATCGGCTCCGTTATCTATGACGATACAACCCCTTTTTACCGCCTCCTTAGCATAAGTGACTGCTGCACCCTTCTCGCCTTCCGTTCCAGCGAAAAGAGCTATATCCATCCCTTCGAAACCTTCGGGGGAAACCGCCTGCACGGCATATTTCCTGCCGTCAACTTCGATCTCCCTTGCGCTGCGGGCCAGCACTTTCAATTCACCGACAGGGAAATTCCTTTGGCTAAGGACGCGCAGCATTTCAATGCCTACAACTCCCACGCCGACTACGGCAACATTGTACCTGTTCTTCTTTTTCATCTTTCTTCCTTATATCATATCGGCAACCATATCGCCGACCTCGCTTGTCGAATAACCCATCTTCCCCGCGGCAAGGGATTTCAGTTTCGTATTAACCAGTTTGATGACCGCATCCTCTATGGCTTTAGCCGCCTCTGCTTCCCCGAGGGTCTCAAGCATCATCCCTCCGGCACATATGGCAGCCAAAGGATTTATGACATTACGGCCCGTGTACTTGGGAGCGGACCCGCCAATAGGCTCGAACATGGATACGCCTTTTGGGTTGATATTGCCGCCTGCCGCAATACCCATGCCGCCCTGTATCATGGCACCAAGATCGGTGATTATATCCCCGAAGATGTTATCCGTTACGATGACATCGAACCATTCCGGGTTCTTGACAAACCACATCGTAGTGGCATCGACATGTGCGTAATCGGTAGTAATGTCGGGGTATTCCTTTGCCACTTCGTTAAATGTCCTTTGCCAAAGGTCCCACGCGTATGTAAGGACGTTGGTCTTTCCGCAGAGCGTAAGTTTCTTGCGCTTATTGCGTTTCCTGCAATATTCGAAAGCATAACGCACGCACCGTTCCACGCCTTTACGCGTATTGTATGATATCTGTATCGCGACTTCGTCATTGGTACCCTTCTTCTGGAACTCGCCCAGGCCCTTATATATACCTTCGGAATTTTCGCGAACGACTACGAAATCGATGTCCTCAGGCTTCTTGTCCTTCAGGGGGCAATATGCCTCGTTATATAATTTAACCGGTCGAAGGTTGATATACTGGTCTAGGGAAAAGCGCAGCTTCAGCAGTATCCCCTGCTCAAGTATCCCGGGTTTAACTTCCGGATGCCCGATAGCCCCGAGGAATATGGCCTTGTACTTCTTCAGCTCTTCGATATCCCTATCCTCAAGGGTCTTGCCGGTCCGAAGATAACGCTCTCCCCCGAAATCAAATATCTTCGTCTCATAGCCGAATCCGAACTTTTGCGACGCGGCCTTGATTACCTTAAGCCCTTCGTTTACGACTTCCGGGCCCGTCCCGTCTCCCGGTATCACAGCTATCCTATAATCACTCATTTTTTCTTTACCACCCATTTCATGAGCCCTCCCGCTTCGATAAGTTCTTGCATAAAAGCGGGCATGGGCTTCGCCTGGTACGACTGGCTCCTTGTCAGGTTCCTGATCAACCCTGTTGAGGCGTCGACTTCCACTTCGTCGCCTTCTTCTATAGCTTTTGAGGCTTCCGCGCACTCGAATATGGGAAGGCCGATATTTATGCTGTTACGGTAGAATATCCTGGCAAAATCCTCGGCTACAACACAGGATATGCCGCACCCCTTTATTGATATCGGGGCGTGTTCCCTGCTGGAACCGCATCCGAAATTCTTTCCGGCAACTATGATGTCACCCTTGGATATGCCTTTGGAAAAACCCGGAATTATCCCGTCCATACAGAACTCCCCGAGCACCTCGGGCGCCGTATGGGAAAGGTATTTAGCCGGGATTATTTCATCGGTATTTATGTCATCCTTGAATTTGCGTGCTTTCCCTCTAAGTATCATGCTACCTCCTCCGGATGCGCTATCCTGCCTTTTACGGCGCTGGCCGCGGCTACCGCGGGATTGGAGAGGTACACCTCCGACTTGAGATGGCCCATCCTTCCCACGAAATTCCTGTTGGTCGTCGCTATACAGCGTTCGCCCGCTGAAAGGATCCCCATATGGCCGCCAAGACACGGCCCGCACGTAGGCGTAGATACCGCGCAACCCGCTTTCACGAACGTCTCGATAAGCCCTTCCTTCATGGCCTGTAAATATATCTCCTGGGTCGCAGGGAAGATTATACAGCGCACGTCCTTATGGACCTTCTTACCCTTAAGCACCCCGGCAGCTATCCTGAGATCGCTGATCCGCCCGTTGGTGCATGAACCTATTACGGACTGGTCGATCTTCACGTCCTTGACGCGGCTTACAGGCTTGGCATTCGAAGGAAGCGGAGGAAGAGAGACCATGGGTTCTATGCGTGAAACATCATATTCTTTCACTTCGCAGTAACGGGCATCCTTGTCGCTCTTATGGACCTTCCACTTCTTTTTCGACTTTTTGGCCGTCTGCCTTACATACTTCAAGGTAATGTCATCAGCGGCGATTATCCCGTTCTTGCCCCCGGCCTCTATGGCCATATTGCACATAGCAAAGCGGTCATCCATCGGGAGTCGTTCTATCGCTTCCCCGGTGAATTCCATGGCTTTGTATAAGGCGCCGTCAACGCCAATATCACCTATGGTATAAAGTATAAGGTCTTTGCCGCCGACCCATTTATTGAGTTTTCCCTCAAAAACAAATTTGATAGACTCTGGCACCTTGAACCAGAGCTTTCCCCTTACGAACACGGCCGCAAGGTCTGTAGAGCCGACTCCGGTAGAAAAAGCGCCTATTGCCCCGTAAGTACACGTATGCGAATCCGCGCCTACTATAAGGTCTCCGGGCATCGTAAGCCCCTGTTCCGGTAAAAGCGCGTGTTCGATGCCCATGCAGCCGACCTCGAAATAATGCTCTATCCTGTGCTTCCTGGCAAATTCTCTAAGAACCTTGAGCTGTTCGGCTGACTTAATGTCCTTTGCCGGGACAAAGTGGTCGGGAACAAGCGCTATCTTCCTGCTATCGAAGACCTTCTCGAGGCCCGTCTTCTCGAACTCCGATATCGCTATAGGCGCAGTGATGTCGTTGCCTAAGCAAAGGTCCACCTTACATTCAATAAGGTCACCGGGGGAAACGGATTTCCTTCCCGAGTGGGCCATCAATATTTTTTCAGTTATGGTATAACCCATTTACAACTCCTTGATGTATGCAACTTCGTCGCACTTCGCGAATTTAGGGCATATACTGCAGTCATTCCATATCTTCTGCGGAAGTTTATTCTTGTTAACCTGGACAAAACCGAATTTACCGAAGAATTCTGTTTTTTTTGTCAGGGCGAACACGCTCTTTATCCCAAGGTCGGCGGCTTCCTCTATGCAAGCATCAACAAGCTTGCCGCCTATCCCCCTCTTAAGATGGCCGCTGTCTACGGCGAGTGACCTTATCTCGGCAAGTTTGTCCGAATATATATGAAGCGCAACACAACCGAGGATATTCGAACCGCCGTCAAAAACGAAGAAATCCCTTACCGCTTCGGATATCTCGCTTTCCGGACGCGGTAAAAGATCCTTCTTCGCGGCGTAAAACCCTATCAACTCATGGATACGCCTGATATCTTTAACCCGCGCCTTCCTGACCATATTACTTGACAACACCTTCTGCCGGACTTGACGGCGAAGCATATTCTTTTTTTGGTATCCTGCCGGACAGGTACGCCAGCCTGCCCGCCTCAACAGCCAACCTCATAGCCCTGGCCATGCCTACAGCATCCTTTGCCCCGGCGATACCCGTATTCATGAGCACGCCGTCTACACCCAATTCCATGGCTACGGCCGCGTCTGAAGCAGTACCTACGCCGGCATCGACTATAACGGGGACCTTTACAGCCTCTTTGATGAACCTGATATTGACGGTATTCAATATACCCATCCCCGAACCTATAGGTGAAGCCAACGGCATGACACAGGCAGCCCCGGCATCTTCAAGTTTCTTAGCCATTATTGGGTCATCATTGGTATAGGGCATTACAACAAAGCCTTCCTTTACCAGGACCTTTGTGGCGCTCAGGAGTGCCTCGGTATCAGGCATAAGGGTCTTTTCATCTCCTATGACCTCGAGCTTTACCAAATCGGAAAGTCCCATGGCCCTGGCCATACGTGCAATGCGTATGGCGTCATCAGCCGTATAGCAGGCCGCAGTATTAGGCAATATAGTATATTTATTCCTGTCTATATGGTCAAGAAGGGACTCTTTCTTGGGATCGCTCAGGTCCAGCCTGCGTATCGCGACAGTCACTATCTCTGCGCCTGAAGCCTCAAGGGCCTGTTCCATTATCCCGAACGTCGTATATTTGCCGGTCCCGACAAGCAGTCTTGACTTAAACTCTCTTTTTCCTATTTTTAGCGCTGATCCCGCCATATCTGTCTCCGTAATATTTACACAACAACCTCAAATTACACAACGGGCATTTAGGGGCCCGGGCCGTGCATATCTCCCTGCCGTGGAGTATCAGGTGTAAATGGAACTCCTTAATGGCGTGTTTAGGGGATTTCTCGGTAAGGAAATCCTGGGCCTTTTCCCTGGTTGTCTTAGGGCTTATAAGGCCGAGCCTTTTCATCACCCTCAATATATGCGTGTCTACGGGCATTATCGGTTTCCCAAATGAAAATAACAAAACAATAGCTGCGGTTTTCGGGCCGATACCTTTTATCGATCTCAGGAACCTGTATCCCGAGTCCGTATCCAACCCGCCGAGAAAACCCAGGTCCAGCGCTCCTCTGCGCCGGACTATCTCGTTCAAAGCACCCTTTATCCTGGGAGCTTTTATATTGGACAACCCAGCTGACTTGATCCGTTTTTTGATCGAATCCACACCTGACCTTCTAAGGCTGTCCCAATCCCTGAAATCTTTTTTCAGGTTATCGAAGGCCCGGAGAGAAGTCGCATCCGAGGTATTCTGCGAAAGGATGGTCTTCACCAATTCCCCGACGGCATCCTTCTCCGGCCTCGCTTCCAACCGGCCGAACCTCTTGAACAGCAACCGCCTTATACTGCGGATCTTTATTGAAACACTAGAGGGCATCTATCTCTCTATGACCGTCCCCTTGGCTACAACAACCAGGCCGGACTCGGTCACCGTGAACCTCTTCTTGTCCTCTTCGATATCATAACCTATCTCGGTCCCCGACGGGACCTTTACATCCTTATCTATTATGGCGCGCCGTATCTTTGCATTGCGGCCTATGTCAACACCTTCCATTATAATCGAATCCATCACGCTCGAATAACTGTTTATCCTGACATTATTGGAAAGTATCGAACGTTCCACCCTGCCGCCCGAGATTATACACCCGTTGGCAACCATGGAATCAAGGGCCGCTCCTATGCGCATCCCGTCATCGCCGCCGGCGAAAACGAACTTCGCCGGGGGGTATTTCTCCATATATGTCCTTATCGGCCATTCGCTGTCGTAGAGGTTGAATATGGGCGTAACATTGACCAAGTCCAGGTTCGCCTCGTAGTAAGCGTCGAGCGTCCCTATATCCCTCCAGTACTTGGCTTCCTTCTTGTTCTCATCCTTGAAATTATACGCGAATACCTTTGCTTTCCTCGCAACCATGGAAGGCAGGATGTTCTTTCCGAAATCATGCTTGCTGTCCGCCTTGAGAGCGTCAATACCAAGCTCTTCCTTGAGCACGTTCGTGCTGAATACATACACGCCCATTGAAGCATATACATGCTCCGAATCCCCGGGAATGGTCTTGGCGGGTACTGCCGGCTTCTCCTCGAAACCGGTGATCCTCTCATTACGGTCGACCTCCACTATACCGAAATGCTTCGAATCCCTCTTGTTTATCTCGACAACGGCTATAGTACAATCCGCGCCTTTCGCTTTATGGTATTCGACCATCTCCGAATAATCCATTTTGTAGATATGGTCGCCCGCGAGTATAAGGACATGCTCGGGTTTTTCCGTCTCAATAAAATAGAGGTTCTGGTATATAGAATCCGCCGTACCCATATACCAAGTGTCGCCGGTCCTCATCTGCGCCGGGACGATATCTATATATTCACCGAGCTCTGCGTCGAATATATTCCATCCGAGCCTCAAGTGCCTTATAAGAGAATTGCACTTATACTGCAGGAGGACATGTATCCTGCGTATCTCGGAATTTATGCAATTCGACAAAGTCACATCGATGATCCTGTATATTCCGCCGAACGGGACGGCAGGCTTGGTGCGGTCCCTGGTAAGAGGATAAAGCCTCTCTCCCTTGCCTCCGGCCATTATGAACGCTATGACGTCTTTCATTTTATTTCTTCACCGACATGATAACCGCTATGATCTCCGTTATCCCTATCCTCATCATCATGACGGCTATCGCCGCCAGGAATATATCCGAAACCTTCGCTAACGCGCGGGCTCCTCCCTTACCGAGTACACTTATGAAAAAGTCGGCTTTCCAAAGAACCAGCCAAATGAATACCATATTAAGTACCAATGCCACCAGAGTAGGTATGATACCGTAAGCCTCGCGCAAAATAAGTATTGTGGTAAGCACGGCCGGGCCGGTTATAAGCGGCGTACCGAGCGGAAACACCCCTATATCCGTGCTGGGTCTACCCCTTTTGTCCTCGCCGGGAAGCAAAAGGTGTACAGCCAGGACCAGGAGCAGCGCGCCGCCTGCTATCCTGAAATCAGGGACCGTGACACCCATGAGCCTGAGCAACAAATTGCCGAAGAACATGAACAGTACGGCTATTACGCTGGCAACGATAATGCTGTTAAGCACTATCTTATGCCGGGTTTCAGGCTTCATTCCCTCGGTCAAAGCCAGATAAAGAGGGAGATTGCCGAAAGCATTCACCGCCACAAATAAAGGTATAAAAGTCAGGATAAAAGGCGCTATAGGCGCCAGCAATTTTAACATCCCGCCGATCATATCCATTCCCCTTTTTTGTTATTATATAGGAAGAACCGGCAAAAAGCAATCTCAATTGCCGAGAAGTTGTTTTGCCCTCGGAGGACAAGCTACAAAGTGGCCGGGCTTGGCCTCTTTAAGCAAAGGTTCCTCCGTCCTGCATCCCGGTTCTGCGTAAGGGCAGCGCGGGTGGAATTTACACCCGCCAGGAGGCTTAATAGGCGAAGGGGGTTCCCCTTTCACGGAAAATACGCGTTTGCCGGAGCTTATTGCGGAAAAGAGGGCTTCAGTATAAGGATGTATCGGCGAAGAGTAAAGTTCACCCGTAGAAGCTATCTCGAACGGCTTGCCGAGGTACATTACCAGCACTTCATCCGAAACAGATTCTACGACCCTCAAGTCGTGCGATATGAACAGGTATGAAAGCCCCAGTTCCTCCTTCAGATCTTTCATGAGCGAGAGTATCTGGGCCTGTATGGAAAGGTCGAGCGAAGATACAGGTTCATCGCATATCAACAGTTTTGGTCCGGTCATCAGGGCGCGCGCGATACCTATCCTCTGTCTCTCTCCTCCGCTGAACTGGTGAGGATACCTGGAGAGGTGCTCGGATTTTAAGCCTACCCTTCTGAGCATGTCGGAGGCCATCTTCGCGCATTCACCGGGACCCGCCATCCCGTGCACGGATAGAGGCTCGGAAAGTATCTGCCGTATCCTCATCCGAGGGTTCAACGAGTTATAGGGGTCCTGGAAGATGACCTGCAGGTCTTTTCTTACAGGCCGCATACGCGACTGGGTCAACCCGCTTACCTTGGCCCCCTCAAATATCACCTCTCCGGAATCGGGACTCAGCAGGTTCAAAATAAGCCTCGACAGGGTGGATTTGCCGCAACCGGATTCTCCGACAAGCCCCAGGGTCTTACCTTTCTCGATATCAAAAGATATCCCGTCGACAGCCCGGACCGTACCGATAACCTTCCTGGTAAAACCCCTCTCCACGGGGAAATATTTCTTTATATTTCTTACGGAAAGTATAGAAGGCATATCAGGGGTTCCTCATCTTCGGTATGCAACTTATGAGTCCCTTTGTATAGGGATGCGACGGCTTCTTATATATCAGTTCGGTATCCCCATATTCAACTATCCTGCCTTGCCGCATAACGGCTGTCTTCTGCGCGACCCTGGATACTATTGACAGGTCATGGGTTATCAAAAGTACTGTCAATCCCAGGACCTCTTTTAACGACAAAAGCAGGTCCAGTATCTGCGCCTGGACGGTCACGTCGAGAGCAGTCGTGGGTTCATCGGCTATGAGGAGCCGGGGCCGGCACGATATTGCCATGGCTATCATCGCCCTCTGCCTCATGCCTCCGGATAGCTGGTGCGGGTAAGAGAACATTATCTCGGAAGGTGCCGGCATCCCGACATCTGCCAGCGACCCTACGGCAAGGTCGAAAGCCTCGCCGCGGGATACCCCCCGGTGAAGCGTTATCGCCTCTATGATCTGTTCGCCTACGGTAAATACCGGATTAAGCGAACTCGCGGGGTCCTGGAAGACATAAGATATCCTAGAGCCGCGTACTTTCCTGAGGTCCTCTTCCGGCAACTCCAACATATCCGCTCCGTCAAAGATGATCTTTCCCGATATGACCTTAGCCGATGCCGGGAGGAGGCGCGTGACAGAAAGTGCGGTCACCGATTTACCGGAACCCGACTCTCCCACCAGACCCAGGATCTCACCTTCGTATAGCTTTAGGTCCGCTCCGCGGACAGCCGGGACGTTTTCCCTGGCATCCTGTGAAAACCCGATATGCAGATCCCTGACCTCAAGAAGCGGTTCTTTTCTCATCGTCTCCTGTGGGGATTGAAATGTTCCCTTAACCCCTCCCCCAAAAGGTTATAACCGAGCACTGTTATCAATATGGCAAGGCCCGGGAAGACAGTTATCCACCAGGCTATGCCGAGTGTCGACTTCGCTTCAGTAAGTATATTGCCCCAGCTCGGTACAGGCGGTTGTACGCCTAACCCGAGGAAACTCAATGCCGATTCGGTAAGTATTGCCCCGGCGACTCCCAGTGTCGCGCTGACAAGCACCGGCCCGATACCGTTCGGTATAAGGTGAAAAGCTATTATCCGCAGGTCGTTTGCCCCCACAGCCCGCGCCGCTTCCACGAACTCCCTCTCTTTCAGACTGAGTATCTCGGCCCTTATAAGGCGGGCGGCACCCATCCACCCAGTAAGACCTATTATCACCATTATATTCCATATCCCGGGACCGAGTACCGCTATGGTAGCCAGTATAAGGAAAAAGGTCGGAAAACAGAGCATGATATCTATGAACCTGGATATAATACTGTCGACCCAGCCTCCGTAATAACCGGCCAGCGATCCGAGGATGATACCGGCAACGACCGATATGCCCACCGCCACAAAACCCACGCTCAACGATATGCGCGCGCCATAGACCATCCTGCTGAACAGGTCCCTGCCCAGGGAATCAGTACCCATTATATGCTGGGCTGAAGGAGGCATAAGGCTGTTGCCAAGGTCGATAGCCCCGGGATCATACCTGGTGATGAATGGCGCAAAGACAGCGGCCGAGGCCATTACCGCGACCACCACAAAACCGAATACCGCCAATTTATTGAACTTTTTCATCTTCCGGAAACCCTTATCCTCGGATCGACACATGCATATATCACGTCGGCCAGGAGGTTACCGACCAATGTCAACACGGCGCCGATGAACAGGATGCCCATGATGACCGGGTAATCCCTTGCCATGACTGAATCATAGAAAAGCTTGCCCATCCCGGGGATCGCATATATCGATTCGAATATTACACTTCCGCCTATCAACCCCGGCACGGAAAGGCCGACGATGGTGACTATGGGTAGGAGGGCGTTCCTGAGCGCATGTTTATATATCACCTTATTTTCCGGAAGCCCCTTGGCACGCGCCGTCCTGATAAAATCCCTATTTAGGACATCCAGCATGCTTGTGCGCATATATCTCGATATTCCCGCAAGCCCCGCGAAGGCCGATACAAAAACAGGGAGAATCAGGTGCCCTGCCATGTCTATACACTTCTCGATAACGTTATATTCTTCAAAATCTATGGACTTTATACCGGATATCGGAAACCATCCAAGATGCACACCGAATAAGCTCATAAGCAACAGGGCCAGCCAGAAGGTCGGTACCGCGAAACCGATAAAGACAATCACGGTAGAGACCCTATCGAATAGAGACCCTTCCCTTACGGCACTCGCCACTCCTATGGGGACTGCGATTGCAAATATAAGTACCAAGGACAGGGCATTTATCGCAATGGTTATGGGAAGCCTCTCGAGTATCTTGGCGGAAACAGGCCTTTCATCGACAAACGACCTGCCCAGATCGAACCTCACAAGCCTCTTAACCCATTGCCAGTATTGTTCATGAATGGGCTTATCCAGGCCGTACAACCTGTCCAGTTTCTCCCTTGCCTCAAGCGATATCCTTGGCGACATCTCTGCCTGGAGGCGGGTGGGTTTGCCGGGGGACAGATGTATGACAAAAAAGGTCACCACCGTTATTCCGAGGAGTACGGGAAGCATCCCTATGAGACGCCTGGATATATAACTTACCATTTGGTATACCTTTGCTGCGACTTTGGCACGTACCATTTAATGAAATTATATCCGATACCGGCAGGAGCGGGAATTATACCCTTAAACCTTTCATGGACGATAGGTAAAACGTCCGACACGTAAAGGAATACGTACGGATGGTCATCGAACACCAGCCTGTTTATCCTGTTATAGACCTCCCTCCTCTTCTCTTGGTCGAATTCCCTGCGTCCCTGCAAAAGGAGTGCATCAACCTCTTTATTGGCATAGCCCACAAAATTGAACTCGCCGGAACGCGTCTTTGAAGAGTGCCAGATATCGTAACAATCAGGGTCCCTGGACAGGCTCCACCCCATTATAACGGCATCAAATTTCCCTTTATCTATGAACTCTGAAAGAAAAGTCGCCCATTCTATTATTCTCACCTCGGCATCGATACCTATGTCCCTCAACCTCCTCTGGATTATCTCGGCCGTGGTCTTCCTGGTATCGTTTCCCTGGTTGGTCATTATCGTGAACTTGAACCTCCTGCCGTCCTTATCGAGCCAACCGTCGTCGTCATGGTCCTCCCAACCGGCCTCTTTCAGCAAAACCTTGGCCTTCGCCGGATCGTAAGGCAACGGCTGTATATTTTTGTCACATGCCCATGATTCCGGCGGGAACGGGCCCGTAGAGACCCTGCCCAGGCCGAAGAGCACCCCCTTGATTATCTCATCCTTATCTATGGCGTAATCAAGCGCCTGCCTTACCCTCCTGTCGGCAAACAAGGGTTCCTTGAGGTTAAATCCCATATATGTATAGCCGAACGAGGGATACCTGTATTTTCTGTAATATCTGTCGAAAAACGGTGTGCCGGTCTGCCTGCTGTATTGCAAAGGGGTGAGGGTAACCTCGTCTACACCCTGTGTCTGAAGTTCCAGGAATATTGTGGCCTGGTCGGGTATTATCCTGTAGACGTAACGGTTTATGTAAGGACGTCCCTCAAAGTAATCATGATTGGACTCTAACACTATTTTTTCCCCGGTCTTCCATTCCCTGAACCTGTAAGGACCTGTACCTACGGGCGCGCGTGAATATTTTGTATTACCGAGGTCCTCGTTTTCAAGAAGATGCTTAGGCATGATCCCCATGCCCCAACTTGACAGGCCGGGAGAGAAAGGCTCCTTGTAAGTGACCTTAAGGGTATAGTCATCGATGACATCGAGAGATCTTACCCTCTCAAAATCACCGCCATACGGGGTCTTAACTTCAGGGTCTATGAGCTTTTGGTAGGTGAACTCAACATCGCGCGCAGTGAAAGGTGCGCCATCGTGCCACTTCACACCCTTGCGAAGGTGGAATACTATGGAAAGGCCTCCGTCCGCTATTTCCCAATTCTCGGCCAATTCGCCTTCAAGGTTAAGGTCTTTATCATACCTTACAAGGCCGTTATATATAAGGCCGCATATCTCGGCTGAAGAACTGTCCGAAGCCAATATGGGTATCAACGAGCTAGCATCCCCGATCGAGGCGGTAATTATGGCGTCACCGTAATCAGCTGCCTCGAGAGGTATGCATAAACCGCAAACAAAAACTAAAAAAAATATCCCGATTGCCCGGGATATTTTTTTAAGCATATCTGTCTCCTGTCTATTGTTTAGGAGCCTGCTCCTGGGCCTGCGGCTGGGAAACCGGAGCGGCCGGCTCTTTCGATAACTCCCTTTCTACTACGGATCCGCCCTTGTTCATGGATACAAGTGCCAGCGTCAAAGATGTCGAAAGGAACAGGATCGCGCACGCAGCGGTGGCTTTCGTAAGGAAAGAGGAAGCTTTGGTCCCCAGCATCTGCTGCAAGCCGCCGCTGCCCCCAAAAGTTTCTGATATGCCACCGCCCTTACCGGCCTGCAACAATATTACCATGATCAGGACAAGGCACGATATTACATGCAAAGTTATCAATACTGCATACATCGGATTACGCTGCTCCTTTACTTTTTGCTCAGTTTTACTATCTCGGCGAAGTCCTTGACTTTCAGGCTGGCGCCGCCGACCAATGCGCCGTCGATATCCGGTCCGGCCATGATAGCTTTAACGTTATCGGGCTTGACACTTCCGCCGTACTGGATCCTTATCTTCGAGGCAACCTCGTCCCCGAACATCCCCGCAAGCAGCGAACGTATATGCTTATGCACTTCCTGTGCTTGCTCGGGAGTAGCCGTCCTTCCGGTACCTATCGCCCAGACGGGTTCATAGGCGATTACGATACGCGAGGCATCATCTTTCGACAGCCCGGCCAAACCGCCTTCCACATGGCTTTTGACCACATCGAAGGTTTTTCCGGAATCGCGCTCCTCAAGCCTTTCGCCTACGCACACGATGGGCGTAAGACCGTGCCTCAATGCGGCCTTTACTTTCTTGTTGACCGTATCGTTCGTCTCTCCGAAATATGTCCTGCGTTCCGAGTGGCCCACTATGCAGAATTTACAGCCGAGGTCCGTGATCATCCTTGGGGCCACTTCGCCGGTGAATGCACCCTCTTCCTCCCAATAGATATCCTGGGAACCCCATGCGATGTTGGAACCCTTTAAGGCCTTTGCGATCTCAGATATCGCCGTGAACGGCGGGCAGACCGCAATGTCAACAGAGGTCTCGGCACTTAATTCTTTCTTAAGTCCGTCGACAAGCTCCAGAGCTTCGCCGACGTTCTTGTACATCTTCCAGTTGCCTGCTATTATAGGTTTTCTCATCATTATTTATCCGTCAAAGCCTTTATACCGGGAAGGACCTTGCCCTCGAGATACTCGAGCGAAGCACCTCCCCCGGTAGATATATGCGTCATCTTGTCCTCAAGCTTGAATTTTGCTATGGCCGCCGCGGTATCGCCTCCGCCGATGATGGATATCGCCTTTAGCGTAGCGATGTATTTAGCGACCTCCTCTGTCCCTTTCGAGAACTTGTCCATCTCGAACACCCCGAGCGGACCATTCCATACTATTGTCTTCGCGTCCTTAAGTACCGCCTTGAACGCCTCTACGGTCTTCGGGCCGACGTCCAGGCCCATCCAACCGTCCGGTATCTGGTCGCCGACAAGTTTGGAATCCGCGTTCGCATCAAATTTGTCTGCTATGACATTATCTACGGGAAGAACGACGTTTACCCCCGCATTCTTCGCTTTTTCAAGCAGGGATCTCGCTATGTCGATCTTGTCCTTCTCAACCTTTGAGGCGCCTATCTGCTTTCCCTGGGCGACATAGAACGTATAAGCCATGCCTCCCCCGATCAGGATCGCATCAACCTTATCGAGAAGGTTCTCGATAACACCTATCTTGTCGGATACTTTCGCACCGCCGAGGATGGTGACAAACGGCTTGGCAGGATCGCTGACCTTGCCCTCAAGATACTCTATTTCTTTCTCAAGAAGGAACCCGGCAGCGGACCTAAGGTATTTAGTAACGCCTTCTGTCGACGCATGCGCCCTGTGCGCAGTGCCGAAAGCATCGTTCACGTAGACATCGCCCAGGCTTGCGAGCTCTTTCGCAAAACCGGCATCATTAGCTTCCTCCTCCGCATGGAACCTGAGGTTCTCGAGTAAAAGGCACTCACCCGGTTTAAGGGCATCCGCCATCGATTTTACCTCGGTTCCTACACAGTCCTTAGCCATCTTGACCTGCTTCCCCAGTATCTCGCCAAGTCTTTGCGCGCACGGGGCAAGGCTGTATTTTGCAACCGCCTTGCCGTCAGGCCTGCCGAGATGGCTCATCAATATCAACCTGGCACCCTTATCGAGAGCGTATTTTATCGTTGGGACCGTAGCCCTTATCCTCGTATCGTCTGTGATATTCAGGTTCCCGTCAAGCGGGACGTTGAAATCGACACGCATTATGACCCGCTTGCCATTAAGGTCGAGGTCCTTGATCGTAAGCTTGTTCATATCGCAGGACTCCTTTCCTTAAAGGCCTTTCTTTACCATATACTCACAGAGGTCGACGACCCTGTTGGAGTAACCCCATTCATTATCATACCACGAAAGGACCTTTACGAAATCGTCGCCGATCACCTTGGTGCTCTTCGCGTCAACAATAGAACTGAGCGAGCAATGGTTGAAATCCACCGAAACGACCGGGTCTTCGGTATAGCCGAGTATGCCCTTGAGTTTTCCCTCAGAGGCTTCTCTCAGGGCGGCGTTGATCTCTTCGGCAGTGGCTTTCTTGCCGAGCGAGCAGGCAAGGTCAACAACCGAAACGTTCGCTACCGGGACCCTCATAGAGAAACCGTCGAGTTTGCCCTTAAGCTCAGGGATGACCAAGGATATTGCTTTCGCGGCGCCGGTCGTTGTCGGTATCATAGATACCGCGGCGGCACGTGAGCGGCGCAGGTCCGAATGCGCCTGGTCCTGGACCCTCTGGTCGTTCGTATATGCGTGTATCGTCGTCATGAGACCCTTGACGATACCATATTTCTCGTGGAGGACTTTTGCTACGGGTGCAAGGCAGTTGGTCGTGCATGATGCGTTGGACACGACATTGTGGTTCTTCGGGTCATATTTGTCCTCGTTCACGCCCATGACTATCGTGATATCCTCATCCTGCGCGGGCGCGGAAATGATCACCTTTTTGGCGCCGCCTTTTGTTATATGGTTCTCGGCACCCTTTACTTCCTTGCCCTTCTTGTTCACGCCGTCCTTCTTTATCGTGAAGAGACCCGTCGACTCCACGACTATCTCAACACCCAGTTCCTTCCAGGGAAGTTCGCCCGGGTCCCTCTTCGCGAGGACCTTGATAATTTTACCGTCCGCGGATATCGTATCATCCGAAACGGCCTTTACCGCGCCGGGAAACCTTCCGTGCACGGAATCATATTGGAAAAGGTATGCGTTGGTCTTCGCATCGGTGATATCGTTGATCGCTACGAGTTCAAGATCTTTGCTCTTCTTTTCGAGGATGGCCCTCGCCACAAGACGACCTATCCTTCCAAAACCATTGATACCGACTTTTACAGCCATTTCTAACCCTCCCTTTCTGTTTATTGTTTTTTCGTTAAAGTGATACTTCCCTTAAAGCCCAGGCCGCTATCTCAGGAGGAGTGGGATTAAGATAGAATCCTGTCCCCCATTCGAATCCTGCGGTCCGGCCCATCCTGGGCATTACCTCAATATGCCAGTGATAATCCGCCCTCTCGCTGGAATCAAGAGGAGCGGTATGTATTATAAAATTATACGAAGGGTTCTTAAGGGCAAGCTTCATCCTCATGAGCGTCTCCTTAAGTATTCTTGCAAGGTCGGTGACCTCCTCCTTCTGAATATTGCTGAAATCCGCTGAATGCATCTTCGGGAATATCGAGTATTCGAACGGGAACCTCGATACAAAAGGCGCGAAGGCTATGAAGCTCTTGTTCTCCGTGATAACCCTCTCCCTCTCCTCGATTTCCTGGTGTATGACATCGCAAAAAACACACCTTTCCCTGTAGTCATAATATTTTTCCGACCAGCGCAACTCTTCTATCACCCTCTTGGGGATGATCGGCAAGGCAATCAACTGCGAATGCGGGTGCTCAAGCGAGGCCCCGGCCGAAAGCCCGAAATTCTTGAAAACTAGGATATACTTGAACCTCTTGTCGCCTTTAAGGTCAAGGCACCTGTTGCGGTATGCCCATATGACCCGCTCTACTTCCTCGTCCATCAGGTCGCAGAGCTCCCTGTCATGGTCCGGGTTCTCGATAATGACCTCGTGTGCGCCGATGCCGTTCATCATGTCGTACATCCCGATGCCGATCCTGTCGAGGTTTCCTTCTACCCTCAGGGCGGGGAACTTGTTGGGTATTACGCGTGTCTGCCATCCTGGCGTATTCGCTTTCGTCTTTTCATCGCGGTAGGCGAATATCTCCGGAGGCGTCATGCGCTCGTTCCCGGCGCAGAAAGGACAGATACCTCCCCTTTTCGTATGTTCTTCGGCAGGATAATCGGACGGGTTCTTCGCCTTATCTATCTCGATTATGACCCACCTGCCTGTTATAGGGTCTCTCCTGAGCTCAGCCATCCGTTACTCCATCTCGCTAAGGTATTTAGCAGCGTCTTCCGGCGGCGTGGGATTTATGTAGAACCCGCTGCCCCATTCAAAACCGGCAACACGCGTAAGCCGCGGCATGATCTCCATATGCCAGTGAAAATCCTCGTCAATGGTCTTCCAATAACCAGCCTTAGGGACCCTGAACGGCGCCGTATGTAATATAATGTTATAAGGCGGGTCTACCAGGGCCTTCTTAAGTTTTGACAGGACAACTTTCAGGATCCTGGCAAAATCGAGCCTTTTGTCCTTCGGCAAGCTCGTAAAATCCGCGCTGTGCTTCTTCGGCAAAACGCAGATCTCAAACGGGAACCTGGACGCGAACGGCGCGAATGCTATGAACCCGTCCACATCGGCTATTATCCTCTTACCGGAGTCCATTTCCTGCCTTATGATGTCGCAAAAAATACAACGTTCCTTATATTCGAAATACTGCCTCGAACCTACAAGCTCATCTTTAAGCCTTATGGGATTTACGGGCATAGCTATAAGCTGAGAATGGGCGTGAAAGATCCTTCCGGCCCCGGCAGCCAGACCATAATTCTTGAACAACAGCGCGTATTTGAACCTGGGGTCCTTGCTCAGGTCAGTCATGCGCTCGATATAGGCGTTCACTGAAGCGGCTATCTGTTCTTCCGGCAGGTCGGCTAAATTATATATATGATGGGGGGTCTCAATTATTATCTCATGCGCGCCGATGCCGTTCATGACATCATAGACACCCCTCCCGCGCCGTTCTATCTTGCCCTCAATCTTGAGCGCCGGTGAAACGGAGGGTACGACCCTTACCTGCCAACCGGGCGTATTCGGCTTGCTGCCCTGGGACCTGATGGCAAATATCTCTGGCGGGGGCGTCTGGTCTTCCTTGCCTTCGCAGAACGGGCAGGGTATCTCCGCGGACCTCTCATCCGAAACGGAATGAGGCACAAAATCGCTCGGCCTGCGCGCCCTTTCGGTCGCTACAATAACCCACCTGCCTATGATAGGGTCTTTTCTGAACTCAGGCATTATTTTCCCTTCTGCCGTTCTCCATCATCAACTTCAGAAGATCGTTCATGGATATGACACCCTGAACTGAATTACAGTCATCCTGTATTATAAGGAACTCTGCCCCACTGGAACGCATCTTTGCGACAGCATCCTTAAGCGAAACACCCGGTTTTACTATTACGGCGGGCCTCTTAAGGAAATTATCTACCGGCGCCTCCAAACCCTTAAGGACTACATCGGAGGTCACTACCGCCTGCAAGTTCTTGAGGCCGGCGACCTTATTCCTTATATAAGCATAAAAATCCGTTGACAACGACCTGTTAAAGCTCAGGAACATGGGAAAATACGGCTTCTTTTCTATAAAGTTAAAATGGCTTTGCAGGGCGCATTGGCCTACTTGCCTGTCTATCGTAAGAAAATATCTCAACGAACTGTCCGGGGTCTGCGCGTCAAGCTCTTCCGGGACCGCCGCCAGATATGTTATCTCAAGGACTTGGTCCATCGTAACCCCAAGGTTAGGATATTCTTTCTGGATCCTGTAACCAAGATCGTCATCCTGGTCTCTGTATACGTGCACATATTTCTCAAGCGTATCAATGGCATCCGCAAGGAATATGCCAAGCGCAACGTCCTTATTATAGACCATTCCGCTGGCGACTATAGCGCCGTCGTCAGACTGTCCCGGCCCGATCTTGTGCCTTATATAAAGGTACCTGACCTTATCCGCGGGAATGGACTTGAGGTTCTCTTCGGCCAGGATCAGTCCGGCCCTCTTGAAGGCCTCTATTGAACCCGCGTTCTCGCGGTGGGCGAGTATCTCACCGTCAAGGGACATCCTCTCCATGACCTCGATATTAACGGGGTAGCATTTACCGTAACCGATGGTAATACCGTATTTCTCTTCTGCCGCGGCGCGGGGCCCGGGATCGTCCCTGAGACCGCCTATATAGATACCTTTGAGGACATCACCGGCGTTGACCTCTATATCACGCAGGTCCGGCACGCCTATGAACGGCTCTCCCTTCGCGTTAACAAGTCTCTTGCGGGGTTTTCCCTTTATAGCGTCATCCACGAAAGCGGCGATGTCGTCTATCAACATCTGGCGACGAGTCTTTACGTCGCCCGGGTCAAGCTTAAGGGCACGCACGATGTCATCTATCGTCGTATTTACATAAAAACTCTTCTGGAAGGCACCGGCCCCATTATGGGCCCTTCCCTCCAGCGACTGGACAAATAGAAGGTCCGCTATCTCATCTGTAGTATATAATTCCTCGGTCTCCTTAAGATGCTGGAAATCCCGACGAATTAATTCGCTTGGCGCGACTTTATTATTGATCATATAAGTAGGTATAGGATAAACAGGTTGATATTATATCATATATGGGCGTCAATGCAAGTCATTTGACAAATTTTGAGCCCGGCTGTATCGCATGTCCGAGAGCGTAGTCTGAAGCCCCCATCCTTTTTCCGCCTTCGGCCTGCATCTCCGATATATCGAGGGCCCCTCTTCCGCAAGCGACTTTTATAACGCCTGAACCTACTGCGGTTATCTCCCCCGGGACCGCCGTCCCCTTATCCGCGGAAACGTCAGGGGCCGAGGACCATATCTTAATGGTCTTGTTCCCGAGATTCGAAAAGGCCCCCGGCCATCCATACAGACCCCTTATACGGTTATGTATTTCCTCTGATGATCTTTCCCAGTCTATCCTGCCGTCATCCTTCTTAAGCTTTGGGGTCACCGTTGCTTTCGATTCGTCCTGCACTGACAGCCCGGCCGTACCTGCGGCAATGGCATCTACCGCTTCTACCAACAGTCCTGAACCTATGGCGGCCAGCCTGCCGGAAAGAGTCTCGGCATTATCTTCCTGCAATATATCCGTCCTCCTCTGCATCACTACCTCACCCGCGTCCATCTTCTCATTAAGGCGGAACACGCTGACCCCGCTCTCCTTTTCGCCGTTTATTAAGACCCAGTTTATTGGAGAAGCTCCCCTGTAAGCGGGAAGCAGTGACGCATGCAGACCTATCGAATATATCTTTGGAAGAGAAAGGAGCTTAAGCGGAAGGATCTGGCCGTAAGCTATTACTACAAACAGGTCGGCGCAATAGTCCTTGAGCAGCTTCTCGGATCCGGAAAGAGGCAACCCCTCGATCGACCTTACGGGAATACCCAAAGCCGCGGCTGCTTTTTTTACGGGCGAAGGAGCGCTTATAAGCCGCCTGCCCTGAGGTTTATCCGGCTTTGTTATCACGGTTTCGATGCCGTGGGACTGGCTTAACCTCTCAAGGCTTGGCACCGCAAATTCCGAAGTACCGAAGAAAACTATCTTCATTTAGACTCTTTTTTGAGATTGCGCTTCGCCATCATGCGTTTCAACGGATTCAGTCTGTCAATAAAAAGGATACCGTCAAGATGGTCTATCTCATGCTGGAACACCCTTGCAAGAAGCCCTGTCGCCTCGTAACAGACAGGTTTGCCTTTGATATCGATACCTTCTACGACCACGGACAGGCTGCGACGGACCAAGCCGTTAATTCCCGGAAGGCTCAAGCAGCCCTCTTCCTTTGTCTCGCTCCCGCGCCTCTTTACTATGCAAGGGTTGATCAGCGCATCTGCGCGCCAACCGTCGGCCGAAGGGTTATAGGTTATGATCCTCTTGAGGATACCTACCTGGTTTGCGGCAAGCCCCACGCCGTCGGAGGTCTTCATCGTTTCGATCATATCATCGATGAGCTTCCTGTCGGCATCGGTCAAGGCTTTCACCTCGACCGCTCTCTTTCTGAGAACAGGTTCTGGATATTTACGTATCTTTAGCGTCGCCATGGTATTATTTTACTATAAACATCACCAAATTCCAAATCCAAAAAAGGATTGACACCCTACTGACCTATGCTCTATAATTCTAGAAAAGGAGAACTCCCATGGAAGAAAGTTCCCTCAATGCCCTTCCAAAACAGATAAAAGACTATTACGACAAAGGCTTAGCGGCAATACAGAGAGAGAATTTTGCGTATGCCATAGAACTCTTCGGCGCCGCCCTGGCCCTTAAAGAGGATTTCGCAGAAGCCCGTTACTATCTTTGGCTTTCGCTTTGGGAGAACAGCAAGCGCCATTCTAATGTCATATCCATGCTGATAGGCAAGGTCACCGGCTTTATAATAATGATGCAGGCGTTCTCCCTTCAAAAAACTGGAAAAACATCCCAGGCTGTATACAAATATGAAAAAGCTATGAGGGCAGACCCTTCAAATCCGGCCATCCTGAACTCCATAGCCGACTGCCTTATAAGCGGAGGGGACACTATGGGAGCGATCAAGATCCTTGAGGGCGTTCCTATAATGGATAACAAGAACTTCGCGGCTTTAAAGAGGCTTGGGGAGCTTTATAAGAGCATAGAGAACTACGATAAAGCCAGGGCTTTCTTCAGCGCGACCCTTAAAGTAAACCCGAATGACATGGATGCCGAGCACGGGATAAAAGAGCTTGACGCCATAAAGACCCTTAAGGGCAGTTTCGACAACCAACAGTAAAGCATCTAAAGCCCGAGCGGGTCCACATCGATCGTTATCATCACGCCGGATCTCCCCTTCAATGAGCCAAGCGCTTTATCTATGACCTCGCACATGGCGCGCGGGTCTTTGCCTTTAAGCATCATCGCCCACCTGAACTGTCCCTTTATCCTGGATATAAACTCGGGGGCGGGTCCTATAAGCTCAATATCCGTCCCGGAGATAAGCGCCGATATTAACGATGCCAGGTCATAGGCGGACTTTATCAGTTTCTCTTCATTTCTCCCCCTTAACTTCACTTCCACGATCCTCGTAAAAGGAGGATACGCCAATTCTTCCCTGAACTTTATCTCCTCATCAAAAAATCCCTTGTAATCATGGTTCATGCTCTTTTCGATGGCATAATGCGTTGGCGAGAAAGTCTGGATTATCACCTTTCCGGGCTCTTCACCCCTTCCGGCCCTTCCGGCTACCTGCGTAAGAAGGTTAAATGTCCTCTCTCCGGACCTAAAATCGGGGAGGTTCAGGGCCGTATCCGCCGATATAACGCCGACGAGCATGACGCGGGGAAAATCATGGCCTTTTGCTATCATCTGTGTTCCTATAAGGATGTCAATCTTGTGCTTCCTGAAATCTCCCAGTATCTGCTTATGTGAGCCTCTCTTTGCCGTGGCATCCGTATCCATCCTGGCAATTCGCGCTTCGGGGAAGAGCCTGGCGGCTTCGCTCTCGATCTTCTGTGTACCTGCGCCAAAATAACGTATATCTTCGCTCTTGCATTTAGGGCATTTTAGCGGAGGCTCGGCCTGGTAACCGCAATAATGACAGCTCAACTTCTTGGTGTCAAAATGATAAGTAAGCGAGACATTGCAATTTTTGCACCTGACCACATGGCCGCACTTCTTGCAATTAATGAAAGTCGAAAAACCCCTGCGGTTCATGAACAACATGACCTGGCCTTTTTTCCTTAATACCTGAGAGACCGCGTGCTCGAGGGCCCTGGAAAATACCCTTGATCCCTTTACGTCTATCATCTCCTGGCGCATGTCTATAATGCTTACTTTCGGGAGAGAACGTTTTTCTATCCTTTCAGTCATCCTGAGCAGTTTGTATTCACCGTCAAGGGCCTTCTTGTAAGTCTCTATCGAAGGGGTTGCCCCGCCGAATATGACGGTAGCCCCGGAGATCCTGGCCCTTTCCACCGCTACATCCCTGGCGTTATAGCGGGGGGTCTCATCCTGTTTATAAGAGGTCTCTTGTTCTTCGTCGATGACTATCAGGCCCAGGTCCTTGACGGGCGCAAAGATCGCCGAGCGCGCTCCGACCGCTATACGGGCCTTGCCGTCCTTGAGCTTCTTCCACTCTACGAACCTCTCGGTATCTAGGAGCCGGCTGTGCAGTACTGCAACGATCCCCCCAAACCTGGATTTGAACCATTCAACGGCCTGCGGGGTAAGCGATATCTCCGGGACAAGGACTATCGATGACCTGCCCATCTTCAGGGCGGCCTCTATCGCCTGCAGGTACACCTCGGTCTTCCCACTTCCCGTTATTCCATGCAACAGGAAGATATCGCCGCCAACCTTTGACAGAGAGGCTATAATGGGTTTTAGTGCCGCGGCCTGCTCTCCGGTAGGCTCATGCCGCCTTGTCGGCCGGTAGTCATCCTCCGGCTCGGGATGCCTGGGAGCGGCTTTTATCTTTCCTTTCTTTATCGGGCCGGGCAGGGCCGCCTCTATCGCCTCACCCCATGAAGAATGGTAACGGTCCGATATCCACTTCGTCAAAGACAACATGTCCGCATCAAGGACAGGATCGGACTCATCTATAACGGTTAAGATATCCTTGACCGTCTCTACATCAGTGCTCCCGGGAAACCCAACTATATAGCCGACCACCTTTCGGGGACCGAACGGGACAAGGACCCTTTTGCCCAGTAAGGCCTTTTCCTTAAGGCCCTCCGGCACCCTGTAATGAAAAGGCTTCCTTACCGGAAGCCCGATAGCTATCTCAACGTAATCTTTTTCGGACAAGATCAAGCCTCCGGGAGTATCTTCATGATCTTCTTAAGGTCCTCCCATACTTCTTTCTTTGCGGAAGGGTTCCTGAGCAGATAAGCGGGATGGTACGTCGGTATCATTATCCTGCCGTAAAAATCCATTTCCTTGCCTCTCATCCTGGTTATTGGGACTTCCATATCTAGTAAAGCCTGAGCAGCGTGCTTGCCAAGGCAGCAGATAACTTTGGGCGAAACAATATCTATCTGGCGCAAAAGAAAGCCCTTGCACGCCGATACTTCTTCGGGTTGCGGGCTCCTGTTATTAGGGGGCCTGCATTTAAGGACATTGCAGATATAAACTTCCTGCCTCTTGAGGCCCATCGCCTCTATCATCTTTGTAAGCAACTGGCCTGCACGTCCGACAAAAGGTTTGCCTTGGATATCTTCGTCCTCTCCCGGGGCTTCCCCAACGAACATCAGCTTGGCACGCGGGTCCCCGTCCGAGAAGACATAGTTCTTTTTAGTCCTGTGAAGCGGGCAAGCGCGACATGAGAGCACTTCTTCTTTAAGCGCTGAAAGGCCGTCAACACCCTTATTGCACACGGGGTTTCCCGATATCGTGAGCATCTCTATGCCGCAGGCCTTTTCGGAACCCACATAGGCCCTGAGGTTTTTAAGTATGGATGCTAACTCCTTCTTCTGCTCATTAGGACTCATTTCTCCACGGTCTCCAATACCAGCAGGACGATATCACTGGCCGAAGACGGCTTGCCAAGCTGCTTGGCCTTGGCCCTCATGCCGTCGAGAAGTTCCTTATGCCTGAAAAGGTATTCGAGTTTGTCCAGGGTTTGGGCGATTGTCTTTGTGCCGACGCCGACGCCGTTCTTTTCGAGGAAGTTCAGGTTATTCTCTTCCTGCCCGGGAATGAAGGTGTTGACTATGACCGGGACGCCTTTGACCATGGCCTCGGATATGCTCAAACCTCCCGGCTTGGATATCATGACATCACAAGCATCCATGAGCTCGTTGACGTTATCCGCAAAACCGTATACTTTCATAGGGGTCCTTGCTTTAGAAGCTATCTCTTCTATCTCCTTTTTAAGGGACTCGTTCTTTCCGCATACCACCATCAGCTGGAAAGGCTCTTGTGTACGAGCTATGGTCTCAACCATCTGCGCTATCGGCCCTACCCCTAGCCCTCCCCCGATGATCAGCACCGTGAACAAACCTTCCTCCAGGCCCAGGTTACGGGCAGCTTCCGCCCTTTCCCACCTGCGGGTGAATTTCTCCTGTACGGGTATACCGAGCACCCTTATTTTCTCGGGGGATATCCCTTTCGAGACAAGCTCTTTCTTGGTATATTCGGAGGCGACCGCATATATGTCGACCTGGGAAGATATCCAGAAATCGTGCACGCCGTAATCGGTGATGACGGTGACCAGCTCGCCGGCGTACATCTTGGAAAGTTTAAGGTTAGATACTATCTCTGTAGCAAAAAAATGGGTGGTCACGATGCAATCAGGTCTCTCCTTCCTTACCAGGCGGTAAAAAGCGTATCCATTGACGAAATTCACCATACGCCTGAATGACCTGATAAGCGGCCTTATGGGCTTGAAGTCGGTAATATAGAACGAGAAACTCCAGAGGAACGGAGCTTTCGATACCATAAAATTGTATCCCCATATATACATCCAGCGAAAGAGCCTGTTGGTATATTCGAGGGAGTCTATCACCCTCACGTCATGGCCGGTCTTCGCCTTATCAAAAGCATCTTTTATAGCAAATGCCGCGCTTTTATGGCCGGCTCCTGCCGGTGCGTGAACAATGAATATTTTCATCGGCTCTTTTTATCCCCCTTGAGGACCAGGTCGACAGCGTCGGACAGGTCCCGTTTTATAAAATCCGGCTTAGATCCTGTTTCCCGCACCATCCTGCGTATGTTTCTTTTCCTGGTCTTTCCGGACAGCACTAGGATAGTCCTGCAGCCTATGGCATGGCCGGCTTCGACATCCCGTATATTATCCC
>CAZAEH010000002.1:57820-96516 GCA_964484255.1 uncultured Planctomycetia bacterium
ATTATCCCCTACGAAATATGTCTTGCTGAAATCTATTTTGCCGCGTCTGAGAGCCTTCTTAAAAAGACCGGCCTTAGGTTTCCTGCAGGCACAGTTGTCTTCCTGCCGATGCGGGCAGTAAAAGGCATCCGCGATCTTACCTCCCGCCTTTTCGATCTGCTTCTTCATCCTGTCCGTCACGTCCTTAAGGTCCTTTAACGTAAAATACCCCTTTCCGATACCCGCCTGGTTCGATATCACATATATCGTATACCCGTTCCCGGAAAGACGGCGGATGGCGCGTTTTACCCCCGGCAGGAACCTGAACTCCTTCCACTTTGTGACATACCTGTAATCATTGATGAATTCGGGATCGACATTTATGACACCGTCCCTGTCGAGGAATATTACCTTATCCTGCTTTTTCACCATAAGTGAGCTCCCAATATTTTGCCCATTTCATGAAATGCACATATGCGAACATAACGCAGAATATAAAACCTATCCTGCCCTCCCTGAAACCCTGTTTCTTTATATAGAGCTTCCAGAACAATTTCAGCGGCTTGACCTTAAGGTTATATAATACCACTTTCAGCGGCAGGACGCCTTTTTCATTGAGCATGTCCCTTGCCTCGTAGCCCGTATACCTGTTCTGCCTTTCCAGGAATTGCTCCATGGACTTGAACGGCCTGTGCTCTATCTCCGCTTCGATGACCCCCTGAGGCCCGGTAAGCTTGAGCCTTTCGTGTATAAGACCTTCATACCTTCCGCAGCCTTTCTTAAAGAAATGCGCCGAATAATGGTACCACCCGCCGTACCTCATCGCGTGGCCCAGGAAATAGTTCTTCCTCCTGAACTTATACCCGACAGCGCCTGAACCGGAAACCATCGCCTCTTTAAGCGCAGAGGCAAGCTGAGGGGTCACGACCTCGTCGGCATCAAGCTGCAGTATCCAATCGCCGGAAGAATTGTCGATACCCTTGTTCCTCTCGAGGGCAAATCCCCTGAATTCGCTGGGGATTACCTTATCGGTATATTTCTTGCATATCTCGGGGGTATTATCGGTCGAGAACCCGTCTATCACGACGATCTCGTCGGCCCATTTTACGCTCTCGAGACAGGCACCCACACAATCTTGGGCGTTCTTAGTCAGTATGACGACGCTAAGTCTTTGTCCCTGCATCGGATTCCCGGTATTTCGCATAGCTGAGCACCTGGTACATCCCGCTGTTTACGGCTACCATAAGGCCTATCACCCCGTCCTTATAACCTTTCTTTGCCACATAGCCCCTATAGAACCTGTCAACGGCCCGGCGCAGCGCCCTGGCCAGGGACATCTTCCTACCGTCTATAGACCACTTCAGGGCTTCTTTAGTGGTCTGACCGTTAAGAGAGGCGATCAATTCCGCGAAATCATCATAAGAATAGTGTACTATATCCCCTTTAAGTCTCCCGCACCTTCCTTCATATATCACGCGCGGGTGGACGCCGGTTTCCTCATATTTGAACCTGTCCCTGCGGAAGAAGCGGTCCTTATACGCAGGGTACCAACCTCCCCATTTGACCCAATACTTGCCTATGTAGTTACGCAGGGGCACGGCAAAAACAACGTATTCGGACAGCTTGCCCTGCCTGTCGTCATTGACCACCCCTTTTATCTCGTCCCTTAACTCATCGCTGACGACCTCATCCGCGTCAAGACTCAGCACCCATTCGTTCTTGGCAAGCGAATAGGCGTAATTCCTGTGCGCGCCCTCTACCTCCATCTTCCTGCTATATATCCTTCCGGTATAACGCTGTGCTATACCTACGGTACCGTCGACGCTCATATCATCGACTATTACGATATCATCGGACCACAGGACGCTCTCCAGACACTGCGCGAGCCTCTTCTCCTCGTTCCTGACGATCACAACCACCGATACGGGTATTTTATCCAATTCATATCCCCTTTATCACCGAACCCCTGAGAAACCCGTAAGCCGAAAGCGCCGTCCTCAATACAGAGTTTGGCACATACACTTTATCGAACCGTTTTTTCTTTTTAATGATATTCCAAAAAGACCTTAATTTAAAGAAATTTTTGGCCCGTTTCTGCTCCATAAGGTCCAGATGGGAAGGTAATGCCGGGATAGCGGCGCCATCCTCCATAAAAAGCCACACGCGGTTATGTTCACCTAACTCCCTGTATATGCTCTCGCGTATTCTCCCGGATGCGGAGGCATCCCCTGCGGTTAGCACATAAGCTATCCTGAGAACGCGCCCCCATCTCTTCTCGAATATCCGCGCGCTCCTTTCAAAGGTATCCTTCTTGCTCCTCAGGAACCCTCCTGATCTGCCCTCCTCGTGGAACACATAGCAACCTCTTGCCAGGACGCATTTATAACCGGAGGACTGCGCCCTCCTGCTGTAGTCAGTGTCCTCGAAATACGCGTACCCGAACTCGTCGTCCAGGTAACCTATCTTATCGATCACTTCCCTCTTTATCAGCATGCAAAACCCTACGCATGCGTTCATCTCGGTCCACCGTCCGGACTCACACGCCAGTCCGGAGGCGAATTTTTTAAGGCTCAATTCTTTTGGCGGTCTCAGGCCGAAATTGTTCGACGAGGGGTTGACCAACCCGATGGAAAAATCGCTTTCCGCCACCTTTATCATCTCGGTAAGCCAAGTGTCCGTCACAATAAGGTCGTTGTTCATTATACAGGCGAACGGCGCTCTTGAGGCCAGGAGTCCTTTATTCATGCCGCGCGCGAAACCCTCGTTTACCGTGTTGAACATTACCTCTACATCAACCGTTTGGTTTCCTTTCAGCGAACAAAGATATTCCCTGATGCCGTGCTCCGAAGAGGCATTATCTACAATGATAAGGCGGCAGCGTTCCCGAGTGCAGCTGAGCACGGACCCGATGCACCTCTTGAGGATATCCAGGTTATTCCAACTCAAGAGTATAAGGTCGCACTTCACTTCCATCCGCAACCCTCCAGAATAGTTCTTAGCCTGTCCGCATACGTATATCTGGATACAGCCAGACGCTTGCCCGCCCCGGCTATCCTTTCCCTGGCCCTGTCATCGGAAAGAAAACAGTCTATCTTGGTAAATAGATCACCCTCGTCGTCATAGACGACCACATTCTCGTTCTCGGAAAAAAGATCCTCGAAACCGTTTCTCCTGATCCTGTTGGTCACAAGGAGTGCGCCGCATGACATAACTTCGAACATCCTCATGTTTATATCGTTATTTATCGAATAATTGAACCCTATTTTGGCGCTGCTGTATATATTCGACATAAGCCTAGACTCGGCCCTGCCTATGAAACTTTTCGTATATCTCCGGGACAACGCCTTGAGCAATTCCCCTCGCGGGTTTTTTTTCCCTTCCGTCCCCACAAAAGCCATGTCCAGGCGCCTTTCTATACCGAGATCCCTGTGCACTCCAGGGTCACATGCTATAGGTACCCAGCAAGCCTTCTTGCCGGTGTCACGGCTTATCTTCTCTGCGCCTGACTTCTGGGCGCAGAACAGGTAGTCATAGTGGGCGGCCTGGGCGCGGATCTTGCGGTAAGGTTTTTCGAGGTGGGTATCTATGGCGTAGAACGCGCAAGGTTTGAGATGGTCCGGTATGTCATATTTGTAATCTCCGTGGTCTATGCGCAGGTAAAGGTCATAACCTGCTGGTATTGCCGGGTCATTCGTCCAAAAATGGCCGTAATCCAGTTTAAGGGCACCGGCAGCGTTCTCAAAATAACAGCCTATTGTATCTTCCCTGTCTTTATTGAATATCAGCGCCAGCTTCATTTCAATGAAATGACCTCCGATGCCTCTCTAAAGACCCTGTCCGGCTCTATCCTGCTCAGGCATATCCTGTCCGGGCAATCTTTCATCCTGAAATTCACGTAACACGGACGGCACGAGACCTCCTCCCTGACGGTCCTGTGAGCGGGGCCGCCGGGGTACTGTCCGTAGACCTTTTCGTCGACCGGACCGAATATACCCACCGTTCCTGCCCCTGCCGCTGCCGCGAGATGCAATAGGCCGCCATCATTGGCTATGACCAGCCTGCATCTGCTCAAAAGCGCCGCCGCTTGCATAAGCGATGTCTTCCCGCAAACATTTATGGGGCTATTCCGCATAACTGATGCCATAGTCTCGCAGGCCTTGGCCTCAGTCGGGCTGCCGAATAGCATTATGCGGGCACCGAACGAGTCGGCTATCCTGTCGGCTACTTCGGCGAAACCATCGATGCGCCAGTGCTTGACACGCGCATCCTTGCCCCAGCTGGCGCCGCCTGCCGGTGCCAGGCCGACAAGTATCCGGTCCTCGGGGATATTATTAAGCATAAGGAAATCCCGTGCCCATTTCATATCCGCATCCGGTATGTAAAGACGGACGTCCTTTCCTGAAGGCTCTATGCCGGCTAATTCGAGCAATTTAAGGTAATGTTCTATTATATGCTTTCCGGAATAACCTTCTATATCTATTTTCTTAGTCAGGTATATACCCCTATTCCTGTAGTTGAAGCCTATCCTGGTCTTTATCCCGGCTAAAATACACATGAAACCGTATTCCCTGTTGAGGGAAAGATCTATGGCCGTCCCAAAGTTCTCGCGCCTTATTCCAGATATAAACGACAGCATTTCCGAGATAAATTTCAGTTTAGACGCCTTCCAAAGCTGCCTGAGCTCGTCCTTTTCATACACAAATACCCGGCTGACATTCGGGTTCGCCCTTAACAGCGGCTCTGTCCTCCGGTTGCAGAGATAGCCTATCTTCCTGTCCCGGCCGCCTTCCTTTATTGACTCTATAACAGGAGTAGTGAACAGGACATCGCCTATCCCAAAAGGATTGATTATAAGGAACCCTCCGCTGCCGCTCATAATGATATCCTTGCCTTTACGGCTTCAAAGACTTCCCCAACGGATATATCGACTACCGCCGGCTTCCCTACAACCGTATGTCCGGCTCCGTATGGTCCCCACCTGCGCGACGAGCCTCCGGGCCTCGATTCGCCGAACAGCGCAACTACCGGCGTCCCGACGGCTGCGCTGACATGCACAGGACCGGAATCGCACGAGACCAGCAGGGCCGCTTTCTTTAAAAGCGCGGCAAATTCTTTCAATTTCAGTTTACCTGTAAGGTCACAAAAAGAAATCCCGGCCTTATCTTTGACCTCCTGCGATATCCGCTCCTCATCCTTTCCGCCTACCAAAACCACCTTTACTCCCAGCCTGGCTTCGGCCATATTACAGAATGCGGCAAAACGGTCAGCAGGCCAGACCTTCTCAGGGTTGCTGGTAGCCGCATGCACGGCTATGAACTTTTCCCCGGAAAGCAGCCCGGCGCCACGCGCGATCGCTTCGGCCGTTTCCTCATTAGCCGGCAAGACAACAAAAGAAAGGTTTTGGCCCGATGGGTTTACACCAACCGACTTTATAAGGTCCAGGTTGTAGTCAACCTCATGTTTTTCGCAAAGGTATTTCCTGTCGGCTATACGCCTGTTAAGCAGGAATCCCAGCTTCCTGTCATATCCCACCCTGACAGGAATGCCGGCCAGGAATACGGATAAGTTCATAAATTTGGATGGATTGAATATCACGGCCATGTCGAAGTCTTGTTTTCTCAGGCTGAGAATGAACTTAAAGGTCCCCCTTATGGATGAAAATTCAGAAACGGGATCGACGGCCAAGACCGTATCTACTGAGCGCATCCCCTCGACTGCCTCAAATGAAGAAGCCGAGACCATAAGCGATATCTCCGCTTCCGGGAACGCCGAGCGGACAGAGTTTATGGCTGGCGTCGTCAAGATCAACTCGCCGATCCTGTCTGTCCTTATGAGCAAAATTTTTTTAGGGTTCAATTGTCAGGCAGCTTATCTTGTATTTTAGTCACCGACAATCCCGCGACCGACCAAAAGAGAACGGCCAAAGGAAGGGAATAAAGGTTAGTGTCAAAAAGGCTGTTTACGAGGGTTGCTGCCACTCCCGCCAGGAAACCTATGGAGACAGCTTTCACAAAAACATCCTTCTGGCTGAAGTATCTCCTTAGGGCCGTCAGGAAAATGCCTGCGGCGATCCACAAAGACACGGCCACGCCCGCTATTCCGGTCTCGGCAGCTGTTTGTAAAAGGCAATTATGGGCATATACTATCTCTGAATATCCGGCAGGACGGTATCTCTCGAATTCGTTCATGAAAGTACCCAGGCCGAGGCCGAACAAAGGCTTGTCTTTGAACATTCGCCATCCGGTATCCCAGATTATCAGCCTGTCCTGGCTCGACTGGTCCTTGCCTATCTCCGCAAAAGATTTAAGCTGGTCCCTCACCGTCGGGGGGCCGAAGAGGACCGTTAAAGCAACAGCCAGGGATAATATCCCCATGATAGAGAAGAATTTTTTCCTGCCCGCCAGAACGCACATAAAAAGGAACGCCATAAGGAACCCCAGCCAAGCCGCCCTGGCCTGGGTCAAAAGAAGGGAAACAAAGACGATAAGCGATACCGCCGACAACAGCAATTTCTTCCTGCGGTCGACAGCATTGAAAAGCACCAGCGAGAGAGGTACCGGCAATACGGTTGCAAAAAAAGTGCCCGCGCTGTTAGAGAACTTGAAGGTAGCGGTCACCTTTATGTTCTCGAATAAAGGGAAATGCCTGAATATATCGTGACCGGAAAAATACTGGTATATCCCGTCCAGGCCTACGACAAAGACCTGGGAAATGAATGCAAGGGCAGCCTTGGCCACTCTCTCGCGAGTGTTGATAACATCTATTATAACTAAAAACAGCAGAAAATATTCCATCGTCTTGAATATCAGGGTCCCCCCGCTTATGGTTATATTGGAAGTCGTAAAACCGGAGGTAATAACGTTTACCGCCAAAAAAGCCAGGGAAGCCAATTTCAAGTTAGTGTCCAATTGCCTGGAATGTATCATCGAAAATATGGTAAGGCAGAACAGCGAAAGGAGCAAGGCGCTCGCAAAAACTATCGGTATGAACACATGCGGCACAAAAAGATTATAACCATGCTCAACATGCTTGGCCACCACGCCCATGGTCATGACTATGGAGGCGTAAACCATCACCATTGTAGCTAACCCTGAGACCAGGAAAACCGCGTAAGACTTGATCCCTGTAGAGGAAGGCTTGTACTCCGATATCCTTACCGCCGCCAAGTCCCTGAACTCTATGAATTTCTTTACGAACCAAAGTAATATGGCGAGGGTGGCAAATACCTCCAGGACACTCTTTGAGGAAGATATGAAGAAGAAAAGCGTATAAAGAAGGTATTCAATGAACTTGTCGCAGCCCGAGCAGATCCTGTTACCGCGTGCGTTCACTTAAGGTATATCCCGCTTATCTGGTGATACTCTACCCCGCTCTCCCTGCATATGGCCTCAATATCATCCTTTGTCTTCCGGTCAGCTGAGGGAATGGCCAATATTATCTCGTCGATCTTCTTTTCCAAGGCAAGCCTGGGTATATCGGAGCGGACTCCTATGACCGGTATCCCCTGTATCCTCCTGCCCTGCTTAGAGATATCATCATCGATAAACCCCACGGGACGATAGCTAAGGGACCTGTTCTTCCTGACTTCCCTCAGGAAGGCGTCGCCTGCATCGCCGGCGCCGAAGATCAATACCCTCCTGCCCCCGTCGTCGAAGGAGACGAAGACCTGTTCCCTGAATATCCTGAAAGCTATCCTCACGGAGGACATGAGTATCAGCAAAACCATGGCATCCAGGATGAATATCATCCTTGAGAAACCCACGAACCTGTATGCGACCAGCAGGGCGACCACTGAAGTAACGGAACCGAGAAGGATCCCTTTGACTATATTAAGCAGTTCGTTAAGCCCTATATATCTCCATATGTTACCATATACGCCGCTGACAGAAAATGCCGTCAGTTTTATCACGATGATTATCGGAAGGGACTTCGCAATAAGCCCGAAATTGTAATGGTCGACGACCCCATCGTAACGAATTATGTAGCTGGAGATATAGGCAATGCATATGAGCACGAAATCACAGACGACCTCGAAGATCACCCTCTTGTACTTTATCAAAGCCTCTATCAGGTCCGATTCGTTCTTATAATACGAGACATCCTTTGACATCTCGTCTTTTTGCGTGCGCTTAGCCTTGGTGTAGTGGTTCAGGAACATTGCAAAAGCGGATACTACCATGACCAGCAACGACATTATTATCGCGCTGACATAGATCTTGACGTGGAGAGATATATACGCGGCAGCACCGAAAAGTATGGATATGAGATAAAGGGCCGTGACGGCCTTCTTCTCCTGCCAGCCCAGAAATACCATCCTGTGCGAGGTATGGTCCTTTCCCCCTTTTGCTACGGACCTGCCGTCAATGGTCCTGGTTATAGCAACAAAAAGTGTATCAAATATAGGCACCGCCAACGCGAGCACCGGTATCAGCAGGACCATGAACAAGTGCGAGGCTTCCTTCCATGTACCCATTATGGTCAGGGCTGAAAGCGTAAAACCCAGGAACATCGCGCCGCAATCGCCCATGAATATCTTGGCCGGATGGAAATTGTGCGGGAGGAAACCTATTGCCGCTCCGGCCAATATGACCGATACTGCAGCCGTTTCCGGGCTGTTCAGGGCTATGGCGCAGGCAAAGAGTGTCATTGATGCTATTGCCGCAACACCCGCTGAAAGGCCGTCCATATTATCGAGCAGATTGAATGAATTGGTTATCCCCACCATCCACAAAATGGTAACGGGTACGGATATCGCGGCAAAAGGTATGACTTTTATGGTAACACCAAAAATTACGGCAAGGGACGCGCACACGATCTGGCCAATGAGCTTGGTCTGGGGGCTCAAACCTCTTATATCATCGACAACCCCCAGTATAAATATCGAAGTGGCGCCTATCAGGAATCCCGGGTTCATCTTGCCGCCCCAGGTCGAAACAACATAAACAGCCGTGAAAGCAAGGTATATCGCTATACCGCCCATCAGGGGGATCACCTTCTTATGCCATCTGTCCTCTTTGGGCTTTGCTACGATGCCGAAACTTCCCGCTACAGCCTTGACAGCGGGAGTGGCAAGAAAAGACAATAGAAATGCAGAAATGAATAGGTAAACATGATTCACGGTTACTTGTTTTCCCTCGTGTAGCTTACCACATCTTCTATGATAGCCTTGAGGTCGGCCGTGGGTTTGAAACCTATAAGATCGCGTATCTTGGACGTGTCCGGTATCCTTCTCTCCATGTCCTCAAATCCTTCTTCATACGCCTTCTCATAAGGTATGTTGACCAGCCTGGATTTGCTTTTCGTTATTTCGATCACCTTGCGGGCAAGGCCTTCTATCGTTACTTCCTCCTGGCTGCCGATATTAAAGACCTGGCCGTACGCCTTGGGGTTCTCTATGAGCTTTGGCAGCGCCGATACCACATCTTTCACGTGCAGGAAACACCTCGACTGCCTGCCGGAACCGTATACCGTTATGTCCTTTCCTTCGAGGGCCTGCCTCACGAATCTGGGCACGACCATACCGTAGGCGCCGGACTGCCTTGGACCAACGGTGTTAAAAAGACGCACGATGACCGTAGGCACGTTCTTCGTCTTCCAGTAGACATAGGCAAGCATCTCGTCGACGGCCTTCGCCGTTGAATAGCTCCACCTGGACTTCAGAGGGGAACCAAGGACCCTGTCCTGGTCCTCCTTAAGAGGTCCTTGCGTATTTTTCCCGTATATCTCGGAGGTCGAGGTTATAAGGACCTTTTTGTGATAACGAAATGCCATGTTGAGGACTATCTCGCTGCCCTTAATGTTCGTGGTAAGCGATTCCAAGGGATGGTTGACTATCAGTTCGACGCCAACAGCAGCCGCAAGGTGGAAAATAGCATCGCAGCGTTCCGCAAGCTTATCCACGAGAAATTCGTTAAGTATCGAACCTACGACCAGCTCAAACCCGGCTTTATTCTCGAGGTGCTTTACGTTATCGAACTTGCCGGTGGAGAAGTTATCGAGAACGGTGACCTTATGGCCTTCGCTTATCAGCTTGTCAGACAGGTGGGAACCGATAAAACCGGCTCCGCCGGTTATAAGATAATGCACTATTCAGACTCCTTTTTTGCACTTATTATAGTCTATAAGCGCTTCCCTGTAAAGCCGTTTTATGTCCTCTACCAGCCGCTCTTTCGAATATCTTCTTATTACTGACGACCTGCCGGCTTTACCGAACGATTCCCTCTTAAGCTTGTCGGAAGCAAGCTCCATAAGTTTCTCGGAAAAAACAGCGTCATCTCCGGAGCGCACGAGATAACCAGTAACAGAGTCTTCCACAACATCGCTGACCCCGCCTACATCGGTTGCGACCACCGGTCTGCCCGACGCCATGGCTTCGATCACGGCGACCGGCGTTCCTTCATTCAATGATGTCAGGGCGATTATATCCGAGCCTGCATATATTTCCCGCATATCCTCTTCCCAGCCGCAAAATATGACCTTGTCACCAAGCCCTATTTCCGATGAATATCCCTCGAGAAACGGTCTTTGTTCGCCATCGCCGACCACAAGGAACTTTACATCCAAGCCCGGAGCCTGCACCACCAGCCTGCGTGCCGCATTAAGTAACATCTTGTGGTTCTTTATGGGGACAAGGCGGCCCACGATGGACACCACTATCGAACCGGTGCCTATCCCAAACTTTTTCCTTATCCCGGAAAGATAACAGTCATCGGTGAACTTCTCAAGTTCCAGCCCCAGGTTTATTACCCTGACCTTGTCCTCGCCGGCGATAGCGTATTTGCCTGATATATCACGTTTCTGCGCATCGCTCACGACTATAATATAACGGGTAAAGAACGCGAGCACCCTCTCGACCAGGAGGAAGATCGATGTCTTTACCCTGCCGAAATAACCGTCAAAGATATGCCCGTGAAAAGTATGGACCCTTATCGGAACACCGGCCAGGACCGCGGCAATACGCCCCAACGCCCCGGCCTTAGCGGTATGCGTATGTACTATGTCCGGTTTAAAGTCCTTTATATGCCTGTATATCTGTACGAAGGCCCTGACATCAGCTAACAAGTCTATCTTCCTGCCCAGCCCGGTCACCATGACAGGTTTCACGCCTTTTGATCCGGCAAGATACGACATGTCCTTTTCCCCTTCTTCCACCCTGCCGCAAAGGAGAACGGATTCATATTTATCGTCGTTCAAAGCGGAAGTCAAAAGGATGGTATGTATGGCCGGACCGCCCACATTGAGACGTGCGATGATCCTGAGTATCCTGGTTTTACCGTCAGGCATGGTATATCCAGCCTAAGGAAAAACTTTCCTTCACGGCCCTTTTCCAGTCCACGTCGCCGACTGCCCTGTTCGCGGAAGATACCATACTGCATGCCTTGCTTGATATACAGGAAATCTTAAGGATACTATTCACCCCGGAATACAATGCTTTTATCTTTTGGACCGCCAGGCTGCCCGAGAGAAACTCGGGATACCTGCGTTCCTCGGAAAGCCCGCTAAGGAAACAGCCATAAAAAGCTTTTGCCGATATCACCGCCAGCGACTTAGCCAAAGCGCCTGTGGCGCTTGAACGAGAATAAGATATCAGCATCTCTTCAGCTGAAAGGTATTTAGCTTTTACGAAAACAAAAATACTTATGGAAGCGCTTCTGTCGGACTTGAACACAGGGTGTCATTTCCTTATTTCGGTTATCGTCCCTTGGAGGCTGTATAAATCTGTGGAAAAAATAAGCGAATTACCGATCTTGACCACGTAACCGTGATAGACAGGCGCCCTCTTCTCGATAACGCAATCCAGTTCGAAAAGGGCCTTTATCTCGCGATAACTCATATCGGTGGCAAGACCCAGCTTGTCGCCGCTCATATTCACGTCTATTGCCAGTAACTTTTGGGGTTCATTGCTTATTATCTTTATCAGTTTACCGATCGGCTTGCTGTTTTCACCCTTCTCTATATCCCCTTCCTTCATTACACCGGCAAGCTCGGGGATTATTTTCGTGAACTTGACCGCGACCGTAAGGGTCTCGTGCTTAACCTCGGATTCGACCCTCTTGGCCCCCATTATCTTCCCTCCGATGATAAACATCGGAACCATCGCGAACACGATCAGGACAACGGCAAGATCTATCACGTTGAATTTTCCGAACAACCTTCCTTTTTCGTCAATTACCATCGGACCCTCCGGTTACCTGTTTAAATATAACCCTTTGCCCAATAATATACTATACTCAGGTATTCGTGTAAAATAGCTTTTATCTGCCTGATGTTCGTTTGCCTGAGCCCCTCGATCATGCGGTGCGAGTAGAAAGAACTCTGAGGTACCGGCGCGCATATTACATCCAGCCCCGGTGCACTCTTGTTGAAGGTCAGGATAACCCGCCTCATATGGTAAGGCGAGCTGACTACCATGACCCTATGCCAGGACATTCTGCGGGCTATCTCATCGGCGGACTCAACGTTCTCATACGTATTGCTTGCATCCTCATCAAGGATTATACGAGATGCAGGAACGCCCAGGGATACCGCTACAGCTTTCATCACATCCGCTTCCCTATACACGTTAGTATAGCCGGATGAGAACACAAGGTAAGGCGCATAACCTTCATGGTAGAGCCTCACCGCATAACCGAGCCTTTCCATCGACCCCTGTCCGGCCCGTCCGGATTCTCCTACGCCTCCGGCAAATACAACTATGGCATCAGACTTTCCAAGAGCATCCGAAACTTTCAAGGGCTCGGCTGCATACCATACCAACGGGGTGTAAAAGACCGTGACATAAAGGACCGCGATGGCTGCGGTGATCTTTATAAACCTGCTGCGCGCCGATTTGTAGAAGGATACCAGCTCCTCCTTCCATTTGTTCGCATTCAAGGAGGCTTTGCTCTCCATCCGGGCATTTATAAGCCCGCTCATATCCTCTATCCTTCTGTTCCAGCTATTGAGGGCTGCTGCTTCCATGCGCTTGCCCGCAAGCGCGGAAGCCCCAGGCAAGAGCGCCTCCTCTATCTTGGATATGAACCCGTCCACACCGCCGCCTACGGAGACTATTCCGCCGTTCTCATTATTGAACCTTATAACCTCAGGGAGCGCCGTGGAAACGACCGGCTTGCCCATGGACAAATATTCATTCAGTTTCGTAGGATATACGTTTTTTGTGTATTCGGTCATGAGGTAGGGTATTATGCAAACCGAAAAATATTTCACGTAATATGGGAGTTCGGAATGCTTCTTGCCTCCCAGGAACTTTACATTCGTGAGGGAAGAAAGTTCCGATATGTCCGTTTGAACCGGCCCGACAAAGACAAAAGTATATTCAGGATGCCTCAAAGCGGCTTCCCTGACGAGGCGCTGGTCTATCCATTTATGTATACCGCCTACATAACCTATGACCGGACCCTTTATATCCTTCATCCCTTCGGGCGCAACGGTATCGCGCTTTCTGACTTCCTCAAAACTCGTGATATTAACACCGAACGGGAACATGCTCACGCTGGAACTGAACTGTGAGCAATAATCATGCAAAGCCTGCGATGTCACGAAGACAAGGTCTGCGGATGAGATCAGCTTCTTCTCGTATGCTTTTATCTTTTTAGCGGATGAAGAACTGGCCGCAAAACTATCAATACAATAATAGACCAGGAGTTTCCTGTTTATGTTCTCTATTATGTCAAGGGCGGTGCCTGTCGGCAGGAACGTCCATATTATCGGGTCGGAGAACCGGACCGCCTTCATCCACCTCTTTATGACCGAAAGCAGTATCTGCTTGTTTATCCACCTGGCTATCCTCGAATACGGGAAAGGAAGGACTATCGGCGAATATACGTAGAGGTTCTCGGATTCCTTGCGTATGCCTTTTACTCCCCTGAAATAATTGCTGAACCTCTTGCCAAGCCTGGATATATCCCTTATACCAGGTGACCTGACCCCGGTATTCTCGATAAAAAGGACGCGGTTGCCGTTGGCGGCAAAAACCGACATGATCTCCTGGTGGCCCTGCCAGATAAAATCCCAATCTATTGATGATATGCAGATTATATCGTTGTTCTTCAGCATACAGTCCTCTCGTCGATGAATTTTTTGTGCCAAAGCTCGAGCATAAGCATGGCCCATAACTGGAAAGACAGGTCCCGTCTTCCTTCGATATGCGAATCGACCATTAGCCTTACCTTGTCGGGATCGAAATAGCCCCTGCCCAATGAGGCTTTCGAGAGCAAGCTATCGCGCAGGTAGTCTTTCAGCTCTCCCCTGAACCACCTGCCTACGGGCATGCCGAAACCCATCTTCTTCCTTCCCAGTATACATCCGGGCAGTCTGCCTGAAAAGGCTTTCTTTACTATGTATTTCTTGAGCGCACCCTTTATTTTGTATGACGACGGCAACCCGGACGCGAACTCCATGAGCATATGGTCCAGGAAAGGCGAGCGCCCTTCCAGTGAATTGGTCATGGCGGCGATATCCACTTTCACGAGCAAGTCGTTAGGAAGATAGGTGTTCACGTCGGCTTTAAGAAGCCTGTCCAGCAGGTCCATCTTTCCCGGTGCAGAAAAATACGGCATCAATAATTCCAGGGGAGCGTTAATATCCGTTTTTGCCGCGAAGCCGCGCGAATACAGGTCTGCCAACCGGACGTCGCCGGATATCCCTACCCACCTCAGATACCTTTCTGCAGCCGGAAGCCCTGCATTTGAAAGGAATCGCTTAACCCTCCTTGAGAAGCTCTTGGGTTCCGTAGAATCCGGGAAGAGCCCGGAAACAGCCCTCGAGACGCCTCTGAGCCCCAGCCTCCTTATTGCCTCTGCCGCGTTCATGGCCTGATAGCGTTCATATCCTCCGAACGATTCGTCGCCGCCGTCACCGTTCAAGGCAACAGTGACAAATTTTTTCGTTTCCCGCGACACATAATACGTAGGTATGCACGAGGAATCGGCATACGGTTCGCCATACCTTTGAGTAAGGAGGCCTATTATCCCCAGGGCATCGGGCTTTACTATGAACTCTCGGTGCTCTGTCCCGAAGATGCGTGATACCTGGCGAGCATATTCTATCTCGCTGTAATCCTGCTCTTCGAAACCTATCGAGAAGGTCTTTACCCTGGTAAACTCGCTCATCATCGCGACAACGCAGCTGGAGTCCACGCCGCCGCTCAGGAAAGCCCCGAGCGGCACATCGCTGTAGAGCCTTATCTTTACCGCTTCCCTGAAAAGCTCCAGGAACCTTTCAGCGGCTTCGTCCTCCCCTATCCGCGATTTTGAGATATAATCGAGGTCCCAATATTTCCGGGTCCTTACGCCCGAAGCATCTACGGTAAGGGTATGTGCAGGCATGAGCTTCTTTACGCCCTTGAATATCGTCATGGGCGCGGGTATATACCCGAGGCTCATGTAATAGTTGACGGCATTCTCTTCTATGTCCCTGCGGATGGCACCGCTCTCAAGCATAGAACAGAATTCCGAAGCGAACACAAAACGCCGGCCATCCCATGAATACAGGAAAGGTTTTTTGCCTACCCTGTCCCTCGCGGCAAAAATCCTCTTCTTCCCTGCATCCCAAATGGCAAAAGCGAACATCCCGCGCAGATAGTTGACACAATCTTCCCCGTATTCCTCGTATAAATGTATTATAGTCTCCGTGTCCGAGTGGGACACAAAGCGGTGTCCTTTCTTCTCCAGTCCGGGGCGCAGCTCATGGAAATTATATATCTCGCCGTTGAAGACAAGCCATACGCTGCCATCCTCGTTAGGCATGGGCTGTGAAGCTTCGTCAGAAAGGTCTATTATGCTCAGTCTCCTGTGCCCCAGTCCGGCTGAACCTAAAGGGTCTACATATATACCCTCGCCGTCGGGACCCCTGTGCTCAAGGGCCTTGCACATCATCCCTATGGTGACCTTCTCAACGGGCTTGCCGCTATAATCTGCTATACCGCATATCCCGCACAATCTATTCCGCCTCCACCACCGAACGTATTATCCCTAATATCTTCGGCGCGTTCACCTGGAGAGAGTATTTCTCCAGGACCGTCTTTCGCCCTTCACGTCCTATCCTGCCCCTCAAACCGGCATCGTTGATCAAGACCGATAATTTATCGACCCATTCTCCGGCATCCTTTGCCAGGAAACCGTTGATCCCCTCGTCTATTATCACCCGGTTAGGACCGGCATCCGAGGCAATACAAGGGACCGCCACGCTCATGTACTGTATAGTCTTAAAACCCGTCTTCCCCGCGGTCCATTCATCATCAGGCAGCGGATAGACCCCGATATCCAGGGACTGGAACTCGACTATCTCATCCTCAAGGCTCCAGTCCTTGTAAATTATCTCCACGCCGGGGATCTCGAAGACCTTGCGGAAGGCGCCTATCACTTTGACCCTGAAATCGAGCCCGCGGGCATGGAGTGCCGCAAAAACTTCTTTAAGTGATTCGAAATATTTGGCGGTGCTGTGGCTTCCTATCCAGCCGATCGTCAAGGGCCCAGGCGAAACGCCGTCCGAAGGTTTGAACCTGTCCGTATCGACGGATGTATGTATTATAGTCACGTTCTTATTGAATTTCCGGGAATATTGCGCGAGGTGTTCGTTGCAGGTTATCACGTGCCTGCTCATGGATATTATGACGGGTATCTTCCACGGGCACTTCAGCCTTTTCAGGAAACTGTTGTTCTGGCTTGCGGCTCCGAGATATATAGCATCATCAAGGTCATATATTATCTTTTTGCCAATTGCAGATAGCAGCCACTCCATTACTGGAGGCCCGAGCGGAAAGGCCTCAAGATGTATAAAAACGGCGTCACAGGTAACAGCCCTGAACAGGTCTATTATCCTTCTCAGGACACCCGCGCAGAAATAGGCGCATTTCCTGGCGTACATGCCTTTTTTATACAATATCCTGTAAAATGAAGGGCTGATGAAAGGGCTCACCAGGCATTCAATTCCCATGGATTTCAGGTAAGGGATATACTGCTCTACCCTGTACCTGCTGCTAGGGCCTTGCGTGGGATACGGCTCCAGGAATAATATCTTCATTATATGTCTTTAAGGTATTCCTCTAGGGCTTCCTGCCAGGGACGGGCCCTGTCGAGCCCAAGTTTGGCCAGGTTATGGTTGAGCATAGCTTCAGACTTTCCTCTTGGCGCAGGTAAAGGGAAAGCATCTGAAGTTACCGGCTTTATCTTGACGTCTTTTTTTCCCAGGAACTCCGCTATCTTGGCGGCTATATCATAACGGGTGCATATCCCCTTATTGACGCAATGGTAAAGACCATACTTTCCGCTGCCGACGATGTCAACTATCCCGCGGGAGAAATCGGATGTGAACGTCGGACTGCCCGTCTTATCGGTAACAACGGATATTTCCGGCTTGGAGTTGAGCAGCTGGACTATCTTCCATACGAATTTCTTGTCCTTGTTATGTCCGCCTATCATCCACCCGGCGCGGACTATGTAATATTTGCTCAAAAGGCTGCGTACCGCCTCTTCCCCCTTAAGCTTGCTCATGCCGTATATGCTTATAGGATTCGGTTTATCCGTTTCTATATAACCGCCCTCCTTCTCGCCGTCAAACACTGCGCCGGTACTTATATACACCATCGTCAGGTCGAGTTCCTTGCATATGGTTGCTATGTTCTCGGTGCCTTGCCAGTTCGTATCATATGCGTGCTCGGGCTGTAACTCGCATTTATCGACATCAGTCTCAGCGGCAAGATGGAATATTATCTCTGGCCGGTGCTCCTTTACCACGGAAAGCATGCTGTTGACATGTCTGATGTCGCTTTTGATGATCCCGCCGTCTCCGTTTATATCTGTAGCTGACACATCATAACCGGCCTTCCTTAGCAGCGGGCACAGCGCATCCGCCAACATACCATTGGCACCGGTGACAAGCACTTTCTTTGCCATGCATCTATTCCTTTCCCGTAATTGACAACCTGTTATATACCTCTTGGTACTTCTTTATGCCTGAATCCAGAGAAAACATCCTTTCAGCAGTTGAGCGGCAAAGCCGCGGGGTACTGCTATCCCCGGCAAGCTTTACGATTTCAAGCGCCGCTTTTTCATATTCCGCAACCGAGAAACCTTTAACCACTGCGCCGAGCGGACCGTCATTGACAATGGCAGCCGTATCCCCTATACCGGAATTGATGACCATAGGAAGGCCGCACGCGAGATATTCCGCAAACTTTATGGGGCATGATGACCTCTTGGAAAGGACCGGCTTTATAAAGAACAGGCCCGCGTCGGCTGCGTTAAGATACATAGGCATCTCGTCGAAACCGGCAGAGACCGTAATTACATCATCTGGAGCAAGCCCGCGTTTGGCCGCAGAAGCGATTACCGTCTTGCGGTCACTGTGCGTCACGATAAGCAGACGCGCTCCCGGGATAACCCGTCTCGCGACAGTATAAAAATCGAGCATTTCATCAAGCATGTACCATGTTCCGAGAGACCCAGTATATATGAATACAAAGCTATCTACCAGGCCGGGCGCTACAGCTTCCCTAGCCTGGCGCTTATATTCAGGCCGGTAGGAGAACCTCCCCAGGTCCGCACAACAGGCTATGACATCTATCGGCGGCAACCGGCGCCTTCTCGGAAGGTAATTGCCTTCCGTCAGGAAGTTCTTTATGTTCTGCGTCAGGACAATGACCGAATCGGCTCCGACAAGCAACCTCCTTTCGATATATCCTGCCGTCCTGTACAGGAGACCTCCGCGCTTCCACATTCCGCCGTCCGCATATTCCTCGGCCATCAATCCCCTTTCATCATATATGAATTTCTTTCGCGCAATCCGGGATATAAAAAAAGCCATTACTGCTGGGACCGTAGCTCTTGCGTGGATAACATCCACACCCCTGGAAACTGCCAGTCCGGTACCGTGGACAATGCCGCATATTATATCAAAAAATGTGGCCGGCAACGAAGGGCTCTTATGGTAACGCAACTTTATCCATTCGATACCCGCTTCATGCAATTCTCTCTCTATCTCAACCTGAACTTTCCTGTCAGCAGAAGATTTTTCAAAACTCATGATAACACAATTTATCCCGTTTTTCGAGAGGCCCTTGAGATATGGGATGCCCTGGGACCTTATCAGGGGTTCGGTGGCCCCGTTATATGTTATAAATAAGGTTTTCATCTGCCCAGCCTCGCCCCTAATCCCCATTTTACCTTCCTCATGGCCGCAGATACCCCGCGGCCTGTCAGGCTCCTTAGGAATGTATAGGCCAACAACGGATCGCTCAATAATGACAATGGCCGTGCTTTAAGGGCCATCATTAGGTTATGCCTGGCATCCTTCATCCTCCCTGCGGCATAATAATTCACGGCTATTATAGTATAAAGGCCCGAATAGGCTTTTCCTTTTACGGATGACGCCTTCGGCGCAATGGAAGGGTTAGCGAAAACCAGGTGCATGGCGAGTTTCATGGACTTCTCCATCCTGACCGGGTCGATGGAAGATTTTCCGCCGTGGAACCTTACTTTAGCTGTAAAATTTCCGCTGAATACCAATTTCGAACAGGCCGCTATCCTGGTCCACATCTCCCAGTCCTCGGAACCCGAAAGATCCCTGACCTCACTGAACATCCCGGCATTTTCGAAGACCTGTCTCTTGACAAGCACGGATGAAGCATTGCACCCGCGCGAAGAAAAGCCTGAAATGATCTCCCTAAGCGGGTCTTCACCGAAAGTCGCCGCGGGCAATTTCCCGATGATCTTCCCGGTTTCATCCGTCATGTACGAACCCGAATAAGCAGCGCCCGCGCCGGGAACGCGCAAAAGCGTCTCAAGGCAGGATAACAAGTGGCCGGGAAACCACGAATCATCCGAATCAAGGAACGCTATATACTCGCCCGTGGAATTCCTTATCCCGGTATTCCTTGCCGCGCCCCGCTCCCTGTTATCCTGGAGTATATACCTGACCCTGTCCCCGTAAGCGGAGACGATCTCTGCGGTGCCGTCGCGGGAACTGTCGTCAACAACTATGACCTCGACATCCCCGTGAGTCTGGGCAAGGGCGCTGTCTATGGCTTCCTTTATGTAAGCAGCCCTATTGTAAGTAGGTATCACTACGCTTATCTTTGCCATATCAATAGAACCCCCAGGTAGAGGCCACGCCTACATGCCTGTTGCAGAAAAGGTTCTTCAGGTTGGCATACTTGCCGTCAAATAACCTGTCGGCTTCGGGGACCTCCACCCTTTCATAACCCAGTTTCCTGGACGAATAAACCCACAGGTATACCGTTTTCCCGTCCGCCACGTCCGCAACCTTTTCCAGCGAATGCAACCTTATCTCCTTGTCCACAAACGCCCGGTAGTTTGCATCGGAAGCGTAACGGGCCGGAGATATCACATAGAAAGCGAATGTCCCGGGGATTTCGCCGCGCTCTACGGGGTTCGAAGGCGAGAACGGCTCGGTTATGTTCCTCATGTCATATATATACTTACCGTACACCGGGCTTTTGAAAAAATTCTTTCCGTAATAATATTCGTTCAGGATATTCTGTTTCTCGTCGATAAGGCTGGCGATCTTGTCATCCGCAGCCATGTGTTCCCTAAGGAAGTATCCTGCCGCTTTAAGATAATTAGGCGTGCGGTTCCTTGCTGCCTTCATGGAATATATATCCGATATTATCGGTACCGCGATCATGTAGCCGATAAATACCATACAAAAAGCGATACATAGGGGTTTCAGGACCCCTTGCCTGTCTATGCCACGGGCCATGAAGAACATCTGGGCCGATCCTATGCTCATGAGGATCAGTAGCGGCAGAAGGGCCGAATTGGGCTCGAAGTTTATTATATAAGCATAGTAAAGAAACGGGAAGAGCAACAGCGGGGCTTTTCTTCTCCCCCTGGTGACAGTCAAGACATAGAAGACCGCCACCACGATAAATACCCACCATTCCCAGGTCTTATTGAATATCATGCTCGAGAGGGTATTGCCAAAAGCTGCAAACCTTGAAACCATAGGTGCTCCTATCCCCACCTTCTGGGATATCCACCCGAGAAGGCCCAGGTTGCTGTCTCCAATGCGCTTGTAAACGTAAAGATGCGCGGCGACGGCAAACCCGACCGGCAATATCACCATGAGGTTCGCAGCTCTCTTCACAAGGTATTCGCCGCAAGAACGGACAATCCCGTACCCGTCGCGCTTATAGGCAGCTGACCAGGCAAAGTAGGCATATAATGGCAGCTTTATTACATTGCCTGAAGCTGAATTCACGAGGAGCATGAACAGCAAGAACAGCCGGAACCGGGAAGAAGGTCTCTTCCAGTCATAATAATACAGAGCCAGCAGCAACAGCCCTTCGTAAAAGGTGTTCGCCGGTATTATATAGAAATTTATTGAATGGTGTACAAACAGTGTCGACGACATAACCAGAAAGAACAATGCTATAATTTCACTATCATAAACTTTGTAAATTAAAAACGACATAATAAGCACGCCTGTGAACATAACGATGGCCTGCGCCATAATCATCCAAAATTCGTTCACGGGTATTCCAAACATGTCGTATAGCCCCGAATAGACATACCAGTGTGCAAAATCCAGAAGACCGTGAGTCCCGCTGCTTGCTGATTTTAAAAAATTGTCCAGTATGTGCGAAGTCCCACCTGAAGAAGAGATGCCGCGCGAAAAATCAAAATTAAGCACATCTAAGTAATGCAGGCGGATACCCCCAAAGGCGCCGGCAGAAGGTTCATTGTCAAACATATTAGGCATCTTGAACACAACAGAAGTAAAGTGCAAGGCAGCCAACACGGCCACAACGGCAAAAACAAAAAACGCCCTTTTAACGCACGCTGTCTTTATCATTTATCCCTATAAGGTCATTCACGAGATAAAGCGGCCTTCTTTGTGTTTCCGTATAAATCCTGCCGATATACTGTCCTATTATACCTATGGAAAGCAATTGAACTCCGCCCATCATTAATATCGTAATCATAAGAGAGGCATAACCGGGAAAAGATATTCCGCTCACGACAGTCTTGATAAAATAATACAGGATCATGGCGAAACTGGCCAAAAATACCGTAAAACCGGTATACGTAACGAAAGCCAGCGGCTTGATGGAATAGCCTGTTACGATATCAACTGCCAATTTCAAAAGACCTGAAAGATCATACTTTGACTGCCCCTTGTAGCGTAAATCCTCTTCGTAGTATACAACTGCGGATTTGAACCCGATCCACGATACGATACCCCTAAAAAACCGGATATTTTCGTCAAACCTCAATATCGCATCAACCGCCTTCCTGTTAAGCAGTATGAATTCCGTCGAATCCTGCGGCAACCTGATCTCTATTATCCTGTTGATCAGCCTATAGAACAGTTTGGATACCACCACTTTATAAAATGATTCCGCCCTGCGTTGTTTTCTCAAGGCACAGACTACGTCGAAACCTTCTGCATATTTTGATAAAAGCACGGGGATGAATTCCGGAGGCCTTTGAAGATCGGATTCCATGACAACTACAATATCCCCTTTCGCATACCTCAATCCTGCGCTTGTTGCTATCTCGTGTCCAAAGTTCCTCGACAAATCCACTATTTTAACGCGTGCATCTTTTCCGTGCAGGTTCTTCAATATATCCAGTGAACCGTCTATGCTGCCGTCATTTACAAAAATCATCTCAAAGACATTTTTACACGAATCAAGCGTTTTTACTATCCTTTCATACAAATATTGCAGGTTATCCTGTTCGTTGTAAACGGGGATAACTAAGGATATCAAACTATCCATCTCATCTCCTCCTTAAAATCAATTCATTAAACTTCTTCTTGCCCAAAATGAAATACTGGAACGTTATATTCACGTCAAAAAACGGATACTTCACAGGCCCGGGACAATGCTCCTTGAACAGCTGCTGGACGGAATATCTCGCAGAAATGACCCTTGGCAGCATTATAATAAGTTCCCCGTAGGCCCACAATATAGCAAGAAAACGCATTTTTGCAGGCCTGTCCAGCAGGAAATAAACTACGTTCACGCAGTCCAAAATTATCCTCACCGGCATCCTGATAAGTAAATGTATAAAACTGTAGTTCTTTAACAGCAATATCAAGTTGTTCCTGTAATTCAGATGCAGTTTAAATATCTGCCTGTTCTTTATAGACCCCATCCCTTCGTGATATACCCTCGACCTTGGGACAAACAGAATACGATATGAGCATCTCCTTATTCTCCAGCAGAGATCTATCTCTTCCGCATACATAAAAAAAGCCGGATCAAAAAATCCAGTCTTTTTAAGAATATCTGTCCTTACCATAAAAGCTGCTCCCGAACACCAGTCCAATTCGGCATTATCATCGTATTGTCCGTTGTCAGATTCTATAGTGTCAAAAATCCTGCCCCTCATAAAAGGATAGCCGTATATATCTACGTAGCCCCCCGCCGCGCCCGCATATTCAAATCTTCCGGGATCCTGTATATTCAGTACCTTCGGCTGACAGGCCCCGACACCGGGGTTCTTCTCCATAACCTCAACCATGGGCTCCAGCCAGTTGCAGTCCACGATCGTGTCGTTGTTGAGCATCACGCAATACTTGCCCTCGGCTATCTTTAAGGCGATATTATTGCCTTCGGCATAACCCAGGTTCCTGCCGTTCTCTATAAGTACCGCATTGGCCCGGCCTGAATACTTCTCCTTTATCCTCGCCGTGACCTCAGGCCCGGACCCGTTATCCACTATAAAGACCCGTATATTCGGATAGGTGGACATAAGCACCGAGTCAACACATTTGATAAGGCGTTCGGACTCAAGGTAGCTGAGTACTATTATGTCTATCTCCGGCAACATATATATCCGCTCAACCCAGGAGGAACCTTGTATCGGTATGCTCTTCCATGATGATCCTCTTAAAAGTGAATATTCCTGGACCTGCCCTGTTATAACCGTGGACATTCAAGATGCAGGTGGAATACCCCGCCTTCCTGACCTCATCTACCAGGGTCCCGTTATAATCCAGCCGGCTCCCGAAAGGAAAAGCAAAATGCAGGCAGGCGGAGCCTGTATTCTCCTCGATATCCGCCTTGCTCTTTGTTATCTCCCTTACGGCTTCGGCCAATGGTATCCTCGCCAGGGACCTGTGTGTTACAGCGTGCGAACCTATTTCCATGCCCGAGCCGGAAAGCTCTTTGATCTCTTCCCAGGACATACAACGGCCCATATCGGACCCGAGGCCCGGGGTTTTGCGCCTGAGAAAGGCCAATGCTTCATCAATAACATGGAAATCCCTTGATTTCAGGTCATCGAAAACCCTGAAAGCAAAGGAAAGCCCGGATTCATTCGTGCGCCTTTGCTGCCTGTAATCACCTGCTTCTATACGTTCAACCTCTCCGCGCGATATCCGCTCTACGACCTCGTAATCCCACATGGGTATACCCTTGCCGGCATAGCCGGTCGGCACGAAAAAAGAAGCGCTGATACCCTTCTTCTTCAATAGAGGTAACACAGCGGAATAATTGTCCGAATAGGCATCATCAAAAGTCAGGGCAGCGATAACACCGCCGCCAGGCAAACCGCTCTCGCATTTCGCAGACGCCTCGGTCAGGGAAAGTATCTTCATGTTCCTGGATATGCTCTCGATCTGCTTCGAGAAAGTCCTTACTGAGACTGCCGTATTAAGCAGGTTATCCCCGGTCTCCGGCAGGACCCTATGATAAGCCAGCACTATAAGCTTGGGGAAGCGGTCGGTAAATTTATTTTTCGCATGATTGACCGCACGCTTTAACCCGTGGTAGTTTCTCCTGGCAAAATTCCGCAAGGTACTATTTAGCATCTGCCGCCCTTCTTATGGACTTAAGTATATCCTTGGCCTTCTGTGCAAGAATGAACGATAATCCTCTCGGCGTCTTCCTTGCCATGACCACCTTGTATAACGGCGTCAACCGGTTGCACAACTGGTCCTTGTAAAACCGGCCGTGCCCGTACCAGTTATAACAGGTCTCTCCCCTTGCCGATATCATCTTCAACAACTCCTCTATAAGGATATAACCCGGCCTGTAATATTTACACCCGTAATCAAAAGCGGTCAGTACCCAGTTAAACCCTTTTCCGAACTTATAGGCAAAACTTATTGCAATAGCCCTATCCCCAGCCTTAAGGACATGCGCATCCAACCTGCCGGCTCCGTCCATAAGGATGAGGAAATCCCTGAAGAAATCCGCATACCTGTCATTTTCAAAATTGCTCTTCTTATTCCTGGCGGCAAAGGCGGCCCGCGAAAAATCCCTGTAAAGGTCCGCGCACCTGTCAACCTCCTGCCTGCCCTTCGCCTCCGTAAGACTGACTTGCCCGAATTTTTCCGCAAGGTGCTTCCTCTTGGACCTGAGGTCCCTCCTGAGCTTCGACGACAGGTTCGAAAGGTAATTATCCAGCCCTTCGCTCAGGTCGATAGCGTAATTCATGTGGTCGTTTACGGCGGAAACCGGGAGCTTTTTCCCGTTTTTACCGGCCAACTCGGTAAGCAACCTGCTGCCTTCCCTTACATCCGTAAGGCAAAGAACATCCCAATCCCTGCGCAGAGAAAGAGCTTCAACAAGCCGGGCGAGGACCGGCGCGTCTTTGCACGCATACATCGGTTCCGTATAATTAGCGGCCACGCCCCCGACATGGCAGAGGATATTAGCAAAACCTTCCCTTGCGCCTCCCCTTTCGAGGCAGAGCGCAAGTCCTCCTTTTATCTTCGCATTTTCATACAACACGAATATCCTGAGCTTCCTGCCTTTACCGAAATACTTCCACCATGTTATTATGAAATCGGACAGCAGGAACGGCTGGGGATCCCCGGAAGCGACAAGCGCATCCCATTCACCCGCTATACCGGAAAACTCATCGATATCCTCTATCCAACGATAATCCATCTATTCTCCCGCCAGGGATTTCAATTCTTCCGTAAGCCGCGTGACATACGAAAGGAAATCTTTCCTTAATACCTTAGATGCCGGCAGGTTAAGCTGAAGCAATTTCCTGCCGAGCATCTCAACATCCGGGTACTTTCCAAGTTCATCGAGCACGGCCCTCGGCAGGGTAGGCCATACCATGACATCATATCTCTTCCTCAGCCGGCAAAAGATCCTGTCCCTGCCTGACTCAACGAACAACGGTACGCAGAACGGGACCGTCCCAAGGGGAAGTTCCCGCCACAGCAGACTTATACCCTGCGCCCCTTCAAGAGAAGTGGCGATCTGCGAATAGTATGCTCGCTTTGCCAGCGAAACTTCTCCAAGATAATCGCCGGGCAGGCCATTCAGCTGGTGCAGCGCCAGCCTGGACATGGGCCTCAGGTAATCACACATGAACTCTTCACCTATGCTGTCACGTAACGGCCAATCCGGATAACCCTTGTCCCTTTCCGAGTACAACGGCACGGGAGGTTCTACTGCCGGGTTCGCCATCCTCATGATCCGCCTGAGCCCTTCAGGGGCCTTATAATAACCGAGCGACGACTTTATAAGGGTAAGGACATTAGCCCATTCGGCCCGGTAAAAGAGCGGGACATTTTTTTTCTCCGGTGAGAAGCTGTACCTGTCATTATTTATTACCAGCATCCCTCCGTCAATGACCGGCAGGTTCTTCCTGAGGGAGAAGATGGAAAAATCCCCGAATGAACCGAAGGCCGAGCCGTTATGTTCTGAAAACAACGAATACGCATTATCCTCGAGGACCGGCAAACCTGCTTTACGGCACAACGGCATGATATCTTCCCATTGCTGGGAAAACCCGAAATGGTTTATCACGTGGACGATCCTGGCGCCGCACTGTAATTTCGAGGCCAGGTCCTCCATGTCGACCCTGAAGGTGCGGGGGTCGGACCTGTAAAAAACAGGTTCGAGGCCCAACACCTTGAACGGCTGCAGGGAACCGTCACAGTCAAAGGCGGGAGTAAGGACTTTATCGCCTTTTTTCAGCCCGGCCGAAACGCACGCCGCATACATCGCATTCCTGCCAAGGGCAAAAAGAAATACTTTTTTCCCGGGAAACCGCGCGCTAATCTCCACCTGCAGCCCCTCCCGAAGGCTCAAAGAAAGCGCAAGCCGCAAGTATGGCCGTTATCGGCATGACGGCGTCCCTGAACCTGATGACCGTACCTATATTCGCGACCGACATCCCCAGCGAGGAGACATACAAAGCAAAAAATATGAGCATCGGGACGAAATCTGCTATTTTTCCGAGGCGCTTAAGCTTTATAAGGCCTGCCGCCGAGAACAGGATCAGCATGTACCAAACTGCCATCTCCGGCACGGTCAATAGAAGGCTGGGGGAATACATGTGCCACGGAAGGGGTTCCGCAAGAAAATGCAACCATGCCCCCGCGAAATACTTCATTATAAACACAGGGTTATACATTTGGGAACTGTCCGGCGGGACTATAACATAATTCCACCCGAGAGTATTCAGGGACCCCACATAATAGCTGAATACCACGCCGTAGATATCCTTTAACTTCTGAAAGACGAGGCCGTGGAAAATTAAGGCCACGGCCGAAAAGATAACCGATGCAAAAAATACCAGCCTCCACCTCGCCCTTGCTGTCCGGCAATTACGCAAAATATAATAGCAGGCAAGCAGCACAAGCTCCAAAAGCAGTATAGGTAACATCATTTTGTATTTCAGGAGCACGGTATAACCTGTGCATGCAGCAAGGACCAGCAAATACAGGACCTTTTCCGTACATCTCAATCCGTCTGCCAATCTCCTTATCACCCAGAATATGGCTGCCAGGCAAAAGATCAGGTGCGCCTCCTTCAAGCCGGTTATCGACCAGAATACCAACGTAGGCCAGAAAAGTACTATTGTGCAGGCAGCCAGCCCTGCTGAGCCGGAATACGTACGCCTGAGGAAGTCGTATATAAGCCAACCTGCCGCCAGCATCGCAAGTATATTGATATACTTCAAGAATATTATATCCCTGCCAAATATCAGGAAATAAAGACCGTTAAATACGCTCATGCTGTGGGTGTTATACCTGTCTACGGACAGGACCTTACCTATATCGAATTCACCCCTGAAGTAATCGGCAAAGATGGTCCCTTGGACTATATTATCCCTGGCATCCCCGAATATGTCCGTCATGCCCTTTGAAAAAACTAGGTACTGGAGTATTATGAAAAGCACCAACCGCATAAGAAGGGCTGCACTAAGCAACCCGGTCAATGCTCCCCTGTCGCGTTCCGGCGTAGCTTGCCTTATTACCGTAAACAGGATCCAGGTCGAGATAACAGCAGCGGCAAATCCGGGCAACATGAAAGAGACCGACAATACAAGCACCCAAAGCAGGAATGTTTTGATCTTCATTCCGCGTTCAACCCGTCCCTGAAACCCTTATTGTATACCTTTGCATAATCCACTATGAAGCAATCCCCTTTTATATCCACATGCACCGGCTCTATCGAACAATAACCTCTATACTCCCCTATATCGAAACCTACCCCCCGGGGCGAACGTTCAGGCCTTGAGATGGCGACATAAACTTCCTTATCCTTCTGTCCGCAGGCAAGCTTGACCATGCTCTTCAGCCCCCAGTCCTCGAAAGTCTGGGCACCGTAATAGGTATTCAGGGTATTATAATCGCTTTTTACAAGGCTAAAAGGTATTTTATCCGCAAAACTCTTCGTATCGATCACCACGCACTCCGCATCGGAAAGCGCGGCGCGGTTCTCCTTCAGGTAATCGTATACGGCAGCGTTTATCCTGCAAGCAACAGCCTGTGACCAGGCGTTCCCCTGCGAAACTACCATCAACAACATGAACGCGGTTGCGGCCAGCATCTTCCTGTAGCGCCCGGAGAACCTCAGCAAGGCGATACCTAACACGGATACTCCGATCGATGGCAACAGAAGATGCCTTCCTCCCACTCCCCCGTTGGAATTAAGCAGTATCGGCAGCAGCCAGAATACCGCCATGGAAAAAGATATGAGTAATTGCCTGCTGTTAGGACGGGTCGTTTCACATTTACCTGCGGTCTTTGCCGCGAGATAGCCCGACGCCAGCGCCAGCAACGAACATGACGCCAATAGCGGCAAACTCATCGCCGCAAACCGGTAAAACCCGTATATAACGGAACGCGCAATATATCTTCCCGCATAATGCCGGGCCGTTTCCAGTAAATTGAAGGGTATAATTGATACCGAAACCGCATGCGCCTCGGCACCGGCAGCAGAAGGCATCCCCGACGCAATGCGAAAGCCCGCGTAAACAGCCATCAAAGGTATGTATACAAGCCAGGAATGTTTCCTTCCGCCCTTAACCTCCAAAGCCGCGACAGCAGCGATCGCAGGAGTAAAAAATCCGGTCTCGTACCAGAATATCCCTGCCGCATAAAGGGCTGCAGAAAATACCAGCAGCCATCTGTTCCCGCCGTCAATATACTTGAGAAACAAGTACAGGCAGAGGACATAAACAGCGGAAACGACGGCGACGTTGGCGTATATTGCCGACTGGTATATCTCCAAAGTGTTGGGCGTTACGCAAAAAAATGCCGAAGCAAGGAAAGACAGCGCAGGATCCTTGAGTAGCTTGTCCAAAAGCATATAGACCGATACGACCAATAAAGCATCCGACAGGAGCAGGAGCGCAAACCCCCTGTTGGCATTATCTCCTGCCGCAGCCGACTGCGCCGTAAGAAAAAGCCTGTTAAGGGGTCTTTCATCGTATGCCGCAGCGCCGGAACCTGGACCAAACGACCTGACCAGCGAGGCGTAATCATCCGGAGCAAGGGCCGCTCTCTCGAACGGCAGGAAATGCGCCGCCAAGCCGATGGCAAGCAGCGCCGAGGCAAAGAATACCTTATTCCTTACCGAAAAGCCCTTCATAAATACCTGCGCAGGGCTATGACCTGCTTTAAATTGGCAAATATCGTAGGGAGGTTATTGACTTTGGACATGCCGCTTCCCCTTTGTCTCATGGATGTCGGCATGCATTTGATCCTTTTACCCGCCCTTTTGGTCCTGATTATAAGCTCCATCAGGACGGCCCATCCCCTTCCGGACGAAACGAGCGTGAATCCGCCAAGGAGGCCCCGCCTGAACATCAATATGCCCTGGAATTTAGGCAACTTTCCGAAAAGCATCCCATATACGGCTTTCTCGACGGCAGACAGCACCTTCGCCAAAACCGAGCTCTTCCGTCCCGGTATATATCCTAAAACCATATCATTATCTTTTATCGCGCCGAAGAACTCACCGATTATCGACGCCGGGAATTGCCCGTCAGCCGGAAAGAACGTCATGAACTCCCCCTCCGCCTCTGAAAAACCCGTGCGATACACGCCTCCCAGGCCCATATTACTACCATGGCGGACTACCCGGGTATTTTCGTACGAGGCTGCGATAAGCCCCGCCTTTTCCGGGGTCGCATCAGTACTGCCGTCATCGATTATAATGAACTCGAACGGCTGTCCAAGACTGTGCAGTTCGCCGATGATCTCCGAAGCCGTCGCCTCTATGGACCCGGCTTCATTATACGCCATCAGGAAGACCGATAAGACAGGCTTCATATCCTCTTCTTTATGACCCTTGCCGGGTTCCCGGCCGCTATGGAATACGCGGGAATATCCTTTGTTACGACGGCGCCAGCTCCGACTATCGAGTTTATTCCTATCTTCACCCCAGGCAGGACCATAGCGCCTATGCCTATATCGCAGCCGTCACCGATAACCACCGGTTTAAAATCAAGCTCGTTATGCATGACCGGCCGTTTTTTGTTCCCGCTCTCATGCGCTGATGTGATTATGGCCGCGTGCGGGCCTATCCCCACGTCCTTGCCTATTTCAAGCCCGCCGGCGCTGTGAAGGAAGGCATGCTGGCCTATCCACGTGCCGCTTCCGATCTTCATCCTGTTCTTGTAATAACCCTTTATAACGGCATAATGGCCTACATAGACATTGTCGCCGATCTCGACATTTTCCGGGTGGAATACGAGGGCGCCTTCTTCAAAAACCACATTCCTGCCTATCTTGGCAAAATCCTTTTTCCTGAATCTTCCTGTCCCGTGGCTCTTCGGCTTCTTAACCATTTAAGTTCTCCCTGTACCAATCAATAGTCCTCTTGAGCCCTTCCTCTAACCCGACCTTAGGCGAGAACCCGAGGATGCGTTCTGCCTTGGATATGTCGGGGCATCTGGTCTCGACATCCGGAGCATCGTTCTTTTCGTCGATTATCTCGGAGGAGGAACCCGATATCCTTACCACCATCCCGGCAAGCTCTTTGACGCTTAAGGTGTTCTGCGGATTACCTATATTGAAAGCATTGCCCACAGCCTCTTTCTTCTCCATGCAAAGGACTATAGCATCGATAATATCGTCTATATAACACCACGACCTGATCTGGCTTCCGCCGTTGTTCAAGCGCAGGGTGTCTCCCTTCAGGGCGCTCTTGGCAAACAGGTGTATAGCGCCTATACCGACTTGCATAGGCCCGAATATATTAAAAGGCCTGATGGTCACTGCGGGCAACCCGGATTGCCTATGGTACGCGAACGCTAAATGCTCTCCGGCCAGCTTCGCGGCCGCGTATGTCCATCGCGGCTCTCCCGCGGGCCCTACAGGTGTCGGATCGGATTCCTTGACCCGGTCCGCGTACCTTCCAAAAACCTCGCTGGTGGAAAAATCTATAAGCCTTTCAAGCCGCGGCTGGGCCATAGCGCCTTTAAGGACATTATAAGTGCCGATCATCGCCACTTCCATCGTCTTCACGGGCATCGAGACGACGGTATCGACGCCGGCTATCGAGGCCAGATGGACCACGATATCGCATCCTTCCATGGAACGTCTTACCTTTTCGGCATCAAGCACATCTCCCTCGATGAACTTGAGTCCCGGCCTGCCGAGCGCGCCTGAGAACTTTATGGCGTTCCGATGGAGGTTATCGAACACGACAACTTCGTTGCCGTCCAACAACCTCTTAGCCAGAGACGTACCTATAAAACCACCCCCGCCTGTAATGAATATTCTCCTGCCGGTCATATATTATTTTCCCCTCTTTTTCGTGAAATTCCTGAGCCTGCGATATGCGGCCCTGGGCGCTTTTATCGCCGCAAAGCGCGCCATCGAATAAGGATCGAGCCTCTTTATTGCGAACGAGAGCGATTTTCCTATCTTGCCCTCACCAAACCTCAATGCCGAATATTTAACCGAGTTGCTCGTTATCTCGTCCCTGATACGCCTGCGCACATCGCCGGGCAGTTCATACCTGTCAAGTATCTCCTCGAACATGAGCACGTATTCCTCGAACATCGTCGCTTTCATTACGCTGCTTGCCTGGCGCTCGTGCATCCTCCACCTGGCAAGTATGCCGTCTTCATAACAGACGGGATTCGATTTCGATATCTTTATGAACGCGTCGTAATCGACTATATAGGCATATCTTTCATTGAACCCGCCGCACTCAAGCAAGGCCTCTTTTTCGATGACCGCGGTCTCGGAATCGATAAAACATCCTTCCGTAAGCAGCCTTATGAACGCATTATCCAGGATCCCGCTGCCGAACCTGCCGTCCTCCACGGTAGTCCTGACAGTCCTGCCCGAGTCGAGGAACCATTCGGAATTGGCAAAATGAAGTTTCGCGCCGGGGTAACGGTCTATCGCTTCACTCTGCGCCTTGAGTTTCCCCGGACACCACACATCATCATGGTCAAGTATCGCTATCCACCTGCCTCTCGAAAGCTCAACAGCTTTGTTCCTGGCGGCGGCAAAACCCCTGTTCTCCTGCCTGAAATACGTTATGGGGACACCCTGATCGATATAACGCCTTACTATAGACTCGGTGGCATCGGTCGAACCGTCGTTTATTATGACCATCTCCCAGTCCTTGAAGGTCTGGGCTGCCACGCTCTTTATTGTCTCATCAAGGTACTTCTCGGAATCATAGCAGCAGATCTGGACACTGAACTTAGGCAACGCCGGCCTTCCTGCGCGTCAACAGCCGCTTTAGCAATGAGAGCATATCAAAGAACTTCTTCTCGATGCCCGCCAGGCCGAAATAACCCGTTTTAAACCTCCAATACGCTATCAGGTTGCGCAGCTTCCCGTGCCACCTTTCGTCCCTCTGCGGACGGTACCATGCGATCTCCTCATATATGCCCTGCATTGCTTTGAGACGTACAGGGTCCTTTATCCACTTGTAATTCTCGAAAGACTCATATCCCCTTCCCTCAACCAGGTCGTCCCTTGACAACGCAGCCCATTCGGCCAGGCTTGAAGGCGGCTTGTATCCGTACTCATTTATGCACTGCTCATAAAGCTGCGAACCGGGATAAGGCCTGAACGGCGATATAGTAACACAGCTCTTCTTCGCCTTCTTGCGTATCTCGACCGCAAGTTTGTAGGTCTTTTCTATCTCCTCTTTAGTCTCCCCGGGGAGTCCCACCATGAAGTTCATCTTGGGGATAATGTCGGTTTTCGAAAGAACCTCAACCGCCTTCATGATGCTCTCCACTTTCATCTGTTTTTTCAATTTATCAAGTATATCCTGCGAGGCGCTCTCGACCCCCATGGCCGCCACTATCATCCCGGAACGGCTCAGCCTCCTGGCGGTCTCAACGTCTATGTAATTCTCGTTAAAATAATCGGCTCGTACCTGGGGCCGCCACTTGATATTCAGCTTTTCCTTCTCAAGCATATCGAGGAACTCGAAGGTCCTCTTCTTGTTTATGAAGAAATTCTCGTCCATTGGCTGTATGAAATCCGCGCCGTAAGAGGATTTGAGGTATTTTATCCTGTCTATTATCTCAGGCGCCGACCTGAAACAGTATTTCCTGTCGAGGATAACGTTTATGCAGAACGTGCATTTATATGTGCAACTCAGCGATGTTATCACGGGATAGACCTTACAGTCCTTATACCTGTTCGAATAGAATTCCTCTATGGCTATGTTATTGTTCCTTGAATAGCGCTCATGGTCTATAAGACTGAAGTCTATATAAGGGATATTACTGAACGTATCGCCGTCACGGTTTGGTCCGTTCCTGAATATCTTTGACCCCTGTTTGTAATAAACACCGGGTATGCCCGAAGGCATCCGCCCTTCGGCATAAGCAGCCGCCAAGGAAGCGGACGTAGAAGCTGCTTCGTTGATTACAACGGCATCTATCGCCGGGTCCTCCACTGTCTGGTCCGGGAAGAGCGTAGGATGCACACCTCCCCAGACTATCCGGCAGCCCGGGTCTTCGGCCTTTATTGCCTGTGATACATAATATGCCCACGGTACCTGGACGGTCATTACGGAAAACCCGATAAAGGCCAGGTCGTCATCTATCTCCGACCGGATAAGCTTTATCGCATTATCGACCGGATGGTACCTGCCGTCTATGACCCTGACGCGGTAACCCGCGTCCTTAAGTATAGTGGCCAGGATCATTATGGCCGTATTTGGGTACATTCCATAACCTACCGGCTCGAGAAAATGCACCCCGGGGTTTACCAGTACTATTTTGTTCTTCATATATTCCTTGCCGCCGTCCTTGCCTCGAACAACACGTTCCTCGCAGCCTGTTTCAATCCGGAAACCGCACAGATCTTCCATAATAAAAGGTCCGCTCCCGCCTTACCACGGTTGCATGCGGCCTCAAGTCGCTGCACGAACTTCAAATACCCGTACTCCTGCCTGATCCTTCCAAATATATCCGCGCACTCCTGTGTCCTGCCCGACTTAAGCAGGCTCCAGCAAAGCATGCAGGTAAAATCCACAAAATACTCCCTGTTCATCCTGGGAGGATAGTCGGCCAGCCATTCTGCAAGCCCCTCATCCAGGCATTCGCCTGAAGCAAAAGCCTGCCTGATCCTCATGCTCTTAAGCAGCCACATCCTGTAATTACGCGACGCCCAAGTCCTCCTGAGCGTCCCAAAATCCTCCTCGGAAGCCTTCGACCGAATGAGTTTCGACAGGGCCGGGCCGGCATCTGTCTTCCCGCACTCGCGCAATACCCTGGACGCCTGTGACGGGTAACCCATCCAGGCCCAATAAACGGCCAGGTCTGATAGCCTCTGCCCGCGCTCAAAGATAAACCCCGAACGTGCGGCTTGCTCTATACCTGCGGTAACCTTGCGCAGCGCCTCATCAGGAGAAGGTCCTCTATAAAGGGACATGACTCCGTCGTAAAGCTTGAACCCTTCACTACGTATGACCTCAAGCGCTCTTTTGACCCCTTCTTCATCGTCCGCTACCAAAGAATCGAGGGTCCCGTGGAAAAAAGTCTTCCTCCCGGACGGAACGACTATTACCGGCACCTTCCTGTTGAAAGCATCGATCACCACCTGCGAGTTGCCGCGGTTGAACAGGACATCGGCTATCGCCAGAATGTCCCCGATAGGGATAAAACGGTCGGCCGTAACAGCCGAAGGGGCGCATTCCTTTATGAAATTGTCCACGGCCCCGTCCTGTTCCGCCGGATGGGGTTTCACCACAAGAGTGTAATCTGGGGGCAATCCGCGGGAGACTGTTTCAATAAGGGTTTTCCTTATCTTAAGCGTCTCACCGCTCGGCGTCTGGTAGGCAAGGCTTAGGACCGCGACCTTCCTGCCGGGAGCTATGCCTAACCTGCGCCTGATCCCGTCCTTCTTTTCGTCCGGAATTTCCCCCGGCTCGACATGTCCGAAGACATTACCGGCCGCCTCCACCGCTTCCCCGGGAATGCCAAAATCCGTAAAACCTCTCTTCTCATAAGCGGAACCCGCATAAATCCTGTCTACGGGAAGGAAATACTCATTCACATATCCCTGCTCGAGCATCATCTGGAGCACTTCTTCGACCGCTATAACAGGGACGCCTTTAACGGCCGCCTCGGTTATCAACGAACCGGAAGCCACCCTGGGCTGCGCGGAAAAGACCACGACCGCGCTTACACCGTCGAGTGCTCTCCGGGGAAGCAGACCCCGGTCAAATTGCAGATCATTATCCCCGGTCTTCATATCCGAGAACCAGGGCATATCCGGGTTTACTATCTTCTTTATGCTCCAACCGGGAAGAGCTCCAGCGAAACGCGAGACATTCCTGTAATGGACGATGCTAACAGGGTTAAAGAGTATCGTGCCGCAGGATTTGCCCGGCATCAGTCTACTTTATCGTAGGTCGTGTTGACCGCCCCTACCTTGGCGTCTTTTATGGTAGTGAAAACAAGCACATCTTCCCTTTTCCTCAATTGGTCGCAGCTGTCGCAGAACGGATAGAGCGAGAACCTGCCTTCCGCATGAGCCTTCCTGAAATCGTCGTACTCCTTGCTTTCGAGCACCTGCCTAAGCGTCTGTTTCTTCAAGTCCCCGAGGACTATGCTGGAATTATAATCAAAGCAGCATGGGACGACAAGCCCGTCCCACTGCACTTGTATCGGGCCCCTGCTCGGCCTTCCGCAAGTGATCTTTTTCCTGCCCCCGTCGAGCTCCCTGTATGCGCGCCCATCGCTCCAATTATGCGGCTTCCACATCGCTATATCATCTACGCGGCCGAGCCACTTCTTCTTGAACTCCTCGGCCTGGTGTTTATTCTGCTCCATATAAAGGAAATAGACTTCGACCTTCGGGGTAATACTGCCTGTCCGTTTTTTAAGGTCAAGCAGGTATTCCACGTTCTCTATCACCGTATCAAACTTAAGCCCCCTGTGTATCGATTCGTAGACTTCCTTTGTCGTACCGTATACGCTGAACCTTATCTTGTCTACAAAATACAAAGATCTCTCCGCTGCCTTTTTGTTGAACAGGGATCCGTTGGTGATGGTAAGGACATCCATCCCCTTTCCCTTTGCATACGCGGCCCTTTCAAAGAAAAACGGGTCCATGAAAGTTTCCCCGAAATTTTCAAGGCTGACAACCCTGGCACCCAGGGAACATGCTTCGTCCAGCGTCCTTATATACAGGCCCATGTCCAGTATACCCTGCGAACGCGTCATCTTCTCTCTCGGGCACATTACGCAGTTCGCGTTGCACATGTTGGTGACCTCGAACCTTATTTCCTTGTTCTGTATCGTGTATCCACGGTCATTCATCGCTGGCGTTCCCTCCGGTTTGTATATTATGCAATTTCCCCTGGCTTTCATAAAGGGATTTATATATACCTTCGCGGCCCATGAGCTCGGTATGCGTACCCTGGTCCGCTATCCTGAACCTGTCGAGGACAATTATCTTATCCGCATTTATTATAGTGGACAGCCGGTGGGCTATCACCACTACCGTCCTGTCCTTTGATACCGTGTTTATCGCCTGCTGCACCGTAACCTCGGAATGATAGTCAAGCGAACTGGTCGCCTCATCAAGGATAAGTATCTTCGGGTCGCGCAATATCGCCCTGGCTATGGCTATCCTCTGCCTTTGCCCGCCCGATAACTTAAGGCCTTTATCCCCGACTACCGTATCGTACTTCGCAGGGAACCCTTCGATAAAACCATGGGCGTTGGCAAGCTTGGATGCTTCGGTCAGTCTCTCCTCGGACACATTTTCAAGGCCGAATACAATATTATCCTTTATAGTACCGTTGAATATGAAAGTATCCTGGCTGACCATCCCTATAAGGTGTATCAGCGACGAATGCCTTATCTGCCTGAGGTCGACACCATCAACCGTTATGCTTCCGCTGTCCGGGTCGAAGAGCCTGACCATTAGGTTGATCAGCGTGGTCTTGCCGCTGCCTGAAGAACCGACTATGGCAGTCGTCCTTCCGGCCTCTACGCTGAAATCTATGTCCTTAAGGACCTCCTTGTTGCCTTTGTAAGCAAAATTGACCTTCGTGAACCTTATCTCCCCTCTGAAATCCTTGATATCAAGCGTCCCGTCTTTTATGAAATTGGTCTCTTTCTGCAGGTCCTCGTATAGGAGCTCCACATCAGGTAAGGAGCCCATTATCTGCATCCTCAACCTGCCGAATGAAGCCAGATATGGGCTAAGCCTGTAAAAAGCGTATATATACACGCCCATGGTCACCAGGTTCCCGGTAAGGAATTCCGCGGCATCGACCCTCTTGTAAAGGTAGAATGCTATGGCGGTAAGTATCACCACCGGTATTACCTGGATTATCCTATCGGGTATATTCACCCAGATAAAATCCCTTATCACCAGGTCCTTGAATTTCCTTACCGCTTTACGGAAACTGCCTCTCCATATGTCGAATGAGCCGGAAACCTTGATGTGCTTGACCCCGTCTATGAGTTCATTGGCAATTACGTTAGCCTGTGTGCTGACCTTTGCCCTCTCGGTCCCTATGTTGTACGATACCCTTTGGGCTAGGAAATGCATAGCCACGCTGTAGACCATCCCAACGACCATGAGGAATACTGTCATCTTGACGGATATAGAAAATAGAAGTACGCCTATAGTAACGGTCATTAAAATTGAGGTAACAAGGTCCGGGAAGAATTGGAGACAGTTGCCCAGCCTGCCCGAAGCGGTCAGCAGGTCATAGATAAGCTTCCCCTGCTTGTTATCCAGGAAGAACTGGTAATCGGAAGATGCAAATTTATCGAATACCTCCTCTTTGACATCGCACACCACTTTCCCGACCCCGTATCCGACGAGTTTTATCCTTATGAAAGCGGCGATCTCCTTGAAAACGACGAGCAGGATCGCCAGCAAAAAAACGTTCATGAAGGGCTGCTTGAACGGCATATGCGAAATGACCGCGTTTATGAACGTAAAAAGCTTTCCTTCCCGGCCGGAATTGTTGAGGACCGTATCGAAAAGGGGCAGCAGTATGGATATGTTTACGCTCTCAAGGACCGCATAAGTAATGGTAA
>CAZAEH010000003.1:0-95093 GCA_964484255.1 uncultured Planctomycetia bacterium
AGCGAAATTCCTTGTCGGGTAAGTTCCGACCCGCACGAATGGTGTAACGATCTGATCGCTGTCTCAACGAGGGGTTCGGCGAAATTGTAGTGGCGGTGAAGATGCCGTCTTCCCGCGAATAGACGAAAAGACCCCAGAACCTTTACTGTACTCTGGTATTGGATTTTGGTCCAGTATGTGTAGGATAGGTGGGAGCCTTTGAAGTCCCGGCGCTAGCCGGGATGGAGGCGACGTTGAAATACCACCCTTACTGTATTAGAATTCTAACCACGTCCCTTCAATCAGGGCGCGGAACAGTGCTAGACGGGCAGTTTGACTGGGGCGGTTTCCTCCTAAAGAGTAACGGAGGAGCACAAAGGTTCCCTCAGTGCGGTTGGCAATCGCACGGTGAGTGTAAGGGCACAAGGGAGCTTAACTGTGAGTCCGACAGGACAAACAGACGCGAAAGCGGGTCCTAATGATCCGGCGGTTGAATGTGGAATTGCCGTCGCTCAACGAATAATAGGTACTCTGGGGATAACAGGCTTATCGGTTCCGAGAGTTCATATCGACGAACCGGTTTGGCACCTCGATGTCGGCTCATCGTATCCTGGGGCTGGAGAAGGTCCCAAGGGTCCGGCTGTTCGCCGGTTAAAACGGTACGCGAGCTGGGTTCAGAACGTCGTGAGACAGTTCGGTCTCTATCTTTCGCGGGTGCAGGATACTTGCGAGGAGTTGCCCGTAGTACGAGAGGACCCGGGCAAACGGACCTCTGGTGTTCCAGCTGTCACGCCAGTGGCAAAGGCTGGGTAGTCATGTTCGGAAGGGATAAGCGCTGAAAGCATCTAAGCGCCAAGCCCACCTCAAAAATAGGTATCCCCCATCACAAGATGGTCGAAGGCACCTTGTAGTCTACAAGGTTGATAGGCCGGGTGTGTAAGCCCTGTAAGGGGCGAGCTTACCGGTACTAATATGCCGACCGGCTTGACCACTTAAAATTTAAGTGGGAGATTGCACAGAAACACGTAGTCGTTATGCTAACTACTATGCAGTTGTTGAAAATTTGGTTGCGGTTCCTTACGGGACCGCCCAGGAGTTTCCTGGTGGTTATACCGAGGGGGTCACACCCGTTCCCATTCCGAATACGGAAGTTAAGCCCCTCAGGGCCGATGGTACTTAGCTGGCAACGGCTCGGGAGAGTAGGACGCCGCCGGGTTAAATCACCCCCCTGCTGATTTGGTTCGTTCTCTTGAACAGAACCAAATCAATACGCAGGGGGTTTTTTATTTTCCTATTTTTCACCGGTATTGCGCCTTGACACTACTTTAAATTATGGTATAATTTTTCTATGGTAATCATACGCTCCATTAAGGCCCGGCGTGGATTTACCCTTATAGAGATGGCCATAGTTTTGGTCATAATGCTTGCTTTTCTTGCGATGAGCATACCGTTCTTTTCCGGATTTTCAACAAATACAGGGCTGAAGGCTGCCGAGCGCGAGATCATCACTGTGCTAAGGACCGCAAGAAGCTACGCCGTCTCGCAAAACACTAATTTTAACACTGTCTTTGACGGTACAGCATCACCCAATACCTATAAGATAGCAAATTCTTCAGGCACGACAGTAGACAAGGTGTACTCGCTTCCTAACGGGGTCTCTTACAGCACTTCCGCGATCACGACTGTAACGTTTACACCTAACGGAGGGCTTACAGGTCCTTCTGCCTCGAATACCGTGACTGTCCAGAACAGCAAAGGAAGCAAGACTATAACCATAAACAGGATCACAGGAGCCTTGGAATGAAGACCTTAAGCAACAGAGGTTTTACCCTTATAGAGATACTTATATCACTTGCCATATTGGTAATAGGCATACTTGCCGTCCTCGCGCTATTTCCGGTAGGATTCGATTCTGCGAACCGTTCCGCTGACCTGACCAAAGCGACTATATTCGCGCAGAACACCATGGAAGAACTTAAGAGGATAGGCTATCCGGTGACGACAGCGGCATCCGGCACCTATTCGGACCCGAAATTCCGCTATACGATAACGACGGCCCAGGTTGCGCCCACGGGCAGCCTGGTCCTTACAACGGTAAGGGTATCGTGGAATTATAAAGGAAGGACCTTTAATGAGGATTTTGTCACTCTTATCCCGTCGCTCGGCCCGTAGAAGCGGGTTGACCTTAGTTGAGATCTTGGTAGTTGCGACGATCTTTGCTATCATCGCGTTAGCGCTTTTTGTCGTATTCAACGCGGGGCTTAAGTCCTGGAGCAAGACCCAGGCCCATCTGGAAGTTTACCAGACCGCACGCACCGCGCTTGATTGGATGACAAGGGATCTTTCAGCGGCTTACCTGAATTCCAATAATTCAAACATAACTTTCAGGGGTTTTACTTCAGGTGGGAGCACATGGGTTTCTCCGAGCGGGGGAAGTGAGGTTTTTTTTATAGCGGCCCTTAATCCTACCCAGAACGACCCCAATGCCAAATTTGAACTTTGCCAGGTCGGCTATTGGTTAAATAGCACGACACATGAATTAACAAGGTATTATTATACGCAGACTGGCTCCACGCCGGATTATAGTTTTTCCGCGCATGCCGGAACGGCCTCACAGAACCAGAAAGTAGCCAAGAACGTTTACGGATTTTCTTTGACATACTACGACTCCGCAGGGACTTCAACCAGCACTTGGAATTCTACTTCCGGAGGCCCTTCGACCCAGGTAGGGAAGAAGCCGACGAAGACGCAGATCTCTTTGATCATTCAGGAACCAAATTCCACAAAGCAGCAGACCTTTACCACAGGTGTTTGTATCCCGCAATAGGGTAGGTTAATAGCAATAAAATCTTTCCAAAAAGCAAAAAAGTGTTGTTGACAAAGCTTATTTTATGTTCTACACTTATATATTAGGCTATTCTTTCCTGGGTGATTTACATCAAAATTTAGTCAGAAAACTTAAATTATTGAGACAAATCGAAACGTGACGATAAATAAACAGGGAAGATATAGAAGGGGTGTAGCCCTATTGATGGCCATAGGGGTACTCGGTCTTCTTTCCATCATAGGTATAAGTTTCGCGATAAACATGATGATGGCGGGCAGGGAGGCGACGAATTTTTCCAATGCAGTAAAGGCCAGGTATATCGCTGAGGCCGGGATCAACAAGGCGGTAGCCGATGTCCGTTGGCAGGCCAGGACAGCGTCCTATTCTAACCTTAAGAACTACGTGGCCAACTATACGTCCACGAACGGGACTAACGTGACGTTCGGGCCGGGATCATACACCGTGACCGTGTCCTCCGAGGAGGATAAAGTCGATATAAACACGTTCGATGAGACCGATTCAAGCCAGATAACCATACTCCAGGCTTTTCTTACCAACCAGCAGATAGCCAACATAATAGACTACAGGGATGCCGATACGGTAAACACCACCATAGGAGGTGTTTCCGGTACCATTGAAGGGACCGCGCAGTGCAAAGATGCGCCTTTCGATGCCGTATCGGAGATAAGGATGGCAACGGATATTACACAGGAAGTTTTTGATGCAAATAAGGATTCTATCACTTTGTCGAAACCCATAATCCGAGGCGGATTGCTTGGCAGGTATTATAATGGGTTATTAGGTACTTCTCCAGGTGTTTTGGTAGACAAGACAAAATTTGCAAAAAAAGTTGTTGAACTTGGCCCTGTTTACCAAACCGTTGATAATACCAAATTACCGGGTTCCGACGGTTACGAAGATATTATTGAGAATAAAGGGTGGGCAGAAACGCACGATTGTGAATTTGCAGGAGCTGCTGCTGTTGCGAGTTCAGTCTCTACCGGTTTCGGTATCGATCATTTTGCGGTAATTTGGGATGGTTATATTGAAATTGATCCCGAGGATGTCGGTTCTCCCGTCACTTTTTGGATAAGAGTAGATGACGGCGCTAAATTGTTTTTAGATGAAGGGACGAGTAATGTACTTGATGGCACGAGCTGGCAAGATCAAGGACAGACTTCTTACAGCGGTAATTATACGTTCCAGAGCCCCGGTTGGCACAAGATCAGGATAGAATATTATGACAACGGATATGAGAATACGGTAATGTTGAAATGGAAAGGTTCAAGCTGGGATGGGGCAACGATCGTTCCTGCATATAAACTCGGTTATTCACCGCTTTCAAGGACAGGCCTTACTTATAACCATGCCGGTATATATACTGTAGCTTCCGCTGGTTATGTGGCCAGAGGCGCAAAAACAGCGGCTTTAAGCAAGATCACGGCTTTAGTAAAGGTATTCGGTGTTTGGACCCAGACCACGAAGGAAGAATTCTATGGTGCTTTCTTCGGAATTTATGGCGATTACAGCGACGGGGAAGTGTTCAATGTCACGTGGCTCGATAGCTGCCCGACAGACGAGGATTACAGCGTAAGCAGCGGCTCTTCTTGCCATTGGGAGCAGTCTTATTCCACGACCCCCGATTCTTTAAAGCTTGGTTTTTGGGACAACTTTGACGAAGATCCCGCGTATTCTGCGGTCATGATGCAAGGTTATATGTATACAAGAGCAACTCACGGATATGGGGATATTTATGTAAGTTTTCAGGATATATATAACGGCGACGGCGAAAACGACGATAATGAGGTGGTGATAGATTGTGCCAGTTATGAGGCAAAGCATTTTGAGGTCAACAGGAATTATTTCAGCCCTCTCGTTTCTGGCTATAACGGTGTATTTGTCAGGGCTTATACCGAAGATCCCGCTCCTTCTGAGACGATAGCGTTCAGGGGGAACGGAACTTTGTATGAGGGGAGCCTTCCGCCTAAAGAGGGTTGGTATTCGATTGCCGGCGGGAAGATCGTTTACTATGACGATTTGAATAATAATGAAGCTGTTGACTCCGGGGAACAGCTTTTCCCGGTATATAAATACGGCACAAATCCGCCTGAGCCTGTCTATATAAGAAATCCCAGTTATTCTTTTTCCGGCTCATATTCATATTGGCAGCCGGCGGCGCCTTTCCGCGGATGCTGGTTATACGCGAAAGGGCAGGCAGATAACCCTCTCGGATGGAAAAATTGTTTTGAAGATCTTGGGTTTAAGACGATTAATACAGATGCTCACGGCGAAGTTCCCATTTATACAGAACCTCGGCCATTATGGCCTGACGGAGATACCGATGAAATCAGGCTGGCTAGAGACACTTGGAACTATATAAGTATGGCCTATAAGGCAAATAAAGCGTTAGGCATCGTCGGTACGGACAGCGGTACTATCAGTTCAGCGTCCTATCGCGGGTATGTTAACGGCGAAAAGGGAGCTACGCTTACCGGTGCCGAAGAATATCCAAGCCCGGCCGTGTTTAAGTTCGTTACTAATAATCTTTACTTGGGCCAGGATTGGGCTACTTTTGACAGAGGCCAGCATGTAGCGAGCATGGGTTGGTCTTATGCCGGATGCTATTTTCCGTTGGAGTCATATTGGGATAATATAAGATGTATACCCAGTTACGGTTATCTTGTCTCTACCCCGTTTTGTGCAAAACAATCGGACGATTCGCAGATCGCTTGGGGAACCGTATCCTGGACGGCCCAAACGCCCGCAAGCACCGATATCGATATCTATATTAGAAAAGCCTCGAGTAGCTCCGGTCTTTCAAGTTCCGATTCGGGATGGGGCTCAATGGTTTCGAACGGGGCAGCCATAGGCGGAACGGATAAATGGATACAGTATAAAGCCATATTAAGAACGTCGGCTATCAACAAGGATTATTATTCGCAAAGTAGCCGTACACCTGTACTCGAAGATATTACTATAACGTATTTGCCGAAAATGGAAGTGTTGTCTTTAAAAATAGAATGATAAAAAAAGCCAGTTTTTTTATTAAATTGAAGCTAGCATCGGTACTGATGTTTTTAACGGCTATATTGCTGCAAGCCGTTTCGCTTTCTGCCGACTTAATACGCCTTAAGAATGGCAGGATCCTCGAAGGGAAAATAGTCGAACAAACCGGTTCTTATATCAAGGCAAAACTTAAAGTGGTTGAAGTCAAGTTCGTAAAAGACGAAGTGGAATCTGTTGAAACAGCTGATCTTCCCGATGATTTTTTTGAGCGTTCGGAAAAATTGACCGCGGAAGGATATTCTGTTCCCGGGGATTCCTTATTTAACAACAGAATTAACATGAGAATTTCATATGAAAGAAGCGGCAGGGATAAGCGAACGTCCAATGTAATTGTTAAGGCCCGCACGAACATCCCTGATAGTTCCTGGATAAGGGTAAGCCTTAAATTGGGGGATTGTGTTATAGAGTCAAAGATTGCCCGTGTGATCTCGGGCAAGTTTTATGCGGATTTTGGACCTTTCGAAAAGGAATTCATGCCGGCCATATACACTGTTGCGGCGGAATTTTCGGCTGTCGGAGGGAATAGGCCCGAAACGGTTTTCAGTGATTTTAAGATAGGATCGGACATGGAGATCAAGGAGGTTTATGGCCGCGCGAGAAACGAGGTAGAAAACGCGCTTTCTGAGATCGACAGCCGGTTTTCAGAGCTTAACAGGGCATATTTGGCAAATTTAAAATATTACGACAAGAATAAATGGAATGCGTGGAGCGATGAATGGTTGTCCGGTTTGGATAAAATAGATGCCGGATTCAGAGATTCAAAGGAATATTATGTGGTCTACCTTTATCCTATAGTGCAGAACAGGATGCCAGCATGTATCAAGAGTCTAAAGGATATTTATAGGATATATGATGTTCAGGTAAAAGCTTCTATAAAGGCTGATAAAAAGATCGCGGACCGGGCGGTTTATTTTGCAAAATGCAAGGCAGAGACAGATAAATTTTATAAACTATTCTCCTCTATGATAGACGACGTTACGGATAACCGGGTCACTAAGGCAAATGTGACAGATGGCATTGAATAGGGCTTATTAGTATGGTATATTTTTATATAGAGGCACTGAGAGGGGATAAGATGAAACTGCTTGTTGCCGTAATGGCAGTATATTGCATCTTTTTATTTCACGGCGCTGAAGCCGATGAGATCCTTCTCAGAAACGGCAGAACTATTGAAGGCGAAGTTGTCTCTTCAGACGGTTCTTTGTTGGAATTGCGGACAAAGATCGGTGTAGTTTCTTTTAGGCGAGAAGATATCGAGTCGGTAAAGGAAAGCGAACTTCCCGAGGATTTTTTCCGGGACGCTCAAGGTTCAACGGATGCTCCTAAGTTACCAGATTCGGGTGAAGAGGTTATCCCGGGGATTCCGGAACGACCCGGCACTTCCGGTGATATGCCTGCGGCGGATTTTGGAATAACGGCATATTATTCAGAAGAACAGAAGCTGATAAATGTGGAAGGGAGGACAACGCTCCCGGATGGCGCTCTGGTTGACGTGACCGTAGAAGGAGCCGGAGGGTTTGTGTTGAACGGGAAATGCATGGTCGGCGCCGGAAGATTCGATATTTCATTCAAGACTGCCGGATTGAACTTGACGAAAGGCAGCTATCGAGCAGAGGCCGTTTTTAATCCGGATAACCAGACCCCGGATTACCGTGGTAAGTCCAGCAGGACGGGGGTGGCGAAAAGAGGCGAAAGCCTTTTTAGGATAGGCAGCGAAAAAGAATCTTCTGAGTGCAAGGAGGCGGTCCGTAAGGAGCTTTCGCCTATGGTAAAGGAACTGGGGGATCTCTATTCTGACATGAACGATGTTATAAAAGTCAAGCTGCAGTCTATCGATTCCGCCGCCCAGTCGGTTTGGTCGGACAGATGGCGTTCTCGCCTTAAGGTTCTTAAAAGAAAGATCGAGAAATTCGGGCAATCGGGAAATACGGCTGGCGGGTATTATCCTTATACGCAGCAATACATATCGGATACGGCCGATTGCCTGAGCTATCTTTATAATATGTATTTTCGCGAATTAAAAAAGTCCGGTCCAAATAACAAAAATCATATGTCCGGAGGATTATCTTCGGGTTTTGAAAATTTAAATAGAGATTGCGGGAATAAAATAGATATAATGAAAAAAGAACTGTCTTCGGATCCCGGGGGGAAACCTCAATGGTGAACATAGTAAAAAATAGAACAGGGTTTGCAATAGTTGTGGCGCTGCTTGTTTTGACGGTGCTTGCCTTGGTGGGCAGCATGCTGGCCATGGTTGCCATAATAGATTATAAATCATCGGTCAATTTTTTCAATACGACAAGGGCAAAATACCTGGCTGAAGCCGGTATAGCCAAGGCCATTGCCGAGATCAGGTTCGGTTCATCAGGAGTGACGACCGACCAGATAGATGCAGCTTCGGATACGTGTTTTACTACCGGATATTCCGGAACGATGCTTCAATACAACAGCGGATATTCCGTTTTGGCTGTTGACTGCGCGAGCATGATAAATTTAAACGGTCAGAATACCGATGTGCGGTTATCCCGGATGCTTAAAAGCCTTAATTCGGCTATAACTTCTACGCTGACTTCTTTAAGCGATACGGATTGCGATAATATAGCGTCCGGCCGGCCGTATATCGCAAAGGAACAGGTCAAGCTTGTCTTAACCGGAACGGCCTCGCAGAAGGAGGAGAAGTATGAAAGGATCGAGCCGTATGTTACTATATTCGGTTATGTAGACCCCTCGGTAGTAGATCCGCAGGACATATCGACCCCTTACGCGCTTCAGCCGAGATCTCCAATAAACGTAAATACCGCAAGCCGTGAAGTTTTATACGCTGTTTTTAACGGAATAACAGCGGACCATTCATGCCCCAGATGCGGCGGTGACGGGTATTTTTATGACCAAGATGACGCGCATAACCATCTTGATTGTCCGTATTGCGATGGGAACGGTTCCCCATCAAATATAACCGGTAATTTAACTATCTCTTCGGCAGAAGCTTCCGGCCTTGCTTTGTGGATAGCCGGTGACGGAACGCCCTCTAATCCCCCTCACAGGCCGTATTCGTCATGGAACTCCTTTTATTCCTCTGTTACTGGCTTTTTTAATCAGGGAACGACAAAATCTTCGGACCAGGAAGTAGTTATGGCTAACGCGAACCCGAACACGTCTTTTTCGTGGTGCAGGAACGAGGGATGGGCGGATGAGCTCGGTAGGGTAGGTAAGTATGTCATAGATATGGATAAGAACGGTGTTGTGAGCAGCGACGATAAAGGTTTGCGGGTGAGCACAACCGAATTCAGCTTTAATTCAGGCGGATATTATTCTTTTACTTCTACAGGGACTGTTAGGAACGCTTCGGGGGCTGTTTTGGCCCGGAAGACGATAAGCAGCACTGCAAAGTTGTTCGATATAATTAAAAAGACGTCCCAGGCCGATTTTGAAGCCGGGACACTTACCAACCTGCAGAGCTATCCTGAATCAAGGGCGGGGGGAGTATCTTCCGCTGCTTATGATGGCCAGATCATGTTTGCCAAGAAGATCAAGACTTCCCCGAATTCAGGCAGTTATTTTAGGGCGAATTATTATACGACCATGAATGCCGACGCGGCGGGCGGATCTACGGTATTGCAGACCCCGCCGAACAGCGGAAGCCCATATGGCACCATGCCGAATATAGCAAGTGTCGCTTCACGGACAAGCCGTGGTGAGCTTGTCCCGGATGGGATGATAGTCGATACTTACGATAACGTGTGCCCCCAGTACCTTCCTTCAAGTAACGTATCTTCCGATGCGGGGACAATCGAGATATGGTTCAGGCCTATGTGGTACGCCAACGATTGCATGATGTATAAAGACGATTGTGCCGACAGAAAACCTATAAGGCTAATGAGCAAAGACACTATTAACGGAGAATCGTTAAAATACCCGTTCCTGACGTTCGTTTATTATTCCCAGAATTATTCCGGAACAATGAAATCCTCTTCTTTAGGGGTTCAAGGGTACGGGTATTGGACGGGTTCCGGGTGGACATACTATCCTAATCTTCCTGAAGGTTCTAACGAATGGCCTATACAATTTGCGCGTAACTACGGAGGTTCTCAGCTATTCGGTTCATGGGATCCGGGTTCATGGCATCAGCTTGTTATTACATGGCAAAAAGCCGAGAATGATGGCAAGGGTCCGCCTAACACCAATGCAACACCTCCAGGAGATTATTCCCAAAAAGATATGGTAAGTTTTTTTGACGGTGCCGCCAAGACCTCGGATCCGTATTATTATCATTTGCCGTATTTGAATAGTAATTCATGGCAATATATGATGGTAGGGAATGAATGGTGGCAAGGGTCGGGATCCATATCGCATTTCCAGAGGAATATGCTGAATGCAGTGATTGGCTCGGTAAGGATATGGAATTCAAAACTCAGCTCTTCCGATGTTTTAAGCGAGTACGGTAGCGGTATATATGTAAATAACGGGACTTATGTTTCGCCCACCATTACGCCAGTTTCCGGGAAATCTGTAACATGGGGAACAATAAATTGGCTTCAAGTGGTACCCGTTGCCGATGAAAGCCTGACAATGGATATAAAAACTTCCGGGTCCTATACCGGCGCCTGGACAAGTTCGGGCGGAGGCCGCTCGATCAACGCCACTTCCCCATCCATATCTTACCGGGCGACTTTTGCCTCGAGCGCAGGGTCATCATCACAGCCCAATAAAGAACTATTGCTTACGCCCGGATTTGAGTGCGCAGATACTATAACCGACTGGGTTAACGATTTTAACAATAATATTTATAGTTTAACGGCTGACGGGACATCTTCGCCCCACGAAGGTACTAAATTTGCGAAGAACTGGTGGGATGGCGGTAAATATCAGGATGTGGATGTGACCGCCGGTGGTGTTTACAGGTTGACGTGTTGGACATTTGTCCCGAGCGGGGGTTCTTCCAGCGGTTGGGGCACATATGTAGGTTTAAGATGGCTGAATTCCTCAGGTTCTACCCTTTCCAGTCTGCAATGGGATGTCCAAGGAAAAACAAGAAATCAATGGAACCAAGTCGACAGCGGGTGGATAGTCGCTCCTGCCAATGCCAGATATGCAAGGATAAGGTTCGGGACGTGGCAGGGTGGCGTTACCCCGGCTAACCCCACGTATTTTGATGATTTTTCTTTCCTTGAGCAGGGTGCAACTTATAACGTACCCGTACTGGATACGCCGGTGCTCGAAGACGTCAGTATTACATACATGCAGAAAGTGGAAGTGCTCTACAACAAGGAAGAGTGAACTATGACCTCAAAGAGCGGCCGGATAACCGTTATCTGCGCCGGCCTTTTTTTTATCCTGCCGGGCCTGTTTGCCGATGAGATCAGGCTTAAAAACGGCAAAGTGTTTGAAGGCGAGATCGCTGAAGAGGATGGCAACTACCTGATCTTCAGGATGAAGGCAGGTAAGGTAAAGTTCAACTTGAGCGATGTAGGATCCATAGAAAAGAAACCCCTGCCGGAAGATTTTTTCTCCGAAACCGAATCGGTCCCCTCCCAGGTTGACTCTCATGAAGATAAGGACAAGGCTGTGCCCTACGATCTCTCGGTAAAGGCTTTTTACGACCGTCAGGGAGATACCGTGATCGTTAACGTTGAAGGTGACGCCGTTTTTCCCGACGGCGCCTTTGTAGAACTTCTCATAACAAGATGCGGGGTGGTAATGGCTTCCGGCAGGACAAGCGTATTTGGCAATAAGTTCTCCATGGATTTCAAATTTTCAAAAAGAAGACTGCTTCCTTCCGTGTATACGGTCACGGCGATCTTTATCCCGGAGAAACAGACAGAGGATATCAAAAAGCTTTTATTGACTAATTTTGCCTCAGGGGCCAGGGCAAGAACGGTAGAGTCGCGCTGCCTGCTTTATGCGGGAGGGATGAAAGAGATCCTCCGCACGGAGGTGGAGTTTAAGGGCAAGGTCTGTTCCTCGATCTCCAAACTTGAGGCGTCGCGTTCGGAATTATGCAGGATGTATGAGTCTTCAAAGAAAAAATTCAACGCGAAAGAATGGAATAAATGGGCAAACTCATGGGCGCTTTATTTAAGGGGTTTGCAGAAGAAGAGCGACTCCAGAAATGTTCTACATCCGGGCGCTGAAGATGCCGTGATAGTTGCTGCTAATTCACTTTTGAAATTACAGCAATACTGCGACCTTGAGTTCAAGAATCCCTCCGTCTATAATAAAGTGAAGAACGACCCTAATACGAGGATAGATCCGGAGGTAATGAAGAAGCTTCTCGATGAGGATGGATTTGAGGAATTGACGGGTTATATCAGAAAAGAAGCTTCGATAACAACAGGGACAGGTTATTAGATGCGGCAAAGAAAAGGTATCGCGATACTTATAGCTTTGGGCACGCTGACTTTTATGTCTTTCATAGGCGTAAGTTTTACCATAAATTCTATTTTAGGACTTAAGTCGGCGTTTAATTATTATTATGCGGAAAAAGCGGCAATGATGGCGGATGCCGGTATAGCGAAAGCGATAGCCGAATTAAGGACGGGAGACAACGGGGCAACGGCGGACGCAGTCGATACATCCGAAGTTTCGTATGATGAAACGTTCGCCCTCGATAGAGGCCTTACCGGTTCATACCGTGTTACTGCGGTTGATTGCGCTGGCCGCATAAATATTAATGACGGAAATCCCAATCTTGCCCAGATATTAAAGAACTTGAGCGCTACCTCAAGTCCCGCGCTGCTTACCGATGTCGATTGCGATAACATAGCTTCGCATGCACCTTATTCCGTAAAAGAAGAGATAAAGTTATATATAAGCGGTTCCACAAAAGCCGAGATCGAGGAAAAGTACGCCGGGGTCGCCGATTACCTTACCGTCTATGGTTTTATCGATGCCTCCGTGGTCAACCCGACAGATTTGGCTACGCCTTATGCGTTGCAGCCGAGAGCTCCGGTCAATGTAAATACCGCTTCGAAGGAAGTCCTCCGGGCTGTCCTGAAGGGAATAAAAGCGATACACGCCTGCCCGAAATGCGGGGGAGACGGCTCGCTGGCCGGGACATCCTTGATCGGACCCGTTGCTTGTGATGCATGTTCCGGGACCGGGACCCTTGAGATAACGGCTGATGAGGCGAATGCTTTGGCCCAGTATATAATCGACCACAGACCTTATTCAGGGTGGCCGCAGTTTTATGAGTCAATAGCAGGATGCAGTTCGATAGGTCCCAGGGACGCCGATTTGGTTATGGCGAATGCAAATCCGAACACAGGGTTTTCATGGATACGTAATTACGGCTGGGCGTCGAAGATGGGTTATCTCGGGAAATATCTCATGGATTGGAATAAGAACGGTGAGGCGGACTCGGACGACAAAGGTCTTAGCGTCAATACCACAGAGTTCAGTTTTAATTCCGGCGGTTACTACGAGATAACCTCTGTGGGTACGATAAGCAGGTCTCCGATAACCGTTGCGAGGAAGAACACGATATGTATTGCAAAGATATTCGACCAGTACAGGATAACTAGCCAGCAGCAGTTTGAGGCAACGGGTTCTTCCAAGGCGGATGTCACTACTTATCCCGAACCGGTTGAGGTGGAGGATACGGACCTGCGTCCGGCTGCGGCTGCATACGATGGCCAGATAATGCTTGCCAAGAAGATCGTCGGCGGCCCGGACGGGACGAGCTGCACCTCCTGGTTCAACGCACCTTACAGGGTGTCGCTGGATGCGCAGAGCGCGGGGGGCAATAAACTCCCGTCTGATGTCAAGACGAGCGGGAGCGGTACAAAACCTAATATAGGCAGTATTGTGGATTACGCAAATCGCGGAGATCTTATGCCCGACGGAATGCTTTCCGATATGTTCGATAAAGTAAACGCCGCATATAAATGCCCCGGGAATGTTTCTGCCGGGAAGGGGACGCTTGAGATATGGTTCAAGACCCAATGGAACAGCATAGATTCCATGATGTACGGGGACAGCGATGTGGACAGGAAGATGCTAAGGCTTACGAGCGGGAGCGCCATAGACGGTTATGATGATCCCGCCGGAATGCCATTTATGGCGCTGTTCATGTGGTCCGATGGAGGGGGGACTTACGCCCAGGCAAAATGGGGAGGCGGCGCGTGGAATCCCTCAACCAGCAACTGGTCCTACGTCGGAGGATCGATAGTCGAGAATGGCTGGACCGGCTCAAATTTTAAATGGGGCGACACAAGTTTCGGGTGGCCTTTTGGCAGCAGAAGCTGGGGGCATTGGGATGCGGGCAAATGGAATCATTTGGCGGTTTCATGGACTAATCCTTCTCCGATCGAAGGAAACCCGGAGGGGACGTACAATTCTTCCGTATGCCCTATTTATGTATATTTGAACGGGGAACTGAAACTTTTTTATAATTGCGGTTCGGACGGGTCTAACAATATAAACGTTTATTATTATCATCCCGATTACGAGGATAAATCCGATATAGATTATGATTTTATGTGCGGCAACGAATACAGCAAGTGGAATGTCAGTGAAGGCAGCTACGAGTTTTCCAATTCGGTGATCGGTTCGGTCTGGATATGGGATACCCAGCGGTCTGATTACGAGATCGCCGCGGATATGAACAACGGTATTTATGTCATGAACGGCAATTATGAGTCGCCGGAGATAGACTTTGGCAAGGAAGTCCTCCTTGGGACCATAACATGGACACAGGCCGTGCCAGACGAGATAGCCGATGAAGGCGGCGGAATCACGGTATCTGTGGATACGACAGGCGCAAAGACCTCGTGGACTGGGGATTGGACCGATCCTTCCGCGGGGCGGACTATCAATACGGTTAGCGACAAATTGGCGGTCAAGGCGGAATTAATTGCTACAGGGACTGAAACTGTACAGGAGGTCGATAATGTCTTAGTGAACGGCGGCTTCGAAAGCGGCAGCTTAAGCAGCTGGACGGTTGCATCCGCCAAAGACGCTACGGCAAGTACTGTCAAGCCGTATGAGGGGACATATAGCTTACGGCACGGCAGGCGCGCCGGCAGCAACAAGAGTAAATTGGATACCGAGATATATCAGGAAGTGCCGTGCGTTAAAGGCGCCAAATACAGGTTCAGCGGATGGTATTCATGGTCTGCGGACTGCGGCAGCTGGCACGGGGACCTTGAACTGAAATTTTATGATAGCGCAGGCAACATTGTTTACTCGGGTTCAACGCCGGTCTCATCGGATACTAACGTGGGCAGTAATTATATATTGATGGATATGGGTTGGGTTGCGGCCCCGACATCCGCGACGAAAGTGCGCGCCGGTATAGGAGTTTGGGGGAATTGGATACCTACGGATAATTACTGGGACAGTTTTGTCCTGCAGCAGTCGGCTATCTCGACAACCGGGACCCCGGCACTCGATACCCCGGTCCTGGAGGACATTACCATCACGTACCTGCCGAAGACCGAGATCCTTTACTGCAGGGAATTTTAGCCTGATTTTCGCTTGACAACATTTTCTGCGCGAGTTATATTTTACCATATGCATATCTGTAGTGTCCAAAAAGGCAGACCTCACCAATAAATCTAATTTAAAGGAAGGACCTTATGGAAAGATACCCCTCGAAAGACATCCGCAATGTGATCTTCGTTTCGCACTCAGGCTCGGGAAAGACATCGCTGATAGAAGCGCTGTTGTTTGACTCCAAGATGACGACACGCCTCGGCAAGATATCCGAGGGCAATACCCATTCCGATTACAACTCCGATGAGATAGAGCGGAAGATATCCATTAGCTCAAAGTTCCTGCACCTTATATGGAAGAATACGCGTGTACATATACTGGATACGCCCGGTTATGCCGATTTTGTCGGTGATGTCATAGCCCCGATGCGCGCCGCAGACGCGGCCGTGCTCATTGTTGAGACGGTTCACGGGATAGAAGTAGGGACGGAACGCGTATGGGGGTTCCTGGAGGATAGCGCGATCCCCCGCATCATATTCTTGAACAAACTGGATAAGGAGAACGCCAGTTTTGAAAATACCCTGGAGGCGGTACGTGAGCGTTTCGGACGGCAGTGCGTGGCATTGAACTGCCCGGTAGGAGAACAACTTTCCTTTAAATCGGTCGAGAGCGTTTTGGCAAGGGGAGGGAAGCTTAAAGAAGACCTCCTAGATGCTGTTGTGGATACCGATGATTCGCTAACGGAGAAGTATCTTGAGGGGAAGGAGCTCTCCCCTGACGAGATCGCGAAGGCCCTGAAAACCGCCTGCATATCAGGGAAAATAGTGCCGGTTTTTTGCGGATCCGCGGTACATAACATCGGCGTCCAGGAGCTTTTGGACGGTATAGTCGACCTCCTGCCTTCTCCTGCGGATAAACAAGCGGTCGAAGGGGTCAACCCTAAGACAAAAGAAACCGTCTCGAGAAGCCCCGCCGAGGACGGGCCTTTTTCAGCTTTTATATTCAAGGATATCTTCGATCCATACGTAGGCCATCTTACGCTTTTCAGGGTATATTCCGGGGCAGTCGAGTCCAACTCGGGTTTCTATAATTCCTCAAGGGACCTGAAGGAAAGGATAGGACAGATATATATCCTTCAGGGCAAGGAGCAGATACCTGTGCAAAAGGCCGCTGCAGGGGATATTGCCGCCGTAGCCAAACTTAAGGATACCCATAATAATGACACCGTTTGTGATGACAAAAACCCGGTTGTTTTTGCTCCCACCGGTTTCCCGGAGCCATGCATATCGAACTCGGTAAAACCCAAGACACGCCAGGATGAAGAGAAGATCATGGCTGCTCTTACGCGGCTTGTTTCAGAAGACCCAACCTTCCGTATAAGCCGTGACGAACAGACCCATGAATTGGTCATTTCCGGCATGGGGGACCTGCATCTGGACGTCATGCTTGACAGGATGAAGAAACGTTTTGGAGTGGAAGTAGAAGTGGGCGTCCCGAAAGTCCCGTATAAGGAGACCATAAAGAAGACCGTAAAGGTGCAGGGTAAGTTCAAGAGACAGTCCGGCGGCCGAGGCCAATACGGCGATTGTTGGCTGGAGCTTGAACCGCTTCCCCATGGGCAGGCCTTTGAATTTGTCGATAAAGTCGTGGGCGGAGCCATCCCAAGGCAGTATATACCTTCTGTAGAGAAGGGTGTCAAGGAGGCCATGACAAAAGGTTTCCTTGCCGGGTATCCGGTGGTCGACGTAAGGGTAACCGTATATGACGGCTCGTTCCATGAGGTCGATTCTTCTGATATGGCTTTCCAGATAGCCGGATCTATGGCTTTCAAGAACGGGCAAGAACAGGCGAACCCGGTTCTCCTTGAGCCAGTCATGGGTGTTGAGATCATAGTCCCCAACGATTATCTCGGGCAAATAACCGGCGATATTAATTCACGCCGCGGCAGGATAATGGGAATAGAGGGCCGGGGCAAGCAGGAGTACGTCAAGGCCCTGATACCTTTGGCCGAGATGTTCAAGTACGCCACAGAGTTACGTTCGATGACAGGCGGCCGTGGCTCTTATTCCATGAAATTCGACCATTACGAGGAGGTCCCCGCAAAGATCATCCAGGGGATCGTTGCCAACGCCAAGAAGGCAGCCGAGGAAGCCGGGGCAGCCCACGGCCACGAACACCATAAATAGCCGTAAACCCGCCAGAATTAACTTTACAGCCCGTCGCCGGGAGTGGTATAATCTTATATTCAAATCCACAAAACAATCCTAATCGGAGGTATTTCCTAAGATGTCCGGACATTCGAAATGGGCCACTACAAAGCACAAAAAAGCCGCGGCTGATGCCGTAAAAGGCAAGCTTTTTACTAAGGTTACGAAAGAGATCACGGTAGCCGCTAAAGAAGGCGGCGGAAACCCCGATATGAACCCGAGGCTGCGTCTGGCGTTATCTAAGGCAAAAGAGGTCAATATGCCGAAAGATAACGTTGAAAAAGCCATAAAAAAGGGCACGGGGGAACTTCCCGGAGTAATATATGAGACGATAGTTTATGAGATATACGGCCCCGGCGGCGTTGCTATTATGGTCGAAGCGCTTACCGATAATAAGAACAGGGCAGCGGCGGAGATCAAGAATATCCTTTCGCGCAAGGGCGGTAATATGGCAGGTCCCGGCGCGGTATCAAGGTTTTTCCACAAGAAAGGCCTTATCGTCATAGACAAGTCGAAGATAGAGGAAGATAAGCTTATGGACATAGTATTGAACGCCGGTGCCGAGGACATGAAGACCGAAGGCAACGCATATGAAGTTACCACCGATCCGAAGGAGTTCGAGAAGGTTAAGAAGGCGCTCGATGACGGCAAAGTGGAATGCCAGGTTGCCGAGGTGACTATGGTCCCGACGATGACCATAAAGGTAGCCGGGGACCAGGCCAAGCAGGTCCTGTCGCTGGTCGATGCGCTGGAAGATTATGAGGATGTCCAGAACGTATATGCGAATTTTGATATACCGGACGAGATGCTGGAGCAGGACAAGGACTGATAATGAAGATTCTGGGTATTGACCCAGGTCTGTGTATTACGGGCTACGGCCTCATAGAAGCGGGGTCCCGGAACCTGAGATTGATAGAAGCTGGCGTCGTCAGGACCCGCACAAATGAAAACATGGAAGCAAGGCTTGGGAAGATATATGAAGGGCTGGAAGGGCTTGTAAAAGAGCACAAGCCGGAAGTCCTGGTACTCGAGCAACTTTATTCGCATTACAAACACCCGATGACGGCGATACTCATGGGTCACGCGAGAGGGGTTGTGTGCCTTCTCGCAAAGAAATCGGGTGCCGAACTTGTAGGGTATCCGGCTACCCGCGTAAAGAAAGCCGTTACGGGAGCCGGGCATGCCAGTAAATACCAGATGCAGCGCATGATCCAGAACATTTTTGGCATGGAAGCGGCGCCTGAGCCGCCGGACATCTCGGATGCCCTGGCGCTTGCGGTTGCCCATGCATACATTGCTCGGAAAGCAGGAGGGCAATAGGATCATATCCCATATCCACGGAAAGATAGCCAGACGTAAAACCTCGTCGCTCATAATAGATGTTGGCGGGGGGTTTTCCTATGAGGTCCTGATACCCGGCTGCGTAATGAAGGCCATAGATTCCAGTATTTCTCCGGACGGTATTATACATCTTATAACTTACCATTATTACCATACCGATCCTGCTCGCAGTATTCCCGTCCTCATCGGTTTCCTGAACGAGATAGAAAAGGAATTTTTCGAAAAGTTCATAACGGTCTCCGGAATAGGGCCCAAAGCCGCGGTCAAAGCGCTGAATGCTTCCATCCCGCAGGTAGTAAGGGCCATAGCCGATGGGGACCTTTCTACCCTCAGGTCCCTCCCGGGGATAGGGGAACAAAGGGCCAAGGAGATAGTCGCAAAGCTCCAGAACAAGCTCGGCAAGTTCGGGCTTATACAAGAATATGGTATTGAAGTTGCGGCGACGGGAGTTCAGGATTTTGTGGAAGAAGCGGTCGATGTGCTCCTGCAACTGCAGTATACAAAGCAGGAAGCGAAGGATATGGTCGGGAAAGCCTTACAGCGTTCGCCAAAGTGCGATACCGCCGAAGACCTTCTCAATGAAGTCTATAAGAACAGGAAAGCTAAGGGATGAGCCCCGGAAAAGAGAACAGTCAGGCACCTTTGCGCGAGAAGCTGGTTTTTAACCAGGAGACCGAGGAAGACGCCATACTCAACCTGTCACTGCGCCCCGGGGATATAGGCGATTTTGTGGGGCAAAAGTCCGTGGTCGATAATATCCTCATTGCTATTGCTGCGGCAAAAAAGAGGAAAGAGCCCCTTGAGCACGCGCTTTTTTCCGGTCCTCCGGGCCTCGGCAAGACTACGCTTGCCCATATAATATCCGGAGAGATGGGGACCAAGATAACAGCCACCTCAGGCCCGGCCATTGAACGCGCCGGAGACCTCATAGGAATACTTACGAATCTTGGTGAAGGGGATATACTTTTTATCGATGAGATACATCGTCTCTCCAAGGTTGTTGAGGAGTTCCTTTACCCGGCTATGGAGAACTACCAGATAGACTTTACCATAGACAAGGGACCTTATGCGAAGACCATTAAGTTCAATCTCAAGCATTTTACCCTTATCGGGGCTACGACCCGTTCGGGCTTATTGAGCGCTCCCATGAGGGGAAGGTTTGGCATGCTCTATACGTTGGATTTTTATTCTCCGGAGGAGCTTGTCCAGATAGTCAAAAGGTCGGCGAAGATCCTTAAGATAAGCATGGACAAGGATAGCGCCGGCGAGATATCCCGCAGGTCCCGAGGAACCCCTCGAATAGCCAACAGGCTCCTTCGCAGGGTGAGGGATTATGCAGAGGTAAAGAACTCGGGTAAGGTTGATGTCGCTACAGTTGACAAGTCGTTGTCCATGCTTGGTATAGACCAAATGGGTTTGGACGGCCTTGACAGAAAAGTGCTCAAGGCGATAATCGATACCTATAAAGGCGGCCCGGTCGGTATAGACTCGATCGCCGCGACCCTTAACGAGGAACCGGATACGATATCCGATGTAGTAGAACCCTTCCTTCTCAAGATAGGTTTTCTTAAAAGGACGCCAAGGGGCAGGGAAGTCACAGATGCCGCCCGCGTCCACCTCAAAGTCCTTCCAGGAAGAGAATCGCAGAAGGAGTTATTTTAGCCGGTCATGATAAGACGCCTATACCCGATAATAGGTATCGCCGTTGTTGTCTTTTTGGCGTTTTTGCCGGTTAGCGCAGCTGCGCAGGATACCTGCAAGACCCCGGTTGTCCGCGTAGCTGTTGCAAAGGATGCAGGTTCCGTAAGATTGCGTATAGCAGGTAATTACAGGATAACGGACCTTGTCTCAAAAAAGCCCCTGCTCGAAGGCAAGTACCTGGGAGACTCCTTCCTCAAGCCTTCAGGGACAGGTTTTGATATAGACGGTTCCCTGATCGATGCTCCGGCAGTCGAGATAGAACCTTTAGGCGGTGCTCGGGCTTATGTAAACGAAAGGGTATTCCGAGGCGAGATAAGGGTATATAACGTATCTGGTAAGGTCATGGTGATAAATACCGTTGACCTCGAGGAGTATTTGTACGGTGTAATACGCAATGAGGTATCGACGTGGTGGCCTATGGAAGCGCTAAAGGCCCAGGCTGTAGCCGCCAGGACATATGCCCTTAACCAGATCAATGAGTCGAAGGGCAAGGATTACGACGTATATGCAGATGTGAATTCCCAGGTATACGGAGGTATATTCTCCGAGAAATGGAGGACGAACAGGGCGGTCGAGCAGACGCGGGGCCAGGTCCTTACCTATAAAGGAGCCGTGTTCCCTGCGTTCTTCCACGCGACGTGCGGGGGCAACACTTTCGATGCCGCGAATCTCTGGAATATCGACCTGCCGCCGTTGAAAGGCGTTAAATGCGACTGGTGCAAGAAGTCGCCGCATTACTATTGGGAACGTTGGATGCCCGTAAATGAGGCCGAACAAAGGCTTGATGAGGCGGGTTATCCTGTCGGCGACATCCTGGGTTTCGATGTAATACGAAGGGACCATTCCGGCAGAATATTGGAGCTGCGCGTAAAGGGGACTAAAGGCGACTCCGTGATGCTTGCGAAGGATTTCAGGAGGATAATGGGCTCGGATACGGTCAGGAGCACGAACTTCAAGGTCACCGTGATAGGCGAGTACGTGGCATTTGAGGGGCTTGGATGGGGCCACGGCGTAGGGCTGTGCCAGTGGGGCGCGTATTACATGTCGCGCGCGGGGAAGAAAGCCAATGAGATATTGTATTTCTATTACCCGGGTTCCAAGATAATGGGCAACTATGGAGAAAAGAACGCAAAATGAAAGTCAGCGAATTCGATTATAAGCTTCCGGAGGAACTGATAGCGCAGTATCCCGCGCAGGCGCGTGATGCCTCGCGTCTTATGGTTGTGCACAAGATATCGAAGAAGATCGAACACAGGAACTTTTGCGGCATCACGGATTATATAAGCCCGGGCGATTGCCTGGTGGTCAATGACACGAAGGTCATAAAGGCCCGCCTTCCCGGGAAGCGTGCAGATACCGGCGGCAAGGCAGAAGTAATGCTTATCGAGAAGATGAGCGACCGCCTGTATAAGTGCCTTATAGATACTTCCACCAAGATCAAGGTGGGGACAAAGCTGGCATTCGGCGAAGGGGACGTTACGGGGACCATCCGCGGCGAAAGCGATGGAATAAGACTCATTGAGTTCAACGTCAATGGAAGCGATTTCAACTCTGTCCTGGAAAATATAGGCATGGTCCCGCTGCCTCCTTATATCAAAAGGGTCCCGGATAGATCCGACGAGGAGAGGTACCAGACAGTATACGCCAGGGCCCCGGGGGCCGTAGCCGCTCCTACGGCGGGGCTGCATTTTACGGACGGCCTTATAAGGAATATCGAATCCGGGGGCGTTTCGGTAGAGTCGTTGACCCTCCATGTTGGTTACGGGACCTTCAAACCGGTCGCGGTAGACGAAGTCTTGAGGCACAAGATGGAACCTGAATTGTTCGAGCTCAAACCCGATACGGCCCAAAAGCTCAATGCGGCCAAGGAGCGCGGCGGGAAGATATTCGCCGTGGGGACTACCACGTGCCGGGTCATTGAGAACCAGGCGCGGCTTGTAAAGGGGACCAGGAACAAGGTGGAACCGGGGAAGGGTTGGACCAATCTTTTCATCTATCCGCCGTATAATTTCAAGTTTGTCGATGCGCTTATTACGAATTTCCATTTGCCCAAGACCACGCTGCTTATGCTTGTCGCGGCTTTTTGCGGGAAAGAGGTAATGCTGCAGGCCTATGAAGAGGCTGTAAAGGAGAAATACAGGTTTTACAGTTACGGCGATTCCATGCTTATAATATGAAAATAGAGATAACCGCAAAAGACAGATCGACGCGTGCCAGGACAGGCAAGGTAAAGACTTCACATGGGGAGTTTGAGACCCCTGCATTCATGCCGGTGGGCACGCAGGCTACCGTGAAGACCCTTTCCAATGACGAATTAAAGGATTGCGGCGTCCAGATATTACTGTCCAACGCTTACCACTTGTATCTCAGGCCCGGGGCGGATATAATCAGGAATGCGGGAGGCCTGCATAAGTTCATGAATTGGGATAGGCCGATCCTTACCGACTCGGGGGGTTTCCAGGTTTTTAGCCTTGCGGTCCTGCGGAAAATAACTGATGAAGGGGTAGAGTTTCAGTCGCATATAGACGGTTCCAAGCATTTCCTTACCCCAAAGGATATGTTAGGGTTCCAAACCGTACTCGGAAGTGATATAATGATGGTCCTTGATGAATGTGTGCATTATCCATGCGAGCGCGGAGCGGCTAAACGGGCCGTTAAGAGGACCCTTGAATGGGCCCGTCTTTCAAAGACCGCTTTTGACGATACCAGTTCCGGCTCCAACCGGAAACAGTATCTATTTGGGATAGTGCAGGGTGCCTCGTATGAGGACCTCAGAAAGGAATGCGCAGAAGAACTTGTCGGAATGGATTTCGACGGTTATGCTTTAGGCGGCCTTGCGGTAGGCGAACCCAGGGAAATAACTAACGAGATAACGGATTTTACCGCGTCGTTGCTGCCGGAAGACAAGCCGAGATACCTTATGGGGGTAGGCGAACCCCGTGATATACTTGAAGCGGTTTCGCGCGGCATAGACATGTTCGATTGCGTAGTCCCGACCAGGAACGGACGCAACGGGACGGCGTTCACGTCTGCAGGCAGGTTCTCCGTAAGGACTGCCATTAACTCGTCCGACCTCTCCCCGATAGAGGAGGGGTGCGGCTGTTATGCTTGCAGGAACCATACGCGCAGCTACATCAGGCACCTGTTCAACACGGATGAGATACTCGGGCTCAAGCTCGTCTCTTTGCATAATGTTTATTTTTACCAGAGACTTATGCGGGAGATCAGGCAAGCGATAAAAGAAGGCAAGTTCACGGAATACAAAAACGAAAGGATGGAAAGATGGACCCGCAAGCCGCAGGATCGATAGGAAGTTTCATACCGCTTATACTGGTTTTTGTTATATTCTATTTTCTTTTGATAAGGCCCCAGCAGAAGGAACGGAAACGCCATCAGGAGATGGTAAAAAGCCTTGCCAAGAACGACGAAGTCGTTACGTCCGGGGGAATACACGGGACTATAGTCAATGTAAAAGAAACATCCGTGGTATTGCGAATAGACGACAACGCGAAGATGGAAGTCGATAAATATGCTATATCTTATATGATAAAGAAGAGGTCGGGAGAGGAGAAATGAAAAAGGGACTTCTGTGGAAATTATCGCTGGTAATCGCTCTCGTAGTAGCCTCGCTGTACTTTATATACCCTCCGCTTGACTTAAAGGACAAAGATGGAAATGTTACGCGGGAGGGCAGGATAAATCTCGGGCTAGACCTGCAGGGCGGTATGCATCTTGTGTTGAAAGTTGATACTTCCAAGATACCTGAGGAAGCCAGGAAGGATGCGGCGGAAAGGGCCCTGGAAGTTATCCGTAACAGGATAGATGAATTTGGCGTCAAGGAACCCCAGATTTCCCCTCAGGGCAAGGATGAGATAGTCGTCCAGCTGCCGGGCATAACGGACAGGGAGCGTGCTCTTCAGCTTATAGGCAAGACGGCGCAGCTCGAGTTCAAGCTGGTATCAAGCGATGCCGAAAAATTGAATAAAGCGCTTCAGGGTGAAGTTCCGGCGGGATATGAACTGACAAAAGATGAGGATGAAAACCCGTTGTTGCTTGAAAAGACAGCGGTTCTTACCGGCGATGCCCTTACGGCCGCGTTCATGAGTTTCGACCAATCGCATTTCAACGAACCTTATGTCTCCATACAATTCAATGCCGATGGCGCAAAGAAGTTCGCCAAGATAACCCAGGAGAACGTGGGCCGCAGGCTTGCTATCGTCCTTGACGGGAAGGTCAAGTCTGCCCCGCAGATACGCGAAGCGATACCTTCGGGCCAGGCTCAGATCACCGGCAGGTTCTCTAAAGAAGAGGCAGGAGACCTTGCGATAGTCCTTAAGGTCGGTGCGCTTCCCGCGCCGGTATATATCGAAGAGGAGAGGACCATAGGGCCCCTGCTCGGACAGGATTCCATAAATGCCGGTATAAGGGCCACTCTCCTTGGAGCTGCTTTTGTCGGTGCCTTCATGCTTGTCTATTACCTGCTTGCAGGTTTTGTCGCGGACATAGCGCTTGTTCTGAACCTTGTGCTGCTGCTCGGGTCAATGGCATATTTTCATGTAACTCTTACCCTGCCCGGTATAGCCGGTATCGTGCTTACCCTTGGTATGGCAGTTGACGCAAATGTCCTTATACAGGAGAGGATGAGGGAAGAGCTTGAATCGGGAAAGACACTGGCGCAGGCTATAAGGCTCGGTTATGACAGGGCTATGAGCGCCATCATAGACTCTAACCTCACTACCGTATTGGCAGCGATCTTCTTGTTCCAGTTCGGTACCGGCCCGATCCGCGGTTTTGCCCTTACCCTTATAATAGGTCTTATTATCAGCATGTTCACATCGGTATTCGTGACGAGGGTGATATTTGAGCTCCTGATGGGGATGAAACTCATCAAGGGTCTTCCGATGCTCAAGATAATCGGTACGCCCAAGATAGATTATATAAAAATACGCTGGATATGCTATGCGCTGTCCGCCGCTGTCCTCATCGTAGGAATGAGTACTTTCTTCATGAAGGGCTCGGACGTATACGGCGTCGATTTCAAAGGAGGCCAGGTACAGGAATTCAGGTTCCAGAAACTCGTGGACGTCAAGGACGTGCGCAGTGCCCTGGTAGAGATCGGACTGGGGGATGCTTCCGTCCAACAGCTGAAAGACGACCCCAAGGAGTTCATAGTACGCACTTCAGGGGAAGTAACGAGCGAGATAACAAAGAAATTCGAGTCAACCTTCAAGGATAATAAGGCGGAGGTCATAAGGATAGAAAAAGTCGGTCCTTCGGTCGGGAACCAGCTGCGCACAAAGGCAACGTATGCCATCGTATTCTCCATGATAGGTATTATGGTTTATGTGGCTTTCAGGTTCAAACACTGGTATTTTGCCCTGGCAGGTGTGCTCGCGCTTTTTCACGATGTATTCGTAGCCATGGGTTTCATGGCGCTGACCGGACGCGAGATGTCGCTGCTTATAGTGTCCGGCCTTCTTACCATAGCAGGTTTTTCCATAAACGACACGATAGTTATCTATGACAGAATAAGGGAGAATGCCAGGATCAATCCAAAGATGTCGCTTAAGGACCTGATAAACCTGAGCGTCAATCAAACGATGTCCAGGACGCTCCTTACTTCTTTTACCGTGCTGGTCGTTGTTGCGATACTCTATTTCTACGGCGGAGAAGTGCTCAATGATTTTGCGTTTTGCCTGCTCGTAGGTTTTATATCGGGTGTCTATTCGACGGTCTTCATAGCCAGCCCGCTCATGCTTCTGTTCCATGGGAATAAAAAGAAAGGTTTATGAGCGAAAACAAGTTTTTGCAGATACGCCGTCTTCTCATAGCGATATTGCTCCTTAACTGGGGCGTGGCTGTCGCGAAGATGGTCTATGGCCACATTACGAGCTCGGTTTCGATGTTCGCGGACGGCGTGCACTCGCTTTCCGACGGGTCTTCGAATATCATTGGGCTTATCGGTATAGGAGTGGCAGCACGCCCCCGTGACGTGAGCCATCCTTACGGACACAGGAAATACGAGACCCTGGCCTCCATGGCCATAGCGGTTGCGCTCTTCCTCGTGGCGTTCAGGCTTATGAGCGATTCCGTGCACAAACTTATCCACCAGGAGCTTATAGCCCCGAAAGCTACGGTCCTGAGTTTTGTCGTCATGGGCATAACCCTTCTGGTCAATATCTGGGTTGTCAGATATGAGATGAGTAAGGGCAGGGAGCTTAACAGTGACTTCCTGATAGCGGATTCCCTCCATACCGGTTCGGACATACTTGCTTCCGTGATGGTAGTGGTAAGTTTGGTCAGCGTCAGGCTTGGCCTGCCCATTATAGATGTCATAGCCGGGATGATAATAGCCTTACTTATCGGATATGTCGGTGTCGGGATACTAAGGTCCACCTCCAGGGTCCTTACCGATTATGCCGTTATCAACAGCCAGGATATTAACGAGGCTCTTTCCGACTTGAAGGATGTAGTCGGCTGCCACAGGATACGTACGCGAGGCAGGGCGGACGACATACATGTAGACCTGCATATAACCGTTGACAGGAACATGACAGTCGGTAAATCTCACGACTTGGCTACCGTGATCGAAAAGCGTATACGCGAAAAGTTCCAGGGCGTTACGGATGTCATGGTCCATATAGAGCCGGCCTGACATGCAGAAGGCCTGGGAAATAGATTCTCCGGATACCGAAAAAACAAGGGCCATTTGTAAAGATACGGGCATATCCCCGCTTGTCGCGCACCTGTTGTTAAAGAGGGGCGTAAAGACGGCCGCAGAGGCGCGCGCTTTCCTTACCTGTGAACTTTCATCCATCCACGATCCGTTTCTTTTCAAGGACATGCAGAAGGTTATCGAAAGGATAGATCTGGCCGTAAAGAACGGGCAGAAGATCGTTATCTTCGGTGACTATGATGTAGACGGCCTTACGGCTACAGCGCTTTTATATAATACATTAAAAGACTATGGCGCCATTGTCCGGACTTATATACCCGACCGAGTAAGGGAGGGCTACGGTTTAAGCCGGCAAGCCCTGGAGAAGGAACGTAAGACCGGAATGGACCTTGCCATATCCGTCGATTGCGGTATAACCGCAGCGGAAGAAATAGAGTTTCTTAACGGTAACGGCATAGATTCCGTTATAATCGACCACCATGAGCCGCTCGAAAACAAGATCCCCCGTTCTTATGGCATACTAAACCCCCTTGTGGCGGGGTCCGGGTATCCGTACAAACATCTTGCCGGTGTCGGACTCGTGTATAAACTTGCCCAGGCATTAAGAAAGGTTTTAAAATACCCGGGAGGAAGCTCGATCCGGCCGTTGGAGGAAGACCTGGATCTTGTAGCATTGGGGACTATAGCCGATGTAGCGCCGCTTACAGGGGAGAACAGGATACTGGTCAAGCACGGGTTGAGATATCTTGCAAAGACCAGGCGCGCCGGTTTGAGGGCGCTTATGGAAGCAGCCGGTATAGGCAGGAAGAAGGAATTCTATTCAGAAACGGTGGCGTTTATCCTGGGCCCGCGCATAAATGCCTCAGGCAGGATGGGGACTTCCGCACATTCGCTTAAACTCCTTCTTACTGAAGACAAAGAGGAGGCGGTTAACCTTGCGGCCGAGTTGGACAGGAACAACAGGGAACGCCAGAAGATGGAGGAGACGATCCTTAGGGAAGCTGTCTCCAAAGTAGAGCGCGAAGTGAATTTTAAAGAGCACAAGGTAATAGTGTTGCATGGGGACAGGTGGCATCCGGGGGTCATAGGGATCGTGGCTTCAAGGATAGTGGAAAGATACTACCGCCCGACGGTCCTGGTCGCATTCGACAAGGATGGCCTCGTGCACGGTAAGGGTTCCGGCAGGTCAATAAAGAATTTTCACCTTTTTGATGCTTTGTCAAAATGCAAAGAGCACCTTATCGGGTTCGGCGGCCATGAGCATGCCGCGGGAATAAGCATTGCCAGGGAAAACATTGGTAATTTTCGCGATGCGTTGAATGCCATCGCGCATGATGTTCTCCAACCGCTTGACCTTGTCCCGACGCTGGATATAGACGCCTGGGTCTCGCTTAAGGACATAACCGCTAAACTCATGAAGGAACTTGCCCTTTTGGAGCCTTACGGGGTAGGTAACAGGAAGCCGGTATTTGCCGTTAAAGGCCTTAGGCTTAAAACCCCGCCAAAGGTCATGGGGTCAAACACCCTTAAGATATGGGTGACTGACGGGCAGACGACCTACGAGGCGGTTGGTTTCAGGAAAGCCCTTGATTATAAACTTGATGCCGCCTCGTCAATATTCGACCTTGCTTTTACGCCTTCTATTAATGTATGGCAGGGGCAGGAGATGGTGCAGTTACAATTGAAGGACTTAAAACTTAATTAGGCCTTTACTATCTTACCCGATCTTATGCAGGAAGTGCAGACCTTTATCGTCTTTATTACGCCCTTCATGTTCACCTTGACCTTTTGAAGGTTGGGTGAAAAACGCCTTATGCTCCTTCCGGTTATCTTACGGCCTACACCGCCGTCCTTTTTAGCCATACCGCGGCGTTTTATCGACATTCCGGCCATTTTGCCTTTTCCGCATATATCACATACCTTTGACATTGTTTTCTCCTTATTTATTGGAGTATAATAATAACACAGATGACCCAAAACATCAATACTAAAAAACAAGCCATATGCGATATCCCGGCGCGTTTCGTCAAGGGAGTAGGTCCCGCCAGGTCCGAAATACTCCGTAAGCTGGATATCGAGACGGTCGAAGACCTCCTTTATCATTTTCCCCGCCGCTATGAGGACCGCAGCCGTTTTGAACCTGTAAACAAGCTTAAGCCCGGGCTGCATGCGGCCGTGAAGGGTGAGGTTTTAACCTCCGGGGTGCGCCGGGGAGGTAAGATGGCCGTATATAAGATGGCTTTCGGGGACGAAACAGGTGTTATCTACGCGCTCTGGTTCAACCAGCCGTATATGAAGAACGTCTTCAAGGTCGGTGATAAGGTCATCTTGTATGGAAAGGTCGAGAGATATAAGGACCTTCAGATGGCGAACCCCGATTTCGAGATCATCAACGACCAGGGAAGCGAGACCATCCATACGGGAAGGATAGTGCCTATTTACCCGTTAACCGAAGGCATGAGCCAGAGGGGGATGAGGACGGTGATAAAAAACCTTCTAGACAGGTATATCGGCGATGTGGAGGAGTTCATGCCTCCGGATATACTGAAGAGGAACAGTTTGCCGGGCATAAGGCAGGCGCTTTCAGACATTCATTTTCCTCCCGACGAAACCTCCCGTAAGGTCGCATATGACAGGATAGTTTTTGACGAATTTTTTATACTGCAACTGGCGCTTGCCCGCAGGAGAGCGGGTTCCTTGTCTTCGGGTAACGGCATAATCCATAAGGCGGGAGGGGATTTGACGGCCTCGTTCATCCAACTGCTTCCTTTCAGGTTTACGGATGCCCAGAAGCGGGCTATAGATGATATAGAGAAAGATATGGCCAGCAGCAAGCCGATGAGCCGCCTTCTTGAAGGGGATGTCGGCTCCGGCAAGACAATAGTTGCTGCATATGCGTTGGTGCTTACGGTTTCCAATACCCACCAGGGGGCCTTGATGGCCCCCACTGAAATTTTAGCGCAGCAGCATTTCAATAACCTCAACAGGTTGCTTAGCCCTCTCGGGGTCAATATAGCCCTTCTTACCAACAGCATAACGGGAGAGGATCGCGAAGAGACACTTCGCATGATAAAAGAAGGCCAGGCCGATATAGTGGTTGGCACGCATGCCCTGGTCCAGGAAGGGGTGGCTTTCAAAGATCTGGGCCTCGCCGTTATCGACGAACAGCATAAATTCGGCGTTGACCAGAGGTCGCAGTTGGGCCGCAAGGGTTTTAACCCGGACATGCTTTTTATGACCGCTACGCCTATTCCCAGGACGCTTGCCATGACGCTGTACGGAGACCTGGACCTATCCGTATTGAATGAGATGCCTCACGGACGGGTACCTTCAAAATCGTATTTGGTAGGAGAAGAGAAGCGTCAGGGAGTATATAAGTTCATATATCAGGAAGTATTGTCCGGGAAGCAAGCTTTTATAATATGTCCCCTTATAAGCAAGTCAAAGAACGAGGAGCTTAAGTCTGCCACCGAGATGTATGGAAGGTTCAGGGATTCGGTATTTCCAGGTCTGGACATAGGCTTGGTTCACGGACGGCTCGGTAGCGAGGAAAAAGAAAGGGTAATGTCGGGTTTTAAGTCGGGCAAGGTCCAAGTGCTTGTCTCTACGACCGTTGTCGAAGTAGGAATAGACAATCCTAACGTATCGATCATGCTCATCGAGAATCCCGAAAGGTTCGGGTTGAGCCAGTTGCACCAGTTGCGCGGCAGGATAGGCAGGGGCAACCAGCGCTCTTACTGTATACTTATTTCAGATACGGAATCGGAAGCCGCGAAGAAACGCTTAAGGGCGCTTATTGGGACTACGAGCGGGTTTAATATAGCAGAGGAAGATCTCAATTTGCGAGGTCCGGGTCAGTTCTTTGGCGCAAGGCAGCATGGCCTCCCGGAACTCAAGTATGCCAATCTCGTTTCGAATGTCAAACAGCTTGAGTTGGCCAGGAAAGAGGCTTTCGGGCTCATGCGGTATGATACCGGACTCAAAAAGCCGGAAAACTCAGGGTTAAGGGAGGTTTTGAGGAGGAAATTCCCGGATGCGGATAACAAGCGGAACGCATAAAAGCAGGATAATAAAGGCCCCCTCCAACATAAGGCCTACCCTTGATAACGTCAGGAAGGCCATATTCGATATACTCGGCGAGTCCGTGAGGGGTTCAAAGGTATTGGATCTCTTTGCCGGTTCCGGGGCTCTCGGCATAGAGGCTATAAGCAGGGGCGCGGCCTCATGCACGTTCGTGGATAACAGCAGGGCTTCTATCAAGGCGATAAAAGACAACCTCGGCTTGCTTGGGCTTGTTTCGGGAATACGGGCCCCGTATCCAGCGGCCGTTATATACGCAGATTCTTCCGCAGCCATTGAAAGGCTCTCCAGGGATGCCGCGGCCTTCGATATAGTGTTGATAGACCCGCCTTATTACAAGGATTTGGCCAAAAAAACCTTGTTTTTGCTTGGCGATTATGATATATTGTCTGCGACTGGCGTAGCGGTCATAGAGCATTCCAAGCATGATCGGATGCCCGATTCAAGCGGGAGTTTAAAGCTCTTGCGTACTGCCAGGTACGGCGATACGCTGGTTTCATTTTACCGCAAGGATTAAAAGGCAAACCATGAAGAAAAAAGCGGTCTATCCAGGGACTTTCGATCCGGTCACATACGGTCACATAGATCTGATTAAAAGGGCCCTGAAGATCTTTGATACGGTTGTGATAGCCGTGGCGCGTAATGCCGAAAAGAAGCCCCTGTTCAGCGTGGAAGAGAGGCTATCCATGCTCAGGCAAGCGACTAAGGGCATGAGGGGGGTCGAAATAGAAAGTTTCGACAACCTTGCCGTAGACTATGTCAGGGGAAAAGGCTCCGTTGTCATGGTGCGCGGGCTCAGGATGTTGTCGGACTTCGAATATGAGTTCCAGATGGCCCTTACTAACAGGAAACTTGCCCAGGATATAGAGACGATATTCATGATGCCTTCGGAGTCTTACTCGTACATCTCATCGAAACTTATAAAGGAAGCGTTCGCTTTTGGAGCCGATGTAAAGGATTTTGTCCCGCCTTTCGTCGCCAAAGCCTTGACGCGCAAACTAAGATGAAGATAAAGGTCAATGATATACCGCAGGAAGGGTTGACGCTTGAGGAACAGCATGATGCCGCGGCCCTTGACCTGGCAAGGGACGACCTTAAGTTTGTAACGCCCATAGCATTAAAGGCGTTCATAACGCGCGACAAGGATGATGTCTATGCGCATGTCTCGGCCGGCGGCAGGATAGAAGCGATATGCGGCCGTTGCCTCGCGGCATACATTATAGATTTCAACAAGGAATTCGATTTCAGCTATGACGTCAAGGGGAAGACTATCCTGGATCTGACCGATGATATAAGGCAGGAAATAATATTGGAGTATCCGGTAAAACCCCTTTGCAGCGAAAACTGCAAAGGACTCTGCCAGGTTTGCGGCAAGAACCTGAACGAAGGTGATTGCGGGCACAAACCGGATGCGGACAGGTGGAGCGAAGCCAAGAAAAGCGGCAATTAACGAAGGAGAAGAGATAAATGGCACTACCAAAAAGAAAACATTCAAAAGCAAGGCGTGACAAATCGCGTACCCATCAGGTACTTTCAGCGCCGGCCGTATCTAAATGCCCCCAATGTTTTGCGTATGTAAAATCACACCACGCATGCCCCAGCTGCGGTTATTACAAAGGACGCAAAGTCCTTGACGTTAAGGTCAAGGAAGAGAAGAAGAAATGAGGATAGCCGTCGATGGCATGGGCGGTGATTATGCCCCGAAGGTAGTTGTCGAAGGGGCGGTCCAAGCCGCGTTAGAGTACGGTTCCGATATAATTTTGGTGGGAGACAAGGCCAGGCTTGAGGCCGAACTCAAGAAGATAGGCCATGTCCCTTCCAATGTAAGAATACACCATGCTTCCGAGGTCATAGACATGCATGAGCCCGGCGCAGCCAGTGCCAGGGCTAAAAAGGATTCCTCTATATGCGTTGCAACCGAACTTGCCAAAGAGGGCAAGGCCGATGCCGTTGTATCCGCCGGAAATACGGCAGCCTTTGTAAGCGCGGCTATGCTGTCTCTCAGGAGGCTTCCGGGAGTGGAACGCCCCGGCATAGCGATACCGTTGCCGTCTATTAAGGGCCCTGTATTACTTATAGATGTGGGCGCAACTATAAACCCCGAACCCGAGCACCTTATGGGATTCGGTTTGATGGGTGACGTATACGCAAGGCAGATATTCGGGAGGAAAAACCCCTCCATAGGCCTTCTTAATATAGGGGAAGAATCGTCGAAGGGGCCTGATTACCTAAAAAAGACCCACCAGCTGCTGGAATCAAGCAAGCTTAATTTCAAAGGAAATGCCGAAGGCAAGGATATCTTTACCGGTGTTTTTGACGTTGTAGTATGCGACGGTTATACCGGTAATGTGGTCCTGAAGGTCTCGGAATCCATAGCTTCTACCATAGCGTCCTTCATAAAAGACCAGATCAAGAGAGACCCGTTAAGGATAATCGGCGGATTATTGACCAAGCCGGCATTGGAAGCCGTGAAGAAGCAGATAGACTACGCGGAATACGGCGGCGCTCCCCTGTTGGGTGTCAACGGGATATGCATAATAAGCCATGGGCGTTCTTCAGCCAAGGCTATAAAGAACGCCATAAGGGTTGCCGGGGAATTCGTAGACCACAAGGTAAACAGTCACATCCTCGATTCGATAAACAATCCCAAATGATGAAGACAAAAGCCGGAATTATAGGTCTGGGGGCATATCTGCCCGAGAAGGTCATGACCAATGCCGATCTCGAGAAAATTGTAGAGACTTCGGATGAGTGGATCCGCACAAGGACAGGTATATCCGAGAGGAGGATAGCTCATAAAGAAGAGACTACCTCGGACCTGGCCGCGCACGCCGCCCGCATGGCCCTCAAGGATGCAAAGCTTGAGCCTGAGGATATAGAGCTTATCATACTCGCCACTATAACGCCGGATATGCCTTTTCCGGCTACAAGCTGTTTCGTGCAGGCCAAACTTGGGGCGAAGAACGCAGCTTGTTTTGACATCAACGCGGCTTGTTCGGGCTTTATCCACGAGCTTACGATAGCCCAGCAGTTCATCGAGACGGGGATGTATAAAAGGATACTTGTCATAGGCGTTGAACTGTTGTCGCGTTTTATAGATTGGAATGACCGTTCGACGTGTGTCTTGTTCGGTGACGGGGCAGGTGCCGCTGTCATAGCGCCCGTTGAGTCGGGAGGACTTTTGTCATCTTATCTCGGTGCGGACGGGACCAAAAGCAGGCTGCTTATGTTCCCGGCAGGGGGCTCAGTCAATCCGGCTTCGCATGAGACCGTAACACAAGGATTGCATTTCCTTAAGATGGAAGGCAACGAGGTCTTCAAGAATGCGGTACGGGTCATGACCGATGCAGTGAACAAGGCCATCGAAAGAGCCGGGCTTACGACGAAGGATATCGATTGTATAATACCTCACCAGGCCAACAGGAGGATAATAGAAGCCGTTATTGAACGCGTGGGTATAGCTTCCGATAAGGCGTTCGTAAACGTGGAAAGATACGGGAATATGTCGGCGGCTTCCGCTATAGTTGCCTTGTATGAAGCCGTAAAAGAAGGCAGGGTAAAGAAGGGCGATAAGGTGCTTATGGTCGCTTTCGGCAGCGGTTTTGTATGGGGGTCATGCGTCATAGAATGGTAGATACTGCCATAATTTTCCCGGGACAGGGCGCCCAGTATGTCGGAATGGGCAGGGAGCTATACGGGCAATTCCCCTCTTCAAAGGTCATCTTCGAAAAAGCCAATAACATCCTCGGTTTTGATATAGCAAAATTATGTTTCGAAGGGCCCAAGGAGGAGTTGACAAGGACGGATATATGCCAGCCGGCTATATTGACGGCTTCGATAGCCGCACTGAGGGCCCTTGAATCGGTTCTTGAGATCCCGGTTGTCCCGAAGGCCGTGTTGGGACTCAGTCTTGGTGAGTATACCGCGCTCGTTGCGGCCGGTTCGATGTCTTTTGACGATGCAGTAGCGCTTGTAAGAAAACGCGGCCAATTCATGGAAGAGGCCTCGAAACAGAATCCCGGGACCATGGCTTCGGTAATAGGCCTTTCACTGGAAGAGACCAGGAAAGTATGCATGGAAACGGGCGCAGAGATAGCTAACCTGAACTCCCCGGGCCAAATAGTGATATCAGGAACGAAGGTTAATGTGGAGGCGGCTTCCAGTTCAGCCAGGCAGAGAGGGGCAAGGAAGGTTATCCCGCTTGATGTAAGCGGCGCTTTCCATTCAAGCCTTATGGAGCCTGCGGCATTGAAACTTGCCGCTGAAGTAGATAAGGTCGAAATAAAGCCGCCCAAGATACCGGTTGTAACGAATGTCAATGCCGGTTTCGAGGAGTCTCCGGATGAGATAAAGTCCAATCTCGTAGCCCAAGTGAAATCGTCCGTGCTTTGGGAGGATTCCATAAAGGCGCTTTCCGGGCGCGGGATAAAAAGATATATAGAAGTGGGCCCGGGCAAGGTCCTGGCGGGATTGCTAAGAAGGATAGATCCTACGCTTGAATGCCTTAACGTAGAGGCATCTTCCGATGTCTTGTCCGTGAAAGATGCTTTATTGCATGAGTAAAGAGAGGAGACGGCTATGATATTTAAGGACAGGGTTTGCTTAATAACCGGAGGGGCGAGGGGGATAGGCAGGGAAATAGCCCTGGCTTTTGCGAAAGAAGGCTGCGACATAGTCCTTTGCGACGTGAATCAGGATGCCTTGGACTCCACGAGCAAGGAGATAGAGTCCTTGGGGCGCAAGAGTGCCACTTTTGTCGTAGACGTGACCAACCTCTCGCAGGTCGAGGATATGGTCAATAAGACGCTTGACAAATTTCAGAAAATCGATATACTGATTAACAACGCAGGCATAACCAGAGACGCTTTGATTGTCCGCATGAGCGAGCAGGAGTTCGATTCAGTAATTGCCGTAAACCTAAAGGGGACATTTAATTGCACAAAGGCGATCTCAAAGGTTATGATGAGGCAGCGTTACGGTAAGATAGTTTCCATCGCCTCGATAATCGGTATAATGGGCAATGCCGGGCAGGCCAATTATGCGGCCTCTAAGGCGGGGATAATAGGGATCACAAAGAGCGTAGCGAAAGAACTGGCATCAAGGAACGTTAACGTGAATGCTATCGCTCCGGGCTTCATAGCCACAGACATGACCGCAAAGCTTCCTGAAAACGTGAAAGCCCAGATGCTGTCGATGATCCCATTAAATAGATTCGGTAAAGCGAGCGACGTAGCTGAACTGGCGATGTTCCTGGCATCTGACGCGTCGTCATACATAACAGGACAGGTAATAAAGATTGACGGCGGGATGGTCATGTAGTCAACCCAACAAGGAGGAGAGTACATGTCGGCTGTTGCAGATAAAGTTAGAGAGATAATAGCGAAGCAGTTAGGTGTGAAGCTGGAAGAAGTTACCCCCCAGGCGACGTTCATAGATGACCTTGGCGCGGATTCGCTCGATACGGTCGAGATCGTCATGGCGCTTGAGGAAGAGTTCAAGGCAGAGATACCCGATGAGGACGCCGAGAAGATGAAGACAGTAGGCGAAGCCATCAAGTATATAGAAGAAAAGACCGGAAACAAGGCCTAATACAGCTTAATGGAGAGAAGAAGAGTAGTAGTAACGGGCCTTGGAGCCGTTACACCCGTAGGCAATACCAAGGATGAGTTTTGGACATCCTTGCTTGCGGGCAAAAGCGGCGCCGGAAGGATTACGCAATTCGATCCCACCGGATTTGACAGCCAGATAGCCTGCGAGGTTAAGGGATTCGATCCCTCCCTTCATATAAGCAATCCGAAGGATATCAGGAGAATGGACCGGTTTGTCCAATTCGCGGTCTGTTGTTCCAAGATGGCCATCGAGGATTCCGGACTTGATATTTCAAAAGAGGACCCTTACAGGATAGGGGTCCTCGTGGGTTCGGGTATAGGGGGGTTGAAGGTCATACAGGACCAGACCCTCATCTGGAAGGAAAAAGGTCCCTCCAGGCTGGCTCCGTTGCTCATCCCCATGCTTATAGTGAATATGGCGCCCGGCCAGATATCCATCCAGTTCGGCCTGAAAGGCCCGAACTCCTGTGTCGCTACTGCATGTGCTACCGGTAATCATTCAATAGGAGAAGCCCTCAGGCTTATACAGCACGGTTACGCCGATGTCATGTTGGCCGGCGGGACAGAGGCGGCGATAGTGCCGACGGGAGTCGGAGGTTTTTGCGCGCTTACGGCGCTTTCAAAGAGAAATAACGAACCCGAAAAAGCAAGCAGGCCGTTCGACAAGGACAGGGACGGATTTGTTATCGGTGAGGGCTGTGGTATAGCTATGATAGAGTCCCTGGAACACGCGCGGAAGCGCGGGGCTAAGATATATGCCGAGCTGGCCGGTTACGGTATGTCCGGCGATGCCTATCACATGACTGCGCCCGACCCTAAAGGGGAAGGGGCCGCGATGTGCATGAGGCTTGCTTTGCAGGATGGAGGATTGACGGTCGGAGACGTATCATATATAAACGCGCACGGCACCTCCACAGAATTAAATGATAAGATAGAGTCCTTGGCCATAAAGAAGGTATTCGGCGACAGGGCGTATAAGATACCCGTCAGCTCGACCAAGTCTATGACGGGCCATTGCCTCGGTGCCGCGGGGGGGATCGAATTTATCGCCTGCACGATGGCCGTAAAGGAGGATATAATACCTCCTACCATGAATTACGAGACGCAGGATCCTGATTGTGATCTCGATTATGTCCCAAATAAAGCAAGGAAGGCCAAGGTGGATGTGGCGATATCTAATGCCTTCGGTTTCGGCGGGCACAACGCCTGCGTCGCCGTTAAGAAGTTCCTTCCGTAACCCGAATAATTCGCAAAAGGGGTGATATGATGGATTATTTACTTACAGAGCAGCAGATCATGGTGCGCGATCTGGCGCGCAAGATAGCGAAAGAAAAGATCACGCCCGTCGCGGCCGAGCATGATGAAAAAGAGACTTTTCCCTGGGAGATCATGAAGGTCATGGCGGAATCCGACCTTTGCGGCGTTTACATCGAGGAAAAGTACGGAGGTTTAGGCGGCGGCGCTATGGAGCTTTGCCTTGTGACCGAAGAACTTTCGCGCGCGTGCGGCGGTATTGCCATATGTTTTGCTGCCACGGCCCTCGGGACGTACCCCATAATATTGTTCGGCAACGATGAACAAAAACAGAAATACCTCCCGGATATAGCGAGCGGAAAGAAGCTTGCCGCTTTTGCATTGACCGAGGCCGGCGCAGGCTCTGATGCCGGTGCCATAGCCACGACAGCCAGGAAAGAGGGCGATCATTATGTCCTTAATGGCGTTAAACAATGGATAACCAACGGCGGTGAAGCGGAAGTCTACACCGTCATAGCGATGACCGACAGGGAAAAAGGCGCGCGCGGGGCCAGCGCTTTTATTGTTGAGAAGGGTACGCCGGGCTTCGATTTCGGGAAGAAAGAGAAGAAACTCGGTATACGCGCTTCTGCTACCCGTGAACTTGTATTTAATGAATGCAAGATCCCTAAGGCGAATTTGCTGGGGCGCGAAGGTATGGGATTCATTGTAGCGATGAAGACTTTTGATAAATCGCGTCCCGGTGTAGCAGCTCAGGCGGTAGGCATCGCCCAGGGGGCTTTGGACCACGCGGTAAAATATTCGCGTGAACGTAAACAATTCGGCAAGACGATATCGTCGTTCCAGGGGTTGCAGTTCATGCTGGCCGACATGGCTACAGAAGTCGAGGCGGCCCGGGCCCTTACTTATTCGGTTGCCAGGATGGTAGATACCGGGGCCAAGGATGTCTCTAAGGTCTCCGCGATGGCCAAACTTTTCGCTTCGGACACGGCGATGAAAGTCACTACCGATGCCATACAGGTCCTGGGCGGGTACGGTTATATGCGCGATTACCCCGTAGAGAAATATATGCGCGATGCCAAGATAACCCAGATATATGAGGGCACTAACCAGATCCAGCGCAATGTCATAGCGTTGGAATTACTGAAAGAGCAGTTAAGAGGATGAACATAATAGTTTGCATCAAACAGGTCCCGGACACCCAGGACATAAGGATAAATCCCGAGACGAACACCCTGATGCGCGAGGGCGTGCAGTCGATAGTCAACCCCTTCGATATGTACGCTATCGAAGAGGCCCTGAGGATAAAAGAAAGGCTTGGCGCCGCGTCAACGAAAGTGACGGTTTTGAGCATGGGCCCGTCTCAGGCTGAAGAAGCGTTGCGCGAGGCTGTATCCATGGGCGCCGATGAGATGGTCCTTATGAGCGATCGCGCTTTTGCGGGTTCGGATACCTGGGCCACGAGTTATACGCTTGCAAAAGGCATACAGAAGCTAGGGAAGTTCGATCTTATCATCTGCGGCAAACAGGCTATAGACGGGGACACCGCGCAGGTTGGGCCCGGGATCGCGGCTACATTGGATATACCGCAGGTCACATATGTAAAGAAGACCGAGGACATAAAAGAAGGCTTGGCCAAGTTCGAGAGGATGACCGAAGAGGGTTATGAAGTCATAGAGACCCCCTTGCCTTGCCTGATAACTGTCGTAAAAGAGATAAACATACCGCGTTTACCGTCGCTTAAGGGGAAGATAAAAGCCAAGCAGTCGAAGGCGGCAGTCCTGGCCGCGAAAGATATAGAGGCTGACCCGGACAGGCTCGGCCTTAAAGGTTCCCCGACAGTCGTGAAAAAGATCTTTACGCCCCCGAAGAGGACCGGAGGCCAGGTATTGCAGGGAGAGGTCCCTGATATCGTGAATAAATTAGCGGATTCCATAAAAGACGTAGTCATATCGGTGAGCAAAACATAAAATGGCAGACAAACCAAAAGATTGTTCCATACAGATAATAGCCGGCAATTGTACCGGCTGCACCATGTGCGTCAAGACCTGCCCGTTCGGCGCTATATCAATGGTCGACTCGGCCGAGGCGAAGAAGGGCAAGCTTGCGGTGATAGATTATATGAAGTGTACTCTTTGCGGAGCCTGTGTGGAATCGTGTAAATTCAAGGCCATAGAGATGACCGTGTGCAAGGTCGCACCGAAGGTCGCCCTCGGCGATTACAAGGGAGTATGGGTGTTTGCGGAGCAGAAGAAGGGTAAGGTTCAGAGTGTGGTATATGAATTACTCGGGAAGGGCAGGGAGCTTGCCGACGACCTGGGTACGGAACTCGCTGCTGTTCTTATTGGAGACGGTATCGAAGGACAAGCGGATGAACTCTTTTGGCGTGGTGCGGATAAAGTATACCTTGTTGAAAGTGCTGGGCTCAAAAGTTATCAGGATGAGCCTTATACGAATATAATCGTGGAGCTGGTCAAAGAGTTCAAACCGGAGGTCCTTCTTTACGGGGCGACATCGATCGGCAGGTCGCTGGCTTCGCGCATAGCGGTGAAACTTTATACCGGTCTGACCGCAGATTGTACGGGGCTTGATATCGATAAAGAGAAGAAAGTACTGCTTCAGACCCGTCCGGCGTTCGGCGGTAATATAATGGCTACGATCCTTTGCGAGAACTATCGTCCCCAGATGGCGACGGTCCGCCATAAAGTATTCAAGGAAGCGCAGGTCGATAAGTCCAGGAAAGGGCAAGTAGTAAAAAAGTCCTATCCCGACAACCTTTTGGCTTCCCGTACCAGGATATCCGACGTAGTTGAGGAGGTCTCCTCAACAGTGAATCTTACTGAAGCGGACATCATAGTCTCGGGCGGCAGGGGATTGGGCAAGGCCGATGGGTTCAAGGTCATCGAGGAACTGGCCAAGGTCCTGGGAGGCGCAGTGGGTGCTTCCAGGTCCGCGGTTGACGCGGAGTGGATACCGTATTCTCATCAGGTAGGTCAGACGGGAAAGACCGTTTGCCCGAAGATATATATAGCCTGCGGTATATCCGGCCAGATACAGCACCTGGCAGGCATGTCCTCGTCCGAGATAATAATCGCGATAAACAAGGATCCCCAGGCGCCTATATTCTCGGTAGCCACGTATGGGATAGTCGGGGACCTTTATGAAGTAGTTCCGGCCATGACCCAGAAGTTCAGGGAGATACTTAAGAAATAATTTCTCCTTTAAAAGAGGGGGATCGCTTTGGCAGAAGTCCCGCTTACCAGTACAAGAGAGAAGATCCCTTTTACTTCCAGCATTAATTTCAGGTTTATCCTGATATTCATACTGCTTGTGACATTCACCACTTTCCTTAGCGGGATGATCCTTATCTACCAGGGACAGAGTTCCCTTGAAGATGCCGTCCTCAAGAGGAACCTCACCGCGTGCGAGAACGTACGCAGCAAGATAGATAACTTCCTTCAGCAGGCCAAGTCTTCGGTCGAGCTCATGACCCTAATGCCCAGCATAAAGGATTTTGACCTCTTCCAAATAGACAAGATGATGTACGAGATCATCTCGGAACATGAGATGCTGGATCCCGTGGCCGTACTTAACGAACAGGGCATAGAGATAGCTTCGCGAAACCCGGGTGACCAGAACAAAGACATGTCCTTAAGTGATATCTTCCTGAAATCCAAGAAGAAGAGCTATATATCGGATATATATTTTTCTTCAGACGGCCAACCTTTTGTGACTATAGCTTCCCCCATATTCGATTATGACAGTTACGGCAGGAGGATAGGCGTCCTTGTGACTGCGGTCAAGCTGCGCAGCCTTTGGCCTATGCTGGACCAGACCAAGATAGGCGAGAGGGGAATGATAATCGTGACAGACAAAAAGGGCAACCTTATATACAAAACAGGGGATACGGATACCGGTAACCTGTATAATGACAATACGGTGAAACTTGCCCTTGAGGGTAAGGCCGGAAGCGCTAATATAGGCGACATGCTGGTATCATACCTTCCGTTGTCAGGGAATATCAAAGGCGCTGTCGTAGTAAAGCAGCCTGCCCAGGAAGCGCTTTACGGCGTGGCGAAGATGAGGAGCCAATCCCTAATCCTGCTTATCTTGAGCATAATGGTGGCCATCGCAATAGGGCTGGTGCTTTCGAACAGCATGCTCGTATCGGTCAGGAAGCTGCTTATAGGTACCAAGATAGTCGGCGAAGGCGACCTTAACCACAAGATAGACATAAAGACCGATGACGAGATAGGCGAGCTTGCCAGGTCGTTCAACATGATGACCATTGAATTGAAGAAACAGAGGGAGAGGGCCATAACGGATGAGTTGACCCACCTTTATACGCATTCCTACTTCCTGGAGACATTGAAAGCTGAAGTGTACAGGGCGAAGAGATATAGGACCAGGTTGTCGCTTATGATGCTCGATATCGACCATTTCAAGTCATTCAACGATAATTACGGCCACCAGGTAGGCGATGAGGTCCTGATCAAGATCTCGGATATGCTCAAGGCCAGTCTTAGGGAGTCTGACGTTGCTTCAAGGTACGGCGGCGAAGAGCTTGTAGTGCTTGCTACAGAGACGGACAGGGAAGGCATATACATATTGGCCGAGAGGATACGCAAGAAGATAGCCGAGGACGTTATAGTCGAATATGAGGACAAAAAATTGAAAGTTACCGTCAGTATCGGGGTGACAACGCTTTCGGAGGAAGATATAAAGAAAGATATATTCCCCCATGATTTCCTGAAGCGGGTGGACGTTGCCCTCTATCAAGCTAAGGACAAAGGAAGAAATTGCGTCGTCCAGATCTGACCCGGTCTTTCCTGTCGATCGTTTTCATTACGGTTGCCCTATCCGCGGATTTTCCAGTTCCCGCCGATGTCATCATACGCGATAAAGTCCTGAAAAAAGCCGAGACTATACAGGGTATCGATTTCCCCAAGGGAACGCTTGTTTATTTTACGGAAGCCGGAAGATTGCAGTACGCCTACCTTGGCTCAGACCAGCAGGTATCGGGTATTTTTTTTAAAAAGGGTACCTCGGTATATTTCAACGAAGCGGGAAAGCTCGATTACGCCTACCTTGGCGCAGACCAGCAGGTCTATGGGATACCATTTGCCAAGGGCACCTCATTGTATTTCAACAGGGCCGGAAAGCTTTTACATGCCGTCTTTGCTGCCGATGAAGAGGTCCAAGGGATATATTGCGCGAAAGGCACAAAAGCCGGTTTTTATGATTCCGGGAAATTGCAATATGCCACATTGGCCAAAGACCAGGATATTCAGGGTATCGTTTGCGCCAAAGGTTTTCCCGCCGGTTTTTATGAATCCGGAAGACTGCAGTATGTTACGATCCCCGCAGATGTCGATATGGGCGGAGTAAAATTCAGGCAGGGGACTTACTTCGTCTTTTATGAATCCGGCAGTATAAAGAACGCGTATCTGGTTTCGCCTACCGAGGTGATGGGTATCACCTGCGCCAGCGGCCCAAGTGTTAGTTTTTACGAGAACGGGAAAGTAGATTGGGCGGTTCTCAATGAGATCAGCAAGGTACAAGGTATCATGTGCGCCAAAGGTTCCACCATAGGTTTTTACCAGTCGGGGAAATTGCAATATGCCACATTGGCGGATGACCAGAACATAAACGGCGTATATTGTGCTAAGGGCAGTAAAGCCGGTTTTTATCTTTCGGGGAAATTGCAATTCGGAACACTTGTAACCAAGCAAAAAATAAACGGTATTCCCTGCGCTAAGTGCACGGTCGCAGGACTTTACGAATCCGGGAAACTGCAATATGCGACACTAGGCGAAGAAAACGAGATAAGCGGCATACCTTGTGCGGCGAACACAAAAGTTGATCTTTATGAATCAGGCAGCCTGCAATACGCTTCCCTGGCCAAAGACCACAAGATAGGAGAGACCTTTTTCATGAGGGACACCATAGTTGGCCTTGGAGAATCCGGGAAATTACGCTATGTGATCTTGGGCCGCGACCAAGACGTGCAGGGGCACTTTTACCCGAAAGGTTCAAAGATAAGTTTCGACGAGAATGGTAAGCTCAGGGAAACCGAAAAACCCGCAGAATAAGAACTCCTATCCGCAAGCCTTCCTGTAACAATAAAATCCTTGACGAGCCTTGATACGTGTAATACAATTATATACGAAATATGAGGGAAGGAGAGGCTAAATGGATACAAATACGAAATATATAACAATGGATGAGGTCTCGAGATATCTAAGCCTCAGCGAGGGAAGTATCCGTAAGCTTATTAAAGAACAGAGTTTCCCGCATGTTAAAGTTTTGAGGAAATACCTGTTCAATAAGCTGGATATAGATGAGTGGCTTAAGATGCATTCTCAGGGCCTTAAGGCAAAAAAATAGCATTACCTTAACTTTTTAAAGGGGTTATGCTGAGCCGAAGCTTAATCAAGATTATAACAGTAATATTTACCGCGTCGACGGTATTGGTAGTGTTCGTATCCTGTCCGGGCGGTGCGGAAGAATCTTCTCCTGTCGAAGAATTACAGGCGGGAATAGATTGCAGTAATCTCTCGCTTGAGTCAGCCCTGAACAAGCTTTATGAAGTTGACAGGGATATCCAGATAGCCAAACTTGCCTCCGATGCCGCCGTGCTTGAAATAAAGGCAAGGAAATTGGATACTTTCCTTCCCAAGATCAGCATAGCGGGAAGCGTGATAAAACCATTCGACCTCTTCAGCGATCTTGACCAACAGACAGATCTTTTCTCGGAACAGCAATTGGTTATAGAGATGTCTATTACTTCCGACAGCCTTAATTATATCTCCAAAGACAGGAAGAACTATGAGGCGAGCCTGCTTGAGATCAAACAGGCCGTAACGGAAAGGACAAGGAAACTTATATCTGTATATTATGCGGTTGCTTCAGCTCAGGAAAATTACCGCATGAGCTGTGATAATGTAGAAACTGTTGAAAAAGTAATAGAGCTTATAAAGGGGAGCCCCGAATACACCGAAACAGAGAAACTTGAATTAAAGAATTATCTGGGCATAGTCAATGAAAGAAAAATAGGGGCGTTGAATACCCTTATAAATACAAGACGGGACCTCAGGGGATTATTGGGATTGGAGGATAACGATGACCTGGAGATCGTTGTCCAGGAACTTCCCGGCAATGTGAACAAGGATCCGGCCTTCGCCGAAAAAGCGGAGATAAGGCCCACTGACTATACGCTTGATATAGTCAAGAAGAGGAGCGAGGAAGCTTCCGTATCGGCCCATATAGGCACCAGTCCCCGCCTGAAGCTTGCCTCAACTACTATACTCGGGCTGGCGGAAGGTAAAGGTACCAGGTTTGAAAGGAAAGTTATAACCGACACCCAGCTGGAGTTATTCGTTACTGATTTCGGCCATTCGGAAGGCTTGAACCGCACGAAAAGTTTGGAATCACAGATAGCCAGGCTTGAGGTGTTAAAGGCTTCGGAGGACCTTGAGTGTGATGATCTTATGGGAAACGCGAAAATCTCCGACCTCAGCAAGAAGATAGATAATTACAGGGAGTATATAGCGAAAACAGAAGATACACTCAGGATGCTTAAGGAGAAACTCTCGCTCCCGGTCATCGAAGTAATAAGGATTAGCGATAACCTTTACAAGGCCAAGTATGCATTACAGCAGGCGTTGAGCGATTATACGGTAACCTTGTCGAAGCTAAAAGGTGTCGAGATTAAGCCGGAAAATATGAGCCCGGCTTACCAGGACATGGATCTCGGGGACCTGATATCAAGAGGAGAAAGAGCGGATCTTCTTACGGCGAGACAGATAGCCGAGAAGAGGATAAAGGTAGAGAAGGTGCGTATAGGTGCAGAGAGGGCCGGTTATCTTCCCAAGCTTTACGGAGCGGCAGTACTTGAGAACGTGAACATAAACGGCACGCCGTCCAAGAATACCAGGGCTTTCCTTGCCTTGGAAGGCCGCATACTTAACAACAAGGTCGGGGCAGCGGTAAAAGCCGCCAAGGCCGGGCTCAAGGAAGCCGAATACGAAGGCAGGGCGCTCCAGAACGCTGTTGCAGATGAGATAATAAAGAATTATCTTCTTGTCCTGCGTTTCACCAACACACTTAAGAGACTCAACGAGATAAAAGAGCTTAAGAGCGGTCTTATAAACGATATGCTTGAGGACATGAGAAGCAAGAACACTAAATACACAAATTCCGACATACTTCCCCTCGTCCTACAGCAACTGGAAGTGGACAGGGAGATCTCGAATGTCGAATTTTCCTTGGCAGTGGTCGAATACAACCTCAAGAGATGGACAGGGATACCGCTTAACGAAACTATAACGGTGAAAGACCTGCCCTTGTTCGGCAGCGAAGAAGGGTTGTCTGATTTTAAAATGATGCTTAAAGGGAAGGTGGCGCCTTATTACGACGGGATGGCTTCCGTAAAACAGGCGCTTAGTTCTGTTGAAAGAAAGAGGGCCGGTGAGACCAGGGCCTTAGCCTATGAAGGGGCCATATGGCAGGTCAGGTATGAGACCAAGGGTTCCGATTATGACGGCTGGGAAGACCCTGATAAACAGCTTTCATTTAGTGTCTCGATCCCATGGGGAGATCATGCCGAGAAGGTTGCCAGGTCCGAAGCCGCCAGGGACCGTATAAGATCTGAGATAGAATACGCGAAGAGCATGGATTCGTACGAGAAGGAAAGGTTCGCCGTGAAGACCGCCTACGATGCCTCAAATGACCTGCTCGGGGATCTTCGAAATAAAATGGAAAATGCCGGTTCCCAGTTCAGGATAACGGATGAACTTTTCAGGTTCGGGGGAAGGACCAAGCGCCAATGGGCGGATGCCCGCCTTGATTATGTAGTTTCTCAGCTTACCTATGAAGAGGCGATCTTCGATAATTACTATGCCAGCGCCAGGGAGATACTTTTTGTAGAAAAAGATTCCAGACCGGAGGGCGGGGAAAAGATACTTTTGTCGGGCCTCCAGGAGGCGCTGGATCTTGCTTTGCGCAACAGCCGTGAGATCAAAAAATACGAAGATGCCCTTGCGCTCGAGGAAGAGTCCCTTAACTATTATAAGATGATAAGGGTGAACGGTTCGGTAAGCAAAGGTTATTATGTAATGGACAACAAGGGTTCTCAGAAACGAAAGACAGTCCAGACGACTGGAGGGGTTATTTCGGCGGAAGTGGACCTTGTGAACAATCTTATGGTCAGGAAACAGGAATTAAGGGTAGAGTTGGCCAGGAAAGACCTCGAACAGGCCAAGTTCGATCTTAACATAAGGGTGGTCGATTCATACTGCAATTACCTGGCCTCGCTTGCGGAGTACTCCCAGGTAGGCGGTGAGTACGAAAAACAGAAAGCTGTGCTCGCAGGGATCGAGGAGCTTTACACGGCGGGGGCGGTAGCCCACGTAGATTACCTCAAGCAAAAGGAATTTGTAGAAAGCCTCCTGCAAAAAACAATCGATGTCCGGAAATATTGCGAGGGTTACAGGAGCAATCTCGGTATAGTGGTTGGAGGGCTTGACCCCAGGTTCTCCGTAATGAATATCGAAGTATATGACGAATCATCCAAGAAGGTTATGTTGGCCGATAACTGTGATATAAAAGAAAGGCTTACCGCCGAACTCGGGTCGGCGAAGAAGGAGCTGGAAGTGCCGTTGCGCGCGGACCTGCTGAAACGGACCGAATGCAATATAGGAATGGCCAGGCTCGATACCGAGGCCATATCAAAGCAGATCAAGTCCCTGACATTCAATCTCGAGTATACTTATCTTACCGACTTTATGGGGGCGGTAACAAGGAATGAGGCCATATTCTCACGCTATAATTCCCTCTCGGAGTTCATATCCCTTAATTCCATGGATAAGATATTCGATCCTGCCACGGCCACCAAGGCGAGGGTAGCTGCGTTAAAGGAAAAGATAACGGCCCTCAAGTCGAAATCGTACATGTCTGAGGTGCTCCAGAATGCCCTCAGGATCTTCACCGATTATAAGATGGCCGTTTTGGACTATGAGAATTTTGAAAAGAACGTATCCGTGCTCGAGGAGCGGATGAGCGAGCTCATGCGCGCTGAAGAGGCGACCGGGGACATGCCTGTCGTAAGGATCAGGGAGATAAAAGAGACCCTGCTGAACAATAAAATAAAGGATATACAGGCTTATTACCATATGGTCAGTCTTATGAACGAGCTTGACCGGTACCTTATGAGGTATACAGCCAAGGGCATCGATTCATATATAACTTACGTGTCAAAATGAGACCGGAGATGGCCAAGAACGGCAAAAAGGTAATTATAGTATTGATAGCGGTGCTGGCGGTGCTGCTTGCCATGCGTTCATGCCACAGGCCTGCCTTCAAGGCGTCAGTCCGTGAACCTTCTCCGGCCGAGCCTGAGAAGGCGATACCGGTTACCGCAGCGAATCCTTTGGATAATTCAAAGCAAAAGGATGGCCCGATAAATGCCGGCGAGTTGGCAACTTTCATACTCGAATGGTCTGATCCTGGTACGGGCCTTGTGCCTACCATGATAGCCAAGTCAGGCGAGAAGAACCCCTTTGCAGAGATGTCTTATGTGTATCCTCAGGCTCTTGCCCACCAGAATATGGTTATGGCCGGTCAGCACGAATTTTCTTCCAAGGTTGCCGGGTTGTTGATGGAAAGAGGGGAGACTAGGGACATTCCCAACGGTCTTAACGTAAGGACCGGGTTGAGTGAAGATCCCCTCATAACGGCAGGGCCCAACGCCTGGTGGGGAATAAGTTTCATAAGGGAATTTCAATTGAGCGGTGATGAAAAATGGCTTGCCGCGGCTGAACGCCGTGCCGAGTTCCTTATAAATCTCCAGGCGGACAACGGGGGCATAAGGAAATACCCGTTCCAGGGCAATACGGAATATTATGCTAAGTCGACAGAGGAGAACCTGGACTGTTATGTCCTGTTCGGGATGCTTTACGATATCACCGGTAATGGTGTTTACAAGAATGCCATGGACAATATCCTTAAATGGATGGTATCGAGCGGCGTATACAACATAAAAGGAGGGTATTTTACAGCCGGTACTTCTAAAGACGAGATAAATGATGTTTATGCTACTGACGCAAACGCACTTGCCATTATAATCCTGGGGCCCGAGGTCCTGGATTCGGAGTTTGGAGTGAAATTCGGGGGGATCCGCACAAGCCGCAGGTTGCTTGAGAACCTGGAAAGGGCAAGGGTAAAAGTAGATTATTTGCATCCTAGCGGGGTAAAGGTCAAGAACGTAGAGGGATTCGATTTTACCGATAAATTCGGCAGGCCGGGCAGAAAACCTGTGCTGTCTCCGGAGTTCTCTTCCCAGGTTGCACTGGCTTATCTTGTTATGGCCAAGCACGCAAGGGATAAGGGGGATAATGAAACCGCGGTGAAGTTTGTCGATACGGCAAAGTTATACCTTGATAACCTAGGGCGTATGGCCGCAAGGATGGGTGTTTCCGCGTCGCTTCCTTATGCTTCCGAAAAAGGGATCAGGCGCTACCCATTCGATAACTGGCTTACTCCGCAGGCGGATGCCGATATCTCGGCCACGTGGACGTCATTCCCTCTCTCCGGGTTTAACCCGTTTGACCTCAACGGATTCGCGTTGCGCGACTCACTCAAGGATATTGCTAAGTGGATGAACGAACAGGGCAAGGTGACAAAACCCTCCAAAGCGATAGTTATCCCGGAGCAGGAGAGGGTGATATCTGAAGCGGAACTTATCGCGCAGCGGGAGGCCAGCAGGGATGCCGCCCTCAAGAAACCCATAGTTTATTATAAGGTCCTTTACGACCAGGTCCTCAAGGATGCTACGATAGCCAGGAAGAGGGCCATAGCAGTCCTGATGACTAGCTATAATTGCTGGTTTGACGGGGTGTTGGATACGCAAAAACGGGATTATGATGTTATAGGTGTTGACGGCGGTTTCAAGATAATTTACAAGAAGTTCTCAGACCTCCCGGAGCCCCTGAGCAAAGCTATCAGGTCGGAATATGCCTATTTCGACGATTCGACCGGAATCAAATGGAGGATAGCACCGAAGTACAACCTGCGCCTGGATGGTAATTATAAGCCTTATTATGCTTTTGAGATAGACGGCGACTACAACATAGTAAGGCAGTTCTCTTCCGAGAACGACTTGCCTGAGGCCAACAGGGAAGACCTTAAGAACCAGGCCCAGCAGTTCCAGTCCGCAAAAGACCTGCCAGAGGGCCATTTGATAGCCAGGTATTTTACAGCCCTTGAAGTTGACGCGGATATGAATATACTCCAATATTATGATTCCGTAGAAGACCTGCCGGGCCTTGTTTCTAAAGTACCTATTACCGAACAGGAATACAAGAAATATGTAAACGCGCAGGACTGGCAGAGGGCAGACCTGATATCTGCCGGTGTGGTCCCTGACGACAAGGGCATGCTTGCTACCCAGGAACGCGGCATGTACTACGCCAGGGTCCTTGGGCTTGATGAGACAAGGCGATTACGGGTGGGCGGCGTTTCGGTCAAGAGCGGACAGGAAATAGTCATGGGTACCAAGTTCAACCTCACGAATTGGAGGACGAGCGAGACCTCGAAGTTGAACGCCGTGAAATATGAGCGGGGCCTTATCGAGGGCATGGTCATAAAGCCAAGGAAAGAATTCACCGGGAGCAGACCTACCCCTACGCAGCCGTTATGGATATACCTCGGCAATGACGTGATAGCTTCGGAGACAAAAGAATTCAAGGAAAGGCTGCTTGAACTGCTCAAAAGGGTCAGGGAGGAGAAGGATGCGCAGACCCGCCTCGAACTGATCGAACAGTATGACCGCCTTTCCAACGAATTGGCCTGGTATGACGACGACGGGTTTATCCACGTAATATATTATGGTGCAAAAGCAGCCGAAAAAAGGTTAGGCGAATTCGAGGTGGCAAAAGAAAGGGCTGAATCCACCCTAAGGAGTTATGAGTCCATACTGGGCAAGGACGAATTCGGACGAGACCTGCGTGATGCTTCGGGCAGGGTCTGGCTCAAGGTGGTCAATGAAGCTACCGGTAGGGTCCTTTATGTGGAGGTCTATGATATTGCCGGTAACCTTGAGACCATATATTCCGAGAATATACAGATAGACCCGCTTACAAAAGTCGTTACTTCTGATATCAGGACGGATATCGAATACGACAAAGACACGCTTCAGGTGGTGGGCGGCCATACTTATCGTACGGATGAGAACGGAGAGTGGCTTTCCGATTTATCCGAGAGCATCTTCAAAGGTTACACCCCGGATAAGAAATATTTCGTCTCGGAAGTACATGTATTTGCCAGAGATGAAGACGGGAGGATAATATTCGAGGACGGCAAGGCACGGTACACAAAGAAAATAGAATATTATACGCCGGAAGGTGATATATCCGCGCAGATAGTCAAAAACATAATAACCATAGTAAAATACGGGCCCGACCAAGAGGTCACCAAGGAAGTCTTTCTTGAATCGCCCGGCAAGACTTTATCGGATGAGGTCCCTAACCTTGAGAATCTGACCCAAGGTCTCGCGTGGGTACGCCGTTACAAGACTACCGGGAAGATCATGAATTTCAAGGAAGCATTGACCAAGTCGCTTACGTCCTTGCCCGAAGGTGAAAGGGAGAGGCAGGCTATACTTATACTTAACAGGCTTGGCGCAGAGAAGGTAGGCAGGGTCAGCGACAGCCTTGTACTGGAGGAGAACGAGGTAACAAACAACCTCATCGGTGACCCCAACGCTCCGGGAGAGACGCCCTATTTCGTTTTCTATGAACCTGGGGACAGTCTTGGCAGGCAGAGGTTGATAGTCCGCGGCGGCACTATAGAGGTCCCGGTAGATTGGATAGCCGAGACCGAAATACCGGCAAAGACCCTGACGTTCAACCTTGCGGGAGAACTTGTGTCGATAAGCGATGTCGACAACTCTGTCCGCGCAGATTCGATACTCTCTCCCAAATATATAAAGAGAATGGAGCCTTTGGGCATATATGCCGATACCCTGTTGCCGCAGATGAAGAAGAGGATATTCAGGATGGTGACCGGGGAAGACGGGCTTCCGCATTTCACCAATACCGTAGCCATAACAACGGTCAGTTATATGATACCGGATGACGTGCTTGGGAGGGAATTGGTGAACGTCAAGTTCGTAATGCTCGGCGATGAGACGACATTACATAAAGGAAGCAAGCTTAAGCTCAAGAAGAACATGTTCGGCAGGGACACCCTGCTGGAATCCTGGAAGGACGACAGAGGGGAAGACCGCACCCGGGCCATAGCCAAGAAAGAAGATACAGTCATCTATGAGTGGTACAAGGAGGGCCTGGAGGTAGACGAGTTAAGGGAATTGCTGAAGTCCGAGTACGGGAAGCTGATCAAGCGAAAGGCGCTTGATGAGGCAATGAATAATATAGAAAAAGCCCCGTTCGGGACACTGCCCGGTTACCATATAATAGAGCCAGGCGGACGCGTCGGAGAGATCAAATATTTCTCCGGAACGCTCGAGTATCCGCGCAGCGTATTCAGCCATCCGATGATCAAAATCCCTTATGAACCTGAGGTGAAACCGTTCAAACTTCCTGACGGACCTCCTATAAGGGGCGTCAAATACGGCGTCTTGAATTCCGACTACGCTTTTTACGATGTCCATTCCCTGAGCGGGCAGCTGATCGTGCTCGAGCGCCGCTTCATAATATTAAGGCTTATGAACATACTCCCGATACAGGGAGGGAGGCAGACGGAATATTATGATCCGCTTGTCCCGTATTCATACCTAAGGCCCATAAAGATAGAAAGATATTTCAAACCCGGTACCCAGCCGGAAGGTACGCAACCGGGTACTCAGATAGTAGCGGTTTTCCTCGGAGATGCCAGCGTTTACCATCGCAACGGATGGCAGACGCAGACATTCCTCGAACGCAGGCCGTTCGATATCGAACACTGGATAAGGTCTGACTACGAGTTTGATGACAACGGTGTGTATAAGTATAAGAAGGAGCATATTGAAAGCAGCTCAGTATACCTCATGAAGACCATAAGATGGCAGAAACCCCTTCTCTCTGCCGTGTTATTTGCGGGTGCGCTCTTCATGTCCGGATATATATCCAGAAGGAGACTGAAAGCAGGCAGGACCCGCAGGATAAAAGTTGCCGAGGATGAAGCAAGGGTACAGGCGCCGCCGAAAGGCGCCATAGCGCCGTTTAACAAGGCCTTGCTGGAAAGATCGAACGTTCCTGAAGAGGTCAAGAAAGCCTGCATAGATGTCTACGAGGGGAATAAACCTCCGTCCGTGCTTTTTGCCGTGGTCATGGAAAAGTTCCGTCCTTTACTGGAAGAACGTTTCCGTGGTTTTGGCGCAGATCCTTCAAGGCATACCGCCGGTATAAATGTCATAATAAAGAGGATAGCCGACAGGATAGGGCGCGAGGAGATAATCCTCGGTAACCTGTTTGCGGTTGAGGCGAGGGAGTTTGAGAAATGGTCGGCCAAGAACGGAAGCGGGATCAGGCTGTCAGGCCTTGGGAATAAGCCGGATGAACTCGCGCTTGTGGCGCTGTTCCGCCTGATATTTGACGAATCCGTGGAATTCAGGGCGGCGGTGCCAGGTTTCAGGAATTACCTGCTTGATAAATCGCTTGGCATACTGCGTTCCGGAAAAGGGCCCGATGTATTGAAAGAGATCCGAAGCGATGTGCAGGTGTTCATAGAAGCTTTGAGGCCCGGATATGATAAGAAACTTGGCCTCATAAAGGAATATATATTCACTTATGACGACATGAACGACCTTTTCGAAGGCAAGAGGCCGGGATTCATAACTTCTTTCGCTAAACTGGCGGGAGCTTCCGCGGAACAGAAACTTTTGTTCCTGGCGACAAAAGGCGGCAAGGAGCCCTCATCGGACCCGAAGTCTTATAAGAGCTATGCTTGGATGAAGACATTCCCGGACAAGGCCGGTATACCGCAATTCGTCGATAACTTGCGCAGGTTCTGGGAGTTCCTAGTACCGATATTTTCCGTTGTTACCCTCGGCGGAGCGGCTATAGCCTTGAAGCTCTTGCCGTTTGCCGGGAGGATTGAGCAGCTGTCCGTCCACCTTGTCGGGATTCTTTCTCCGATTGCGCGTTTGTCCCCGAACGTGTTGGCCGTGTTCATAGAGATAACCCTCTTGATCCTGGCCGGAGTAATGCTGACGGTATTATTAATGAAACGGAGCCTTGGCAACTACAGGCCGGCTCACCTTGCAAGCGCGGAAAGCAGCGAGATAAGACGCTCTACCAGGCTGTTCTGGGTGATGTTCTTTTCCGCATCGTACCTGTGGGGCCTGTTCAGCATATTCGTGATAATTTGGACGGTCAGGATAATAATCAAACTTACGTTCGTGAACGCGGGCTGGGGCTTGTTCATCAACTCAAGCGCGCTGCTGCTTACGTTTACTTTCATACTTTCCAGTTTCTTCTCCCTGTTCTACATAATAATAGCCCTTATAGGTTTTTACCGGGGAAAGAGGGAAGGGGTCGGCCAGGTCATATCATGGGGCCAACTGAGAAGGAAATTCGGGTTATCGATGCAGCGTTTCTCGGATGTGATGATGCCCTCAGGGGGGCAGGCTTCCGGCCGTGCTGATGAAACGTGGAAGTCCTATTGGAACGCCATGATAAAGGAACTCCATGATTACTATATAATAAGCGGAAGAGAGAAAGAGTCGCTTGTCTATTCATCCGGTAATCCCGCTCCGAAAATTGACAGGCCGCCGCGCGCCGAAGAGGCCTCGGAAAGGATAAGGATCTATATTAACAGTTGGCTCATGGAACTGCCCAAGGCGGAATCCTGGACGGATCTGCCTTCACTGACGGCCATGATAACCGCTTTTAACGAACCTGTCAGTTTCACGTTCGATGAGCTCAACGGTTGCGACAGGGGCGCCGAAGTCACGAGGCTGAACCACCTGATAGGTTTTTACAGGCCCCAATGGGAAGAGTTTGTCAACAGGCTTGGCAGCTCCGATCTGGGGCAATTTGTGACACGGGAGCAACTAAAGCTGTTATTCGGCCTTAAGAGGCTCCCGGAAGGGCTGCCTGAACAGCTTAGGGAAAAGATACGCAAGTGGGCTAATCTTACCGTCCAGTGTGTTGAGAAGACGGTCGTGGAAGTATACAAGATACGGGACGCTTTTGCTATGTACGCCCGTATCTGTTACCCCGGGTTTTCCGACGGAGAGATAGAACGCATGGTTTCCGAGAAGGTCCAGATATTGCTCAACTATGAGGGGTATCATAGCCCCGCGACCAAGGATTCGGACAGGATAGCCTTGAGAAGATTAATGAAAGAGATGCCGAAGCTCAACGTTTATTGGTCCGCCAGCGATGCAGATTACACGTCCGGGGAAGACGAAACGGCCGTTGCCTATTTCAAGGGCGGCGACTGCGGCCTGCACAGGTATGATGAGGCTTCCGGCAGGATAGAACTTATAGAGACCGCGCCTTTTGTAGCGCCCGTTAAAAAAGGTAAGCCGAGCGGCCTAAACCAGGCCTTGCCTTTCATAAAAGGCGAGACCGTACTTTTCTTCGATGCCAACTGTTCTGTAAGGGTAGAGGATGCCGTAAAGATACCGGTGGCATTATCGGAGTTCAGGAACGATCCCGCTCTCGGAGAGGTCCTGTTCGCGGAGTATATATTCAACAAGAATTACTCATGGATATCTCAGGCGATAGGTTTCAACGAGGAGACGTTCGTATCCGTTACGCAACGCACCCTGAATATATTCCAGGCCTGCGGTTTTTACGGCCATAGTGCGATCATAAGGACCGATATGATAACAGCTGCGGGAGGTTTTCCGCAGGACTACATATCAGAGGATATACTGTTGGCTACATCTCTTTGGAAGAAAGGTTTCAGGACCGCTCACAAGGAGTACTTGCTCTTCGGTAAAGGCAGGGAGACCTCATATTTTACCAGCCTTGTCCCGCTTACAAAATGGGCCATGGGATCTTCCGATGCCGCCATAGGCAGGGTAATCCCCGGTATATTGGATTCCGAGAAACTGCACGTAGCCCAGAAGTTCATGCTTATGTTCGGGTTCTCGTTCTTCTACCAGACTCCGCTAATGTTTATAATCAATTTTCTTTACCTGTGGTTGATGATATGCTGGGGTATAAACGGTTTCATGGCCGTGCCGTATCCTATAGTATTCGGTATATTGGGGCTGCTTTTCAACCAATCTATAACCGCAACGGGTATCGCATACCTGCTTGAACATTTTGGATTCAGGAAATCTTTCTCGGCATATTTGAGGCTGGTTGCAAAGAACCATTTCTTCTACGCATCGGTCATACCGGCGTATGCCTTCGGGTTCCTCGCCGGACTTAAAGGGAAGGCTATATTCATAATAAGCCCGAAAGGGTGGAACCTCGGCCATTTACCGCTTAAGATCATCTGGGGGGAGAAGAGGGACATACTCAAGGCTTCCATGTTCAGCACGATAATAGGCCTGCCTTTGGCCTATGTGGCGGTGGCGACGAAGTCAATGCCGTTGTGGCTTAGCCCGTTCATACCGTTCCTGCCTTTTGCCATAGTTGCCTTGATGTATACCGCCGGGGTCAAATGGAACAAGATAGGAATACCGTACCTTAAGAACTGGCGCGACGAGGTAGTCCCTGACGGGGATATAGGGAAGATGTCGGTGATCAAACTGCAGATGATATATGCCGTGGTCCTTCTCGTCTTCACGGGAGTGGGTTTCGTCATGTGGGGCCTGATATTCTCATCACTGGCGGTCAAGGCGTTGTTCATATTCTCGGCTCTGTACATAAGTACGACGTTGTCTTTCATAATAATGCCGCTTTTTGCCCATTCGCAGCCTATAGCACTCTTCAAAGAGTTGACGATCTCGAGGTTCTGGAACTTTGTGATAATGCCGTTGCTGTTTGTTTGTGTTGTCCTGGGCATCAGTTCTATAGCCTCGGGACCGGCTACTGCGTCTCCTGAATCGGTGGTCTATACACTGCTAGGTATATCTTCCCTGATAGGTTGGGCGTTGCTGAAATGGAAACTCAGCGGTTATACTCGATTGAATAAATGGCTGAAGAATAACCTGCAAGGCTACCCGGCTGCTTCTTCGGTCCAGAAGTCCGATCTTATGGACGACATGTATTTTTCGCACCAGGAACTCATACAGAGCGACAGGCAGGCCGAGATAAGGTATAACAGGGTACTGGGCAAGGTAAAAGCCGTGTTCATATTTACTATCCTGTTGACACTCCTGCTCTATTTTGCCTCAGAGTTCAACGCGAAATGCTATTCTCACTGGTTATGGGTTTTTGTGGTGTTAGAGGCAGCGTATATGCTAATCCTGAACGTAGAGCATACCTCCGATGACAGGGTCTACCTGGGCAAGTTTTACAGCAGCGTGATCATCAATGATTTTAACAGGCTTAATGAGAACGTCAGGGCAATGGAAGATATCTGGAAGAAACTGGACCGCGCCTACAAAGCCAAGCTTGTGAGGATCTATGAGGATGAGGTGAGAGCCAAGAAAGCGGTCACGATCTATATGTCCAGGTGTATAAAGGCGTTCTCGACAGACTTCCAGAAGATTACCTAGTGTTGTAGCTTTCCTTCAGGACTTCGTGATAGTAAAGCCAATCGTCACTAACCTTCTTCATAGCGCTATAGAGGTTCCTGTAATCATCATAGATGTCGCATTCGAACTCTATATTACGCCTTCCGCTTAAGAAATTGGCGAACAGCTTGTAGTTCATCTCTTTACGCAGGAAGTTCTTCTTTTTAAGGGCATAGAAGAGAGAGCCGTTGCCCTCGAAGCAATTCATTATCCTGACCCATTCGCAGGCTATGAAGATGCAATTCTTATAGCTTCCAAAAAGATCGATAGTATCGCAATCGATAAATACGCACGATTCCAGTTTACTCGAAGGCTTTATCTTCTTGCTCCTGACGAAATAATTGCCGTATTCATCCGGCTTAGCTATTTGTGCAGTAAGTTTTCTCAAAAGTTCCAGGTAGGTCATTATATTCGACGCCCAGTCTATCCAGTATCCTTTGGCTACCGCGCCGCCTACGCTTATCTCATATTGCTGCAGGCATTCACGCATGGCCAACTGTATCTTTGAGAGGGCTTTTTTGTTGAGGACAAGGGATTCGCAGACAAGTTTATTGAAGCTCCATTCAGTTGCGTTCAAGTGGGTGATGAAGTCCTTGTTCTTTTCCTTTGAACAGAAAAGATCAAGAGCATTTTGGAGCTTGTCTATGCCTTCCTTGGTCATAAAAAGCTGGAAAGTATTTGCCAGCGTCATGTTCTTTCCGAATTTGGGTATTAATTTCTCGTCAAAGGTCTTCTCGTAGAAGCATGAAATGGAGTTGTCCTCTCCGAGTTTTGCCGTTCCCAGGCTTCCCAGAGCCTTGTTTATCTGGACGGGAGTGAAGAGCATGGAAGCGGTATTTTTGTTAAGGGATTTGAGGAGCCCGCCGATATCTATATCTGAGTAGTCGAAATACTGGTCTATGGGTAATATTACTACCGTATTTTTTAAAAGCGGGATACTTTTTGCTATGCAGGGAAGAAGCATATCCGGCGCCCTGCCTTCGGGGAATCTTATGCTTGCCTTTGACGGGGTCCCGAACTCATAAGAGAGGGGGAAGATCCTGGTGGCCAATCCGGCGTCATGTATGTATATAATAGTATCGAAGGAATCGAGCTTTTTCTTTGACAGGAGTTTTTTTATGCGCTCGTGCGTCCTGAGGTAACCGGTAAGGTTTCCCCTGGTCTGTCCGAGCTCCGCCATGCCTATAAGCTCGACCTCTATTACCTTGTTGTATTTTTCCCTTAGTTTCTTTTTGAAGAACTGCCTTAGATCAGGCGAGAATTCAAGTTTGTCGTAGGAATTCAATACAAGAAGAACGCGGTCCGCGACCTCGTTCTTGACCTTAAGGTTTTCACTGCAATTCGTATTAGCCATTTAGGAAAATATACTCTTTTTTGCCAAAAAAGTCAAGTATTTTACCGTACCTTGACAATTCTAACCCTATGTGGTATACTTACTTCCAAATATCAGGAGAATGATCTTGCCGGAAGTCTTCCAGCGTGTCAATTGGGTTGATGTTTTAACCGTAATCCTTTTGTTAAGAACGTGTTATATCGGCGCCAGGACAGGTCTGTCGGTAGAGATTTTCAGGACAATAGGGGTAATATTGGGATTATATGTTGCCGCCAAGTATTATTCTCCTCTTGGTAGCAGGATAAATGCCGGGTTCTCCCTTCCGCAAGACCTGGTAGACGGGTTCTCTTTTGTGTTACTGGTGCTGCTTCCCATGCTGAGCCTTAAACTCATTGCTTTAGGGCTTACAAAGATCGTCAAGCTCTCTTTTGCCGACAAGATAGACAAGTGGGGAGGTTTTTTGGCCGGCCTTTTAAGGGGAGCCTTGCTGTTAAGCCTTCTCTTCATGTTGTTCAATATTTTAAATGTGGATTACCTGATAAGATCGGTTGATGAACGGTCGCTGTCGGGTCCTTACATCAAGCAGATGGTCCCGTATGCTTATAAGGTAGTCGAGAAGACCTCCCCGGAAGATAAATTGAAATAATACAAATAGACAGGAGGAAAAATTGAAGCTATCCAGGATTTACCGAAAAGTGGTAGAGGAAGGAATGGCCGCAGACCCGCGCGGCAGGGAGGCCGTGGCAAAGGTATTGGCCAAGGCAAAGAAGGATCTCGAGGCATTGAAAGAGGCCGACAAAAAATACTTTGATAAGGAAAGGCTCGAGAACCCTTATGCGGATACCAGGATACTTTACGGTGATGATTCTACCGAGGTAAAGCGCGCGATCGTCGGTGTAGATATGGAGGTCGGAGAGATAGTGCTCGCGGACAGGCTCAATGATAAAGGCAGGAAGATAGACCTGGTGATCGCGCATCACCCCGAAGGCCGCGCGTGGGCGAACTTCTACGAAGTAATGAATATGCAGCCCGATATCTGGGCTAAGTTCGGGGTCCCGATAAACGTGGCCGAAGGCATAATGAGGGATAGGGTAAAAGAGGTTGAGCGCAGGGTCCTGCCTGCGAACCATACCCGTACCGTTGACGCCGCGAGGCTTCTTGACATTCCCATGATGTGCGCTCATACCCCGGCAGATAATCACGTGGTCACGTTCCTCCAAAAGATGATGGATGATAAGAAGCCCGAGACCGTATCGGATGTAATAGATATCCTCAAGGGCATACCGGAATACCAGCAGGCAATGAAGGTGAACGCAGGACCGCGCGTATTCTTCGGTGATGCCAGGAACAGGGCAGGCAAGGTCTTTGTGGATATGACCGGCGGTACGGAAGGCCCGACGAACATGTTCGAAAAACTCGAAGCTGCCGGTGTAGGTACTATAATAGCTATGCACCTCGGGGAAGACCACCTCAAGAACGCCCAAAAAGGGCATATGAACATAGTGATCGCAGGCCACATTTCGAGCGATAACCTAGGTCTTAACCTGCTATTCGACAAGATAGAGAAGGAAGGCAGGATAGAGTTTATCGGTTGCTCGGGTTTCGAAAGGATAAGCCGCAGGAAATAATGGCGTTTTCGGAGCAGCTGTTAGAAGAAGTACAAAGCAAGTCGGATATAGTAGAGGTCGTCGGGAGCTATATACCTCTAAGGCGTGCCGGCAGGAACTATAAGGCCAATTGCCCGTTCCATAAGGAAAAGACGCCTTCATTTATGGTAAGCCCTTCCAAGCAGATTTACCATTGCTTCGGATGCGGCGCAGGCGGTAACGTCTTCGGGTTCGTAATGAAAATGGAAAATATAGATTTCCCGGAGGCGGTCAGGATACTGGCGAAGAGAGCCGGAGTGCCGTTGCCGAGTTTTACGCGCGGCCAGTTTGAAACAAGCAGTTACGCTGTCCAGATATACAGGGCCAACGAATTGGCCGCCGAGTTTTACCGTTCCATGCTCTCAAAGACGGAAGCGGGTAAACGTGCCGGGGCATACCTTAAAAGCCGGGGCGTGAACGATAAGACTGCCGAAAAAACGGGTCTCGGGTTTGCGCCGGATGGCTGGAGCGAGCTGATAAATTACGCCAAGGCTAAAGGTGTAGGTGCAGACCTGCTGGAACGGGCCGGGTTGGTCCTGCCGGGCGAAAAAGGCGGTCACTACGACAGGTTCAGGAACAAGATCATATTCCCGATCTTCGACATAAAGGGCAAGGTAGTTGCTTTCGGTGCAAGGGTGCTGGATAACTCTTTACCCAAGTACATAAATTCCCCTGAAACGGAAGTATATGTAAAGAGCAGGCATCTTTACGGGTTTAATTTTTCGGTGCAGGCTGTAAGGGAAAAGGACCTTTGCATCATAGTAGAGGGATACCTCGATTTTCTCATCCCTTATCAGGAAGGCCTGTTCAATATTGCAGCTTCCCTCGGTACAAGCTTGACGGATTCGCAGGCCAGGCTGATAAGAAGGTATACCAAGAACGTAGTGATGCTTTACGACGGAGATGCCGCCGGGGAATCGGCTTCCTTGCGGGGGCTCGACATATTCCTGCAGGAAGGCATGTCGGTTAGGGTTGCGGTCCTGCCGAAAGGCTTTGACCCGGATTCATTCGTGCGCAGCAAGGGTGTCGCGGCGCTGGAATCGCTGGTTAATTCCGCATCGGACCTTTTTGAGTATAAACTGGGAGTACTGGAATCCAGGCATGACAGCCGCAGTTCTACGGGAAAAGCAAAGATATGTTCGGAGATGCTGCCGACCATAGCTAAAGTTACCGATGCCGTTCTTAAGTTCGAATATATAAAGCATTTGTCGGAAAAGCTGCATATAAGGGAAGAGGCGTTGCTGTCGGAGATCAAGAAGGTCAAGCCTGACCGCGGGTATGAGTTTTCGGAAGAGGTCGTATCTGACGAGAAGCAGCAGGCGGCCATGGCCGAGAAGATAATAATAGGGCTTATGCTCGACGACAATGAGTTCGTTGAGCAGGTCAAAGGCAGTTTAAAGCCGTCGGATTTTGAGGATGCATCCGCCAGGAAAGTGGCGGAAGAGATATTTGCACTGGCGAACGGAAAGTCAGCCGGCCCTTCGCAGTTGATAAACAGGCTTTCCGAGCCGGAGCTTACCAGGCTTATAGCGGAATCCACGAGTATAGTGGATGACATAAAGGATAAACAGAAGAACCTCGAGGATTGCATAAGATGGATAAAGTACAAGCACGCGGAATCGAGGCTCTCCGAATTGCAAAACCTTATCAAAGCTGCCCAGATGATGGGAGACGAGGGCAAGGTCAGCCAGCTTGTGGCCGAATATAGCGGGTTGGTTAAATGCCGGAAAGAGTTTGTAAGGAGATGACTGTGAAGAAGACCGATATAAGGAAAAAGATAAAAGGCCTTGAGAAGCTTATAGCTCTCGGGAAAGAGAAGGGGCACCTGACCTTTGAAGAGGTGAACAACCTGTTGCCCGAGGAAGTCACTTCTTCGGAGGATATCGATGAGATCTTCGCCATTCTCGATAAAGAGAAGATAGAGATAGTCGATCCCGAAGAAGAGAAGGACCTCAAGGAAGAAGCTCTTGAGGAAGAGAAAGAGGAAGTCCATAAGCACGAGGCCGAAGCCGAAGAGATGCCTCGTATGGCGGTCATGGAAGATCCCGTCCGTATGTACCTGAAACAGATGGGGCAGATATCCCTTCTTACTCGCGAACAGGAACTTGAACTGGCGAAGAAAATAAAAGAAGCCGAATTGAGGTTCCGGGAGTCGGTATTCGAATGCAAGTTCTGCAGGAAAGAGATACTTGCGCTTGTCAATGATATCCTTGCCAGGCAGGTGAATATCGACGAAGTGATCGATATCGACCCTACCGATAAGATAGAGAAGGTCATAAGGAAGATACAGAGGCTTACCAAGCGGCTTCGCGGGGCCAAGAGGACCACCAACCTTGTCCCGCTCCTGATGGATTTCAGGTTCTCGACCTCAGTGGTCGAGGATATCTCCAATATGATGAAGCGCCTGGTCATGGAGCTGGAGAGGATTGACAGGGACACAACGAGGCTGCGGGGCAGGACCACCAAGGCCGTAAGAGCGCAGGTCAAGCAGCTCAAAGAAAGGAGACGCAGGGTCCTAGCGGATTTTGGCGAGCCCCTTCTCAGGGTAAAGGACCGTTTGGCCTATGTCAGGAGAAGGGAGAGGCAATTCGAGAGCGCGCAGAAGAAACTTGTGGAAGCCAACCTGAGGCTCGTTGTTTCTATCGCAAAGAAATACACGAACAGGGGCCTGTCATTCCTTGACCTGATACAGGAAGGTAATATAGGTCTCATGCGTGCCGTTGACAAATTTGAATACGAGAGGGGATATAAATTTTCCACTTACGCGACCTGGTGGATCCGCCAGGCCATTACACGCGCCATCGCCGACCAGGCGAGGACCATAAGGATACCCGTCCACATGACGGAGACCATAAATAAGCTTATCAGGGTATCCCGGAACCTTGTACAGGAGACGGGCAGGGAGCCTTTGCCGGAGGAGATAGCGCACGAGATGAGGATGGCTACCGAAAAGGTCCGCGGCATCCTCAAAATAGCGCAGGAACCTATATCGCTCCAGACCCCGGTAGGCGATGAAGGCGACACCCATTTTGGGGACTTTATAGAGGACAAGCGAGCCATATCGCCCGCGAACGCGACCGCTTATTCGATGCTCAAGGAGCAGCTCGAAGATGTCCTTACGACACTTACCGAACGCGAGAAAAAGGTCCTTAAGCTGCGTTTCGGCATAGGCGACGGCTGTCCCAGGACGCTCGAGGAAGTCGGCTCGATATTCAATGTTACCAGGGAGAGGGTAAGACAGATAGAGGCCAAGGCTTTGCGCAAACTCCGTCATCCCATACGTTCCAAGAAGCTCAAGACCTTCCTTGAGATGGGATTGGGTCTTGGGGAAGAGAACGTATCTTAATGTCGCCGCAGTAATTTTTGGCTTGATAAAAATACCTCAAAATAGTATCATATCTAATACTTTTCATGGGCCCATAGCTCAGTTGGTTAGAGCAGCTGACTCATAATCAGCGGGTCATAGGTTCAAGTCCTATTGGGCCCACCATTTTTTGGGCGATTGGCTCAGTTGGTTAGAGCGCCACATTCACATTGTGGAGGTCAAAGGTTCGAATCCTTTATCGCCCACCATTTCACACCCCTGGGAGCGCCAAATGCAAAAGATAAATGCAGAAGAGCAGATAAACCGGCTCATCGATCTTCAATCCGTGGACAGCGATATCTTCCGCCTTAAAAGAGAACGGGAATCAAAACCGAAGCTCATCGAAGACTTGGAGATCAGGAGGGACGAAGAGCAGGCGGCCGTTAAGGCTATCGAGGAGAAGGCCAGGGCAAATCAGGTAAAACGCAAACAGCGTGAACTGGATCTTCAGGCGAAAGAAGAAAACATCAAGAAGCTTCAGGCCCAACTCTATCAGCTCAAGACTAACAAGGAATACCAATCGATGCAGCAGGAGATAGAAGGGCAGAAGGCCGATAAATCCAGGATAGAGGATGACATACTTGTCCTCATGGAAGAATCGGAGTTCCTTTCAAAAGAGATGGAGAAAGAGAAAAGCCTTTTTACCGAGGCAGACAAGCGCCTTGGCGATGACAGGAAAAAAATCGAATCGGAGATAGCCTCCCTCGATAATGAAATAGCGGCGCTTAGTTCCAAACGCGGGGAATTAGCCGCCCTCGTGGATCATAAGGTCCTCGGGCATTATGACAAAGTCCTTTCGGGCAGGGACGGTTTAGCGATAGTTCCCGTGAAGAACAAGGCCTGCCAGGGCTGCTTCATGAACCTTCCCCCTCAGGTCATAAACGAGATAAAGATGGGTGATAAAATAATCACTTGCGAAAGCTGCGCCCGTATATTATATATTGAAAAAGAAATAGATGCCTAAACGTCTCGTTATCTATACGGACGGCGGTTCACGCGGGAATCCCGGGCCGTCAGGCATAGGTGTTGTAGTCTGCGATGAGAGCGGAGAAACGGTAAGGAACGTTTCCAAATACATAGGAGAGACCACAAATAACGTAGCCGAATATACGGCGCTCATTTACGGCCTGCAGGAGGCCTTGATTTTAAGGGCCGATGAAGTTATAATCAATTGTGATTCCGAACTGATGGTGAAACAGGTAAAGAAGGAATACAGGGTCAAAGACAAGGGCCTGAAACCGCTTAGCGGGCAGGTTGAACATCTCTTGTCGGGTTTCAGCAAGTACGAGATAAACCACATAGACCGTTCGCTCAATAAAGGCGCGGACAGGTTGGCCGATAGGGCCGTGGGTGAGGAATCGCTCTTTTAGAATAAGGATTTGGGCAAGCCGGACGGTCGCTTTAGGCGTTTAGCTGAAGAGAGGAAAGTCCGAGCTCCATAGGACAGCGTAGCGGGTAACACCCGTCCCCCTGCCGGTTCGTTTTGCGAACCAATACTCAGGGGAGGATCAGAGCCACAGTGACGAACAATCCCACGCGGGAGGCCAGACGGCCTTAACGCCGGGAAGAAGTGAAACGCGGCAATCTCTACGCGGAGCAAGGCCAAATAGGCGCATCATTCGGGGTTGTCCGCCCCGGGCCTTTAAGGTCGGATGCGCGGGTTGGCTGCTTGAGCCCCGGAGCAATCCGGGGACCAGATGGATGACCGCCATGGTCCTTAACTGGGCCACACAGAACTCGGCTTACAGGCTTGCCCAATTAAATTTCAGGAGTGTGAGCTGGTATGGATATAAAAACTATTTTCAGGTCTATGGTGGAATCAGGGGCTTCCGATATATTTTTCAAGGTCGGAAGCCCTGTTAATTTCCGGACAGACGGTTCGCTCATACCGGCGAACCAGGAAAGGATCACGGAAAAAGACATATCCGGTATGATTGCCGAGATGCTGAACCCTGCGCAGAAGAAGGCTTTCGATGTAGAAAGAGAGATAGATTTCGGCATGAACATAGAAGGGCTTGGCAGGTTTCGCGGGAGCATTTTCCACCAGAACGGCGTACCCGGGGCGGTATTCAGGTATATAAAGGGAAAGATAGAGACCTTTGACGAATTGAACTTGCCTGCAAAAGTTCTGGGCAGACTTGCGCTTGAAAAACGCGGGCTCATATTGATAACCGGCGCCACCGGCAGCGGAAAATCGACAACAATAGCCAGCATCATAGAATATATCAACCAAAACCTTCCTTCACATGTAGTGACAATAGAAGACCCTATAGAATTTGTGTTCAACGACAAAAAGTCTCTTATTGAGCAGAGGGAGATAGGCCTCGATACGCCTGATTATATTGAAGCTTTGAAGCATGTCATGTACCAAAGCCCGGATGTGATATTTATAGGAAACATCCGTGATATGGAGACGATGGCAGCGGCGATGAATGCGGCTGAGACCGGGCAGCTTGTCGTCAGTACGATACATTCCATAAATGCCATCCAAACGGTCGAGAGGATAGTGAATTTTTATCCTCCCCACCAGCATGAAGAGATCAGGATGCAGCTTTCCCTTTTACTTAAAGGGATAATATCGCAGAGGCTGATCCCGGTCAAGGAAGGCAAGGGAAGGGTCCCGGCTTGCGAGATAATGCTGAACACACCGACTATATCCGCGCTTATAAGAGAAGGCAAGACCAACGAGCTTATACAGTTCATCGAGGATGGCGCTATCTACGGTATGCAGGCCTTTGACCAGTACCTCGCGAAACTCTGTCTTGACGGGAGGATATCCGTGGAAGAGGCCAAGAGATTTTGTGATTCCATCCCGGTCCTCGAATTGGCCCTCAAAGGCATAAAACGCACAGAACGCGGGACTCCGTTCACCGAGCGCTGAAAAGCGCCGTTTTCCTTTAAAACCATACATACTTTCGGGGGCTGTCCTTAACGGGACAGCCCCATATTTTTTCCTATTTTTTTCTTGACATAGGTGGGAGAGGAGTGTATACTTTGTAGCGTTAGGTGGAGTAAAGTGGTTTAAAGTGGTGAATATGAGGTTGTGGGTTCCAAAATCGCCTTTGTCGGGGAGCCCTCGTAAGAGGGAAAGGCAAAGAGAAAAAGGTCCAGCCGGTCCTTATGAGTTTCGGAACCCACAACCTTTAATCTCTTGGACGGGGGGATGATAGATGTTTTATGGCGAATACGAACATACTATCGACAGAAAAGGAAGGATCATCATACCCTCCAAATTCCGTGAGGTATTTAAGGAGAATTTCGTAGAGAAGTTCTACGTAACACGCGGCCTCGATAAATGCCTTTTCGTGTTTACCGAAGAAGAGTGGAAACTCACCGAACAGAAATTCAAGGGTATGTCGTTTACCAAGGCGGATTCCAGGAAGTTCAACCGCCTTTTTTTCTCGGGTGCCGCGGACGTCAGCTGCGACAAGCAGGGAAGGGTCCTGTTGCCGCAGTATCTCAAGGATTATGCCGGGATAAAACGCGACGTCATGGTGATCGGCGTCTCGAACAGGATGGAGATATGGGCGAAGGAGGAATGGCGCAAGTATTACGATGATTCCGCGCCTTCATTCGAGAAAACGGCAGAGAACCTTTTGGATACCGAAGAGAAAGGCTGAAGCATCGACGGGGAGATATTACATAAGCCCGTTCTTTTAAAAGAAGTGCTTGAAGCGCTTGAGCCCGCGCCGGGAAAGACGATGGTAGATTGCACGGTAGGGCTTGGCGGCCATTCCTTGGCGATGATCGAAGCTGTTTCGCCCGGCGGAAGATTGATCGGCATGGACAAGGACGCAAAGGCGCTTGAGATAGCGGGGAAGAGATTAGGGAGGCCCGGGGAGAGGGTAGACCTGATCAAAGGCAACTTTGACGAACTTGGGTCGATCTTTGAGAGGATGGGTATAGGGGGGGCGGACGGATTCCTCTTTGACTTGGGCGTGTCATCCATGCAGCTTGATGAAGCCGAACGCGGTTTCAGTTTTCGCAGCGACGCTCCGCTTGATATGCGCATGGATACCGGTTCGGCAAGGGATGCGGCCTCAATCATTAACAGCGCCAGTGAACCTGAACTGGACCGGATATTATCCGAATACGGAGAGGAGCGCTTCCACAGGAGGATAGCGGCGTCTATTATCTCGGAGAGGAATAAGGCCCCGATAGAGACGACCGGCAGGCTTGTTGAGGCGGTTGTCCGTGCCGTTCCCTATAAAGCGAGGCACGGCAGGGTACATGTCGCGACAAGGACTTTCCAGGCCCTCAGGATAGCCGTTAACGATGAACTTTCCAGGCTGGACAAGGCATTGGACCAGGCGATAGGCCTCCTGAACCCGTCCGGGGTGATATGCGTTATCTCTTATCACTCTCTGGAAGACAGGATAGTGAAGAACAAGTTTAAGGAAGCCAGGGCCAAAGGGTCCCTGGAATTAAAGAATAAGAAACCGATTACGCCATCCGAAGCAGAGATAGGCGGCAATGCAAGGGCACGCAGCGCGAAACTTCGCGCTGCAAAAAAGACCGTTCAAGGCAGGGGGATAGAGGGTAGAGATGAAAGTCTGTAAGTTCCTGGTGATGACTGTGTTAATAACTGTGGTCGCGCTGGTTTATGTGACCCAGCAGACCTCGTTGATACGCCTCAGTTATGATATCAAGGCGAAGGAACAGACTTATTCCCAGCTTCTTGACCGGAGTAAGATACTGTTATATAATGTAAGGCAGCTGGAGTCGCCGGCCCGCCTGGAAAAAACGCTCCTTGCTAATAATTTCAAGATGGAGGTACCCTCAAAAGAACGGCTCATACTTGTCGCTTCTTCCCAGGATATCGCGCAGGAGAACGGATTTGAAAACGGGGCCGTGGGGTTTTTCGGAAGGGTCCGCCAGACTGTCGCAAGTTTGTTCGCTCTGGGCCCCGAAGCCCAGGCTAAACCTTTAAAATAATCGTAATTATTTATATACCCTAATAGTTTTCCGCCGAAAACAAGGGTTGGCTATACGTGTACACTAGAGCCCACAAGACACGCCTTAATCTCGTATTTTCTTTATTTATTGTTTTATTAAGCCTTCTGCTTATCCGCGTAATATATATTGAACTCGCCAAGGCAGACGATTATTCCCTCCTGGCAAAGAAACAGCATACCGCCGTTATAGCTCTACAACCGAAGCGCGGGACCATATACGACAGGAATTTCAGGCCGTTGGCGGTCTCAATTAATCTGGATTCCGTCTTTGCAAATCCCCGGGAAATGGCGGACAAAAGGACCGATGCCAAACTGCTGGCATCGGCAATGGGCCTGAACGAGCAATTCATATATGACAGGATACGCAGGGACAAGGGTTTTGTCTGGCTTAAAAGAAAAATTGATCCCAAGGAGTCCGAAAGAGTCGGGAACCTCAGGATAAAAGGCGTAGGGTTCGAGAAGGAGCCCAAGAGAGTCTATCCTAATAACTCCCTGGCCAGCCAGGTGATAGGATATGCCGGCACTGACGATAACGGCCTTGAGGGCCTTGAGCTTAAGTATGACGGATATCTAAAAGGCACCCCTGGATACAGGGTTACGATGAGGGATGCGCGAAGGCGCCCCATAGCGTCTTTTGAATGCGAATATTATCCCTCGAGGGACGGCCATGACCTTGTGCTTACAATCGACGATGTAATACAGCATATAGCGGAGAGGGAACTTGACTGGGCTGTCGAAAAATTCCATCCGATCGGCGCGTGCATAATCGTCATGGACCCGAGGAAAGGCGATATCCTGGCCATGTCGAGCAGGCCCACTTTCAACCTTAATTCGTTCCAGAACGTGAATGCCGAAAAAAAGAGGAACCGGTCGGTGACCGATATGTATGAGCCCGGCTCCATATTCAAGATAGTGACGGCATCGGCAGCCCTTGAGGAGAAAGCTGTCGGGCTCGATGACCGTTTCTATTGCGAAAACGGCGCATGGAAACACGCCGGCGGAAAGATACTCCATGATCATAAACCCCACGGATGGCTTACGTTCAGGCAGGTAATAGAAAAATCCTCCAATATAGGGACCGTCAAGGTTGCCATGAAGGTCGGGCAGGATGACCTTTATGCGTATATAAAGAAGTTCGGTTTTGGAGACCTGACGAACATAGACCTGCCCGGAGAGGTCCCGGGCATTATCCGCCCGCCTTCTAGGTGGTCAGGGACATCTATCTACGCCATACCTATGGGCCAGGAGATCAGCGTCACGCCGGTCCAGATGGCGTGTGCCATGTCGGTTATCGCAAACGGCGGCAAGTTGATGAAACCCAGGATAATACAGTCGATACAGGACAAGCATAGCGAGACCATAAAGGAGTTCCCGGTTACCATCGTAAGACAGGTCCTGTCGGAAAAGACCGCGGCTACTATGCGCGATATACTAAGCGGTGTGGTCGAGGACGGGACGGGACAATTAGCCAGGGTGGAAGGCTACGAGGTAGGAGGCAAGACCGGGACATCGCAGAAGATAGAGAACGGGACATATTCTCATTCCAAGTTCATAGCGTCTTTCGTGGGTTTTGCCCCGGTGAATAATCCCAAGGTCGTGGTCGTAGTGATGCTTGACCAACCGCATCCTTTATATTACGGTGGTGTCGTGGCTGCCCCGGTCTTCAGCCGGGTAGTCAGGGATACTTTGAGGTATATGGACATAAAACCAAATGCCGCAATACAGGTAAGGAGGGAAGTGGAACTTGATACGGTGGAGGATTAAGTGAGGTTAAGGGACCTTATCGGCAGCCTTGATTACAGGGATTCATCGGTATTCCCTCTCGGGGAAGATATTGACATAAAAGGAGTGACCTGTGATTCACGGGCAGCCGGGAGTTCTTTTCTATTTGTCGCCGTAAGCGGTGCCTCATCGAACGGGCACAGGTATGTGAACGATGCGGTCGACAGGGGTGCAGTAGCCGTTGTCATGGAAGAGGACATTGTCGTTCCGGACCATGTGGCAAGGATATACGTCAGGAGCTCAAGGGACGCGGCGCCCAGGATCGCCAATGAATTCTTCGGCCGCCCCGCGAGCAAACTAAAGAGTACAGGTATCACAGGCACCAACGGTAAGACGACGATATCTTACCTTATGGACAGCATAATATCCTCGGCAGGGCATAAGGCCGGGATCATAGGTACTATATGCTACAGGATAGGCGGGAGGATGATCCCTGCGGCGAACACGACGCCGGGTCCCGTGGAACTCTGCGGTTTCATGGCCGATATCATAAAAAGCGGGAGCGACTATCTTATCATGGAAGTGTCTTCCCATGCTTTGGACCAGAACAGGGTCGGCGGCATATCTTTTGACTCGGCTATATTCACAAATTTGACGGGGGATCACCTTGATTACCATAAGACTATGGAGGAGTATTTCAAGGCGAAATCACGCCTGTTCCTTAATTTACGGGATGATGCCTATGCCGTAATAAATATGGATGATGAATGGGGCAGGAAACTCCTTAAGATCTCGAAGGGGAGGGTTGTGACATATGGGACCGACCTGGTCGCCGATTTTCTTTCCACGGACATAAGACTTTCCATAGAGGGGACAAGGTTCACTGTCAATTACCCGAAAGGAAGATTGGAGATAAACTCGCGGCTCATCGGGATGCACAACGTATATAACATGACTGCCGCCGCGGCCTGCGGGATAAGCATGGGTTTCTCCGCCGAAGAGGTAAAACTGGGCATCGAGAAGTTGTCGTCGGTCCCTGGAAGGCTTGAGCCCGTGGAATGCGGGCAGCCGTTCAAGGTATTTGTAGATTATGCCCATACCGATGACGCGCTGATCAACGTCCTTTCGGCGCTAAAACCGATGATCGGTAACAGGATAATAACCGTCTTCGGCTGCGGAGGGGACAGGGACAGGACCAAGCGCCCAAGGATGGGCAGGGCCGCTGCGCGGTTATCGGATTTCGTCTTCGTGACTTCCGATAACCCGAGAAGCGAAGACCCTGCGGATATAGCTGCGCAGATAGTGTCGGGTATCGGGACGCATAACTATAGAACGGTCTTAGACAGGACAGAAGCCATTAGCGAGGCTCTTTCAGAGGCCCGCCCGGGGGATTGCGTATTAATCGCCGGCAAGGGCCACGAGGCGTATCAGGTGCTTAAAAACACAACGGTGTCGTTCGATGACAGGGAAGTAGCGAGGAAGATACTTTGTTCAAGATAGAAGAGGTCCTGGAAGCGACAGGGGGCACATTGGTGCGCGAAGGCGCCCGAGATAGTTTCACGGGTGTGTTGACGGATTCGAGAAAGCTTGCCCCCGGATGCCTTTTTGTGGCGATAAAAGGTGCTAATTTCGACGGTCACGATTTTGTTGAGGAAGCGGTAAAGCAGGGGGCCTCAGGAGTGGTTGTGGAACATCGGGTTTCCATATCCGGGTCCGCTTCTGTCGTGCAGGTGGATGATACCCTGAAGGCTTTAGGTAAACTGGCCGGTTACCACCGCCGCAGGTTCGATGTCCCGGTCATAGCCCTGACCGGTTCTAACGGCAAGACAACGACAAAAGAGATGCTTTTTACCATACTTTCATACAGGTATAATGTCCTGAGGAACGAGGGGACCGAGAATAACTTCATCGGGGTGCCGCAGACGCTGCTTAAAATGGAAAGGACCCACGATATAGCAGTGATAGAGTTAGGAACTAACCATTTCGGGGAGATCGCCTATCTTTCGGACATGGTCCAGCCTAACTGCGGAATAATTGTGAACGCCGGCCCTTCTCACCTGGAATTTTTCGGGACCGTTGAAAACGTAAGGACAGAAAAACTCGACCTTTTGAAGAGGGTGGGCCAGGGAGGGTATGCCGTAGTCAATGGTGACGACTGCGGTCTTTCCGATGCGGCCATGAATATGTGCGCGGATACCGTCACATTCGGTTTGAACGCGGGTTGTAGTTATACCGCCGGAAGGATAAAGGAGGACGGTTGCGGCATGGACTTTACGGTAAATGATGCCCATATCGTGAAGCTGGGGATAATAGGAAGGCACAATATATATAATGCACTTGCCGCCATAGCGGCAGCTTCGCTTTACGGTGTTGAAGTGCCGGAAGCGGCAAAAGCTTTAGAGAGTTTCCGGCTTCCGAAGCTCAGGATGGAATTGGCGTCGTCGGATGGGGTGGATTTTGTCTTTGATTGTTACAATTCCAACCCGCTGTCGATGAAGGCGGCCATAGAGACGCTGAGAGACCTGGGTCCCGATAAGAGGAAAGTTCTTGTTGCTGGCGACATGCTTGAGCTTGGGGATTGCGCTCCTGAATCCCACAGGGAGATCGGCCGCCTGGCCGCAAGGGCGAATGTGGAAGTGCTGGTAAGTGTGGGCTCGTTCTCCGGGTATATCCTGGAGGGCGCTCGGGAGGAGGGGATCGGCGGAGAAACCCTCCTCCGTTTTGATAGTCCGGTAGAGGCCGCAAAGGCCTTGAAAAAAATATTGAGGCGGGGGGACCTGGTCCTGGTAAAAGGTTCGCGCGGCATGAAGATGGAGGAGATCAAAAAGTGTTTTATCAACTGCTCTACCCGTTAAAGGACATTTTCTTCGGTTTCAATGTTTTCAAGTACATAACGTTCCGCGCAGCCGGCGCGGCGATCACTTCCTTTCTCTTGTGTATGATACTCGGCCCGTTCATAATAGAGAGGCTTCGCGCGCTAAAAGTAGGCCAGGTGGTCAGGACGGAAGGTGATGCCAAGGGCATATATGAGATGCATAAGGACAAGGCCGGCACCCCGACCATGGGCGGCCTGCTCATAGTAACGGCGATAGTCATCTCAACGCTGTTATGGGGCGACATGACCAATAAATATGTGTTACTCGCCCTGGTATCGATAATCTGGCTTTGTGTCGTAGGCTTCCTTGACGATTATCTGAAGATGAAGCTTAAGAAATCAAAAGGCCTTACCGCGCGCTCTAAGTTCATAGGCCAGATTATGCTCGGGCTTATGTTGGGACTTTACGTATATTTTGATCCGCAGATCGGAAAACAGCTGGACACACCTTTCCTGAAAAACCTGGTCATGAACCTGGGGATATTCTATGTTCTCTTTACGATGACCGTCATAGTAGGTTCATCGAATGCCGTCAACCTTACCGACGGCCTGGATGGCCTCGCTATAGGATGCACGATAATCGTGGTGCTGACATATACCGCGTTGAGCTATATCACGGGCAACGCCAAGATAAGCGAATACCTGAACATAATATATATACCGGGGACGGGTGAACTTGCCGTATTTTGCGCCGCCATGCTGGGCGCCGGCCTCGGCTTCCTGTGGTTTAACTGTTTCCCGGCGAATGTTTTCATGGGCGATACCGGTTCACTCGCGTTGGGAGGGGCTATAGGGGTGGTGGCCACTTTTATCAAAAAGGAGCTGCTCCTGCTTATAGTAGGAGGGATATTTGTGATGGAAGCCCTCTCGGTGATAATACAGGTCACATCGTTCAGGTTCTTCAGGAAGAGGGTATTTCTTATGGCGCCCATACACCATCATTTCCAGATGAAGGGCTGGTCTGAGTCAAAGGTGGTTATAAGGTTTTGGATAATAGGGATAATACTGGCTTTGGTCAGCTTATCAACGCTTAAATTGAGATGAAGAACTTTAAAGGGTCGAAGGTTACCGTTGTCGGCCTCGCGAAGAGCGGTATAGCCGCCGCGCTGCTGCTGAATAGCAGGGGTGCGGTTGTCCTGGCGACGGACTCCGGGTATTCGAAAGCCCTGAGGCTGGCAAAGCGCGAGCTTATGGCCCGCGGGATCTCCGTAGAACTCGGCGGCCACAGCAGGAAATCTGTAGAGGGCAGGGACCTGGTGGTCGTAAGCCCCGGTGTCCCTGAATGTTCGCCTGTTTTTAAATGGGCGCGTGAGATGGGAATACCCGTGATAGGCGAGATAGAGCTCGGGTATCTTTGCTGTCCGGCGCCGATAATCGCGGTTACCGGTACCAATGGAAAGTCGACAACGACTACGCTTATAGGACGGATACTCAAGAAGGGCGGCAAACATGCAGTCGTTTGCGGAAATATAGGGGATCCTTTTTGCGGGGAGGTAGGCAAGGTAAGGAAAAATTCCGTGGTGGTCCTTGAGGTTAGCTCTTTTCAGCTGGAGGGAATAAGAGAATTCCATCCGCGGGTTTCCGTAGTGCTCAATATATCCCAAAACCATTTTGACAGACATCCCGACCTTAAGGCTTATATCAGGGCAAAAGCAATGATATTTGAGAACCAGGGAAAGACCGACCGGACGGTCTTGAATTTCGATGACCCCCTGACAAGAAAGCTTGCATCCGCGACCCGGGCGAAGGTATTGTTTTACTCCAGGCGTAAAGGTTCTCCTTCTCCCGTCTGCCGCCAGGAAGAGATGAAGATAAAGGGGGCGCACAATATGGAGAACCTACTTGCATGCCAGAGCGTTGCATCGATATTCGGGATAAGCAGGCGCAAGGTAAGGCAAGCTGTCATGGGATTCAAGGGCCTGGAGCACAGGTTTGAGCGCGTCAGGGAGATAGAAGGGGTCGAGTTCATAAATGATTCCAAGGGGACAACGGTCCTGGCAACGGTCATGGCCTTGGAATCGTGTCCAAGGCCCGTTATCTTGATAGCCGGAGGTCATGATAAGGGCAGTGATTTTACCAGGGCTTCGCGCGCAGTTGACTCGAAGGTGAAAAAACTCATCTTGATAGGCGAGGCTAAAAGTAAGATAAAAAAACAGCTTGGCAGGAATGTGCCGTGCATATTCGCCGGTTCAATGAAAGACGCGGTAGAAAAGGCATTCGCCTTAGCTTCCCGCGGCGATTGCGTTCTATTGTCTCCCATGTGTGCCAGCTTCGATATGTTCAAGAATTTCGAGGAGAGGGGGAGGGTTTTCAAGGATGAGGTGCGTTCATTGAAGAAAAGGCGAGGGAACCTCAAGTGAGGAGATTAAGGATACAGTTATTCATGGTGACTGTCATCCTGCTTGCTATAGGGGTGGTTATGGTCTACAGCGCGAGCGCCGTAAACGCCTATGAGACCCTCAAGGACAGCGCCTATTTCCTTAAGCGCCAACTCGTCTACCTTTTTCTCGGCGTCATAGCCTCCCTTATGATAATGGCCGTGGATTATGATGTTATCAAGAAGTATGTAAAGCCCGTGCTCATGGTGACTTTTTTCCTTCTCGTGCTTGTCCTTGTACCGGGAATAAGCCGCGAGATATCAGGAGCCCACAGGTGGTTCCGGTTATTCTCCCTGAGCTTCCAGCCGTCGCAGGCCATGAAATTGGTTATGATACTGTATCTTGCGGATTTTCTTTCCAGGAAACAAAGTGATATACGCAGTTTTTGGGAAGGTTTTATGCCTCCCATGATAATACTTGGCGTTACTGTAGGGCTCATTTTGCTTGAACCGGACCTCGGGACTTCCGTAGCCATAAGCATAGTGGCTGTCATAATGCTGTTTGTGGCCGGGATGAAACTTGCCCATCTTATACCGATGATCGTGGGTTCGGTACCGGTACTATTGGTCCTCGTATTCCTTAAGGCATACAGGAAGAGGAGGATCCTGGCTTTCATAGATCCCTGGAGCGACCCTCAAGGTGTCGGTTTCCAGATAATACAGTCTTTTATAGCTTTAGGTTCCGGGGGCCTGTTCGGCGTCGGGCTGGGCCAATCCCGGCAGAAACTGCTCTACCTGCCCGGGTGCCATACGGATTTCATATTTTCAATAATAGGTGAAGAACTTGGGCTTGTCGGCGCGGGTGCCGTCATAATACTTTTTGTTCTGTTCATATGGCTGGGCTTCAGGATCGCCTTGAGGGCAAGGGACCTGTTCGGGCATCTTGCAGCGCTGGGTATCGTATCTATGATAGCTTTGGAGGCGATAATAAATATCGCCGTAGCCACGGGCTCCATGCCGACAAAAGGCCTGCCCCTGCCTTTTATCAGCTATGGAGGTTCTTCCCTGATTTTCGATATGATGGGCGTGGCGTTGTTGCTTAACATTGCCAAATACAGCGAGACACCTTATGAGAAGGAATAGAGGATGAAGGTGCTGATAGCCTGCGGCGGGACAGGCGGGCACATATTTCCCGGGCTCAGCCTTGCGCAGGAACTGGACAGGCGGGGTATAAATGATCTACTCCTTGTAGGCACCGATCATCCGCTTGAAGTCAAGTTGTTTAGTTCTTTCGGGTTTCCGTATGTCCTCCTGCCGGTTGCTAAAATATCGGCCGATCCCGTGAAGTTCGTAAGATTCATATTCAGATTCCTTCACGCGTCAACGCGGTCGGCAAGACTACTGGCGGCTTATAAGCCGGATGTAATAGTTGGTTTCGGAGGCTACGCCTCTTTTCCCATATGTTTATTGGGCGCATTTATGGGACGGCCGTTATACCTGCATGAGCAGAATTGTGAGGCGGGCCTGGCCAACAGGATACTTGCCATTTTTGCTAAACGCGTTGCCGTTAGTTTTGAGGGAACAAAAAAAGCGTTCGGCGCAAAAGCGGTCTTTACCGGCAACCCGATACGCAGGAAATTATTGTCGGCTTCAAAGGAAGATGCCCTGAAAAGTTACGGCCTTTCCGGGGATAGATTCACGATACTTGTACTCGGAGGAAGCCAGGGATCACAGCGGATAAACATGATAGTAGGTGACATGCTTGGGATATTGGATGACAGGGAGAAGGCCGGTATACAGATCATACACATAGCGGGAATGAAGAACTACGAGGATGTTTTTACAAGGTACAGGGCCTCCGGTATAGAGGCCTGTGTCTATGATTTTGTCGAAGACATAGGCAGTGCCTACGCGCCGTCGGACCTTGTGATATCAAGGGCGGGTGCTACCGCGCTCTTTGAGATAGCGGCCTTGGGCATACCGTCCATAATGATCCCTTACAGGTTTGCCGGGGGGCACCAGTATTTTAATGCCGCGGTTTTGGCGAAAGCAGGGGGGACGGTAATAATGCGCGAGGAGGGGCTTACTTCGCAGATGCTAAAAGATAAAGTATTCGGGTTAATCAGGGACAAGGATGCGCTTAGAGCCATGTCGGAGGCCGCAAAGAAATTTGCTGTTGCCGATGCGGCAGGGCGCCTGGCGGATTGTATACTATGAAAACGTTAAAGAAGAAGCATATACATTTTATAGGCATCGGCGGCATAGGGATGAGTGCGATAGCGTTCGTCCTGCTAAAGCAGGGCAATAAGGTCTCGGGTTCGGATGTGAAACGTTCAAGGATAGTGGAGAAGCTTGAATCCCTGGGAGGCAAGTTCCACGAAGGGCATCATGAGAAGAACATCAAAGGCGCCGATATAGTGGTTTTTTCGTCTTCCATAACTCCCGAGAACCCGGAGATAAAAGCCGCCCGTAACAAAGGTATAACGATACTCCACCGCGCCGACATGCTTGCATTGGTGATGAACGGCAAGAAAGGAATAACGGTTACCGGCGCCCATGGCAAGACCACAACATCTTCGCTTATAGCCCACATATTGTTCAGGACGGGTTTGGACCCTACGGCTATACTCGGAGGAGAAGTGAAATCGCTTGAAGGCAACGCCAGGGTCGGGGAGGGGGAATATTTTGTTGTTGAAGCCGACGAGAGCGACGGCTCTTTCGTCCACCTCAGGCCTTTCTACAGCGTCGTGACGAATATTGATGCCGAACACCTTGATTATTACAGGAACATGGGCGAGATAATTGCATGGTACCTTAAGTTCATCGGGAAGATAAAACCTGGAGGTATGTTGTTTGCCTGCGGCGATTGTGATAACCTGAAAAGGGCATTAGGGGGTTACTCGGGTAACGTCTTTACTTTCGGGCTTTCGAAGGGTTGCGATATCCATCCCGAGGATATAAAGACGCATGATTCCCATTCCGAGTTCGATGTCGTTTACCGCGGCAAGCACCTTGGGAGGGCGGCAATCAACATCCCCGGGATACACAATGTTTCCAATGCCCTGGCCGCTTTTGCCGTGGCGCTGGAACTCGGCCTGGATTTTTCCGCTATAAAGGAGGCGGTAGAGGATTTTACCGGGGCGGCACGCAGGTTCCAGGTGAAATATTCCGGGAACGGGATAAAGGTCATAGATGATTATGCGCACCACCCGTCGGAGATAAAAGCGACGATACTCGCAGCGAGGAACTGGGCGCCAAAGCGCCTTATAGTAGCTTTCCAGCCCCACAGGTTCTCCCGCACGAAATACCTTAAGGACAAGTTCGGCAGGTGTTTTGACGCGGCGGATAAGCTGGTATTGACGGATATATACGCGGCTTCGGAAGAGGCGCTTGATAATGTCTCGGGCAGGAATATATACGCTCAGGCAAAAGAATACGGGCATAAAGATGTTTCGTATGTCGATAAAAAAGACCTCAAACGACACCTGCTTGGGCAGCTTAAACGCGGTGATATGCTTTTAATGATGGGTGCAGGGGATATAACGACCATAGCGGATTCGATAGCAGGCGAGCTTTTATCCGGGAAGAAGAGGAGAATATGCCGGTCAGGGAAGACGATCTGAAGTTCATAAAGGGTACGGTGAAATTCGAGGAACCCATGTCGGGCCACACAACATTCAAAATAGGCGGCCCGGCGGAGATATTCATATATCCTTCCGACGAAGAAGACCTCCTGGGGGTGCTTGAGTATGCTTATGGCCACAAGATGGGCGTTTTCGTGATAGGGGGAGGCAGTAAGCTCCTGGTCGGGGATAAAGGCATAAGAGGGTTCGTTATATCTCTTAACGCGCCTTCATTCAAGAAGCTGGATATTGAGGGCGATACGGTTATCGCTGGCTGCGGCTTGAAGATAAGCGAATTATTGAAGAAATGCTCCGCCGAGGGCCTGGGCGGGCTTGAATTCCTCTCCGGGATACCCGGAACGCTTGGAGGGGCGCTCGTAATGAATGCGGGCTGGCCTGCCAGGGCAATAGGCGATTATGTTGAGGAAGTCGCTTTGATAAGGGGCCTGGAGAAGATAGTACTTGGCAGGAACGGGCTTACGTTCTCATACCGCAGTTCGAACCTTGAGGGCAACGTCCTTTTGTCCGCGAAGTTGAAATTAGAGAAGAAACCTGTCGATAGGATAGAAGCCGAGATCAAAAGCAACCTGGAGAAGAAAAGGAAGACGCAGGACCTCGGCCATCCGAGCGTCGGCAGTCTCTTCCTTAACCCTTCCGGTAAGGTCCCTGCATGGCGGGTCGTAGAAAGTTGCGGGTTCAGGGGGAAGGCCGTAGGAGGCGCGGCAGTATCCGAAAAACACGCAAATTTTGTCGTAAATAAAGGCGGCGCTACAGCTGCCGATGTCCGGGCACTTATCGATGAAATACAAAAAAAGGTTTTTAAAGAACATCAAATTGTGTTAAAATTAGAAGCCAAACTCACAGGAGATTTTTAGTGGATAAAAAATCCATGCGGATAGGCGTATTGATGGGAGGCCCTTCCGCTGAAAGGGAAGTTTCTCTGCGTTCCGGCAGGGCCATAAAGGACGCGCTTTCAGCCAGGGGATATAAAGTCATTGCGCTTGAGACATGGCTTCCTACGAGGCAGGAACTCAGATCCGCAGGTATAGACGTGGCTTTTATCGCGTTGCATGGAACCTTCGGTGAGGATGGCCAGATACAGTCGATCCTGGAGGATCTTAAGATACCCTATACAGGCTCCAAGGTGAAGGCCAGCAGGCTTGGCATGGATAAGGTGGCTTCAAGGATGCTCTTTAAAAAAGCCCGGCTCAATGTCCCTGATTGTCATGTGATCAGGAACGGTGTCCGCACGAGGAAGAAGCTTTGGACCCCTTTGGTCATAAAGCCGTCGGCTCAGGGATCTTCGGTAGGGGTATCTATAATAGATAACCTTGAAGAACTCGAGAATGCCGTTGCCGGCGCTTTCATGTTCGGGGAACGCGTTCTCCTGGAAAAGTTCATACCGGGAAGGGAGCTTACGGTGGGTATGCTTGATAACAGGCCTCTTCCGGTAGTCCAGGTGGTACCCAAGAGGCGTTATTATGACGAAGTGGCTAAGTATACGGTCGGGATGACCGAATATCTTTGCCCGGCGCCAATATCCGGGAAAGAAGCGAAACTGGCGCAGGATGCCGCGCTTAAGGCGCATAAGGCATTGGGCTGTGCGAATTATTCAAGGGTCGATATGATAATCGATGACGGAGGCAAAGTGTTTGTCCTTGAGGTCAATACTATACCAGGGATGACAGAACTGAGCCTTCTGCCAAAAGCCGCGAAGGTTGCCGGGATAGATTTCCCCGAGCTCTGTGAAAGGATGCTGGATTCGGCATTTATCTGAATATGGCGAGAAAAAGGAAAAATTCGAACGAGGCGGTAAAAAGATTAGGCGAGTTTATGAAGGAGAACAAAGCGGCAATCGCCGCCTTTCTCGTCATAATACTTATCTTGACAGGGGGCTTCCTCTGGCTCAATGATTTCTTCCGTTCGTCCGATTATTTTTCGGTAGACAAAATAGAAGTGGTGAAGCCGGGGAGGGAAGGCGCTTATCGCCTCCAGAAGGAATACTTCCGTCTTGAGTTCCCGGTGAATATTTTTACGGTCGACCCGGCGATACTTGCCGCGAAGATAAAGCAAAAGCATCCCGAATACCAGATAGTGGTCATAACTAAATTCCTTCCCGACAGGATAATCGCGACCATAAAGGACAGGGAAGCCGTAGCCAGGATAAAGGTTGCAAGGGTGTTGCCGGTCGATTTCGACGGGGTAGTAGTATCGGAGACGGCCAACCTTGATTCCCTGCCCCTTATTACTGGGCTTGAATCGCAGTTAGCTGATCCAAAGCCGGGGACCAAGGTCAAGTCCAAGAGGCTCAATACTGCCATGGGTATACTTAAACAGCTGTATTCCACGGGCGAGTTCAGGGATTCGCAGGTAGGGGTCCTGAACATGACCTACCCTGAGAAGGCCTCGGTTTCTGTCGACGGGATAACCGTGATCCTGGGAAGCGGGGATATACAAGGCAAGCTTGACGTATTAGCGAGCATACTTGGCGACCCTGAATTGGACAAAACCAAAGTGGATTCCATAGACCTGAGATTTACCGATCCGGTCATGACCTTCAAACCGGAGAAAAAATGAAGAAGAAGACGATCGCGGGCCTGGATATCAGCGAAGACCTTGTAACATGTTCCATATGTGTTGGGGACGAAAAAGAAGGGGTGAGCCTGCTCGGCTCAGGAGTATCCCGTTCGCGGGGCATAGATAACGGCGTTATCACCGACCTGAGCGAAGTAGCACTCTCGGTCGCCGAAGCGGTCGAGAAAGCCGAAGCTTCCGCAAAGACCAAGATAATTTCGCTTCTCACGAGCTGCGACGGGGCCAGTTTGCGTTCTTACGAGATAAAGGGCAGCATAACGGTCGCGGAGAAAGAGAACGAGATAGGCCGCCGCGAGATAGAGCGGGTAACCGAGTCCGCAAAGACCATAGTGCTTCCGTTTGACAGGGAGATAGTCCACTCGATAACCAGGGGTTTTATCCTGGACGGCCAGAATGGAATAAAAGACCCGACTGGAATGTTCGGCACGCGCCTTGAGGTCGATATGGAATTCGTGACGGCCCTTATAACAAACCTGCATAACCTCAGGCGTGCGATAAACACCGCCGGTTTCGAGATACAGGATATAGTGCTTTCCGGTATAGCCTCCGGCAGTGCGCTGCTTGAGGACCTTGATAAGGACCTTGGGGTGATATTGATATATATGTCTTATTCAGCCGTCCATATCGTTGTTTACGGAGGCGGCGATATAAAGTCGATAGAGATAATGCCTTTCGGAGGCGGGGACATTATACGTTCCGTAGCGGATGCCTTCAATATACCAAATGACTATGCGCAACAACTGATAAGGCGGGAAGTCAACCTTGATGATCCGCCTTCCGGCGGTAACGACGAGATAACCTTGAGGATAGGCGGAACGAACAAGGCGATATCCAGAAAATCGCTCCACGACGCGGTAAGGCCCAAGGCAGAGGAACTCATAAATAACATCAGCGGTACGCTTAAAAAGATGCGTTATTCCAAGGAAGCGGCCACCGGTTGTGTTATAGCCGGCGTGCTTTCCGATATGGGAGGTTTCCTGGAAATGTTCGAATTGTCTTTGAGCATGCCGGTAAAGATGGGACTGGTAAAAGGTATTGCGGGTGAAGGCCTGAATATAGCCGAGCCCGGGCAGATAGCCTCCCTCGGCCTGGCAAAGTATTGGGCGAAAGAGGGGACAAAGAAGAAAGTCCGTAAAAAGTTCTTTGCCAATACGCCCCTGGGTAACGTTATCGACAGGGTGCAAGAGATATTCAGCGAGTATTTTTAATATGGTCCCGGATAACCTGAAAAAGGTTCGTGAACGCATACGCCAGGCGGCGGAAAAGATCGGAAGGAACGACAGGGATATAACGCTTGTATGCGTGACCAAGACCGTAGGGGTCCCGCAGATAGAGGAAGCCATTTCAGCAGGGGCTACCGATATAGGCGAGAGTTATATCCAGGCGGCCGAGATAAAATACGCGGACATAGGCCATCGCGCAAAATGGCATCTTGTGGGACATCTTCAGACCAACAAGGTAAAAGAAGCCGTGAAGATGTTCGACCTCATACATTCCGTCGATTCTTTCAAGCTTGCGGAAGAGATATCAAAGAGGGCCGCGGCGTTTAAGGTGCCCAAAAAAGTCCTTATAGAAGTAAAGACCTCCGAGGAGGCCACGAAATTCGGCGTGCTTCCCGAGCATACGCTTCAGTTGATAGAGAAGATATCCGAGCTTAAATTCATCAGGGTATGCGGATTGATGACGATGGCGCCCTTTACCAATGATCCCGAGATGTCGAGGCCGTATTTTCACAGGCTGAAGAAATTAGCGTCGCTTATATCGGCCAAGACCATGCGCAATGTAAGTATGGAGTACCTCTCGATGGGTATGACCCAGGATTTTGAGGTGGCAATAGAAGAAGGCGCAAATATCCTAAGGATAGGCCATGCGATATTTGAAGCGTAAAAAAGTCGGGGTAATAGGGCTGGGTAATATGGGCCATGCTATCCTCCGCGGTCTCGCAAGTCCGGCAGGCGCCTGCCGGCGCCTGCTTGGCGGATATGATTGCAATACTGCTAAAGCCCGTTCAGTAGGAAGATCGCTGGGTGTTTCCGTTTATCCTTCGGTAAAGGATCTTGTCGGGTTTTCCGACATCGTCATAATTGCGGTAAAACCTCAGAATTTTGACGAGCTTGCCCGTGAACTTTCCGGTAATGTGTCCGGCAAGCTGGTTATATCTGTTGCAGCGGGCATTAAAACGCGGTATATCGAAAAAACTATCAACGCGGGAACAAGGGTGGTTAGGGTGATGCCCAATACTCCTGCTCTGGTGGGTGCCGGTATTACCGCGGTCTGCAGGGGTAAGTATGCATCGTCAGCGGACCTCAAAGCGGCGGAGAAGATCTTTTCCAGCGTCGGGTCAACTATCGTTATAGGAGAAAAGTATTTTGACCTTGTTACGGCGATATCAGGCAGCGGCCCGGCCTACTTCTTTTATCTTAAAGAGGCATTGATAGAAGCGGCTGCCAAGATGGGCATGGACAGGGATGTGGCGAGGGCGCTCGTATCCAAGACGGCATTGGGCGCAGCGAAGCTGCTTATCGAGACGGGACATGAGCCAGGGATACTGCGCCAGCGCGTGACGTCAAAAGGCGGGACCACGGAAGAGGCCATAAAGGTCTTTGATAAAGCCGCGTTCAAGCGTATAGTTGAGAAAGCCGTGATCGCCGCGGCCAGGAGATCCAAGGAATTATCCGGGGGTTGATATGTTCGCGATAAGCAACCTTATCATAATGTCGGCGCGTCTTATAGAGATCTTCCTGCAGGTACTATGCTTTCTTATAGTTTTGCGCGCTATAATGAGCTGGGTGAACCCTGACCCGTTCCATCCGTTGGTGCAGTTCCTTAACAAGGCAACCGATCCGGTGCTTGCGCCTTTCAGGAAATTCATGCCTCCGCTCGGTCCTATGGATATTTCTCCGGCCATAGCGGTGATACTGATATATTCTATACAGAAATATTTTTTGGTCCCTACTTTGATGGAACTGGCGATGCGCATGCGATGAAACGGAGGCGATATGCACGAACTCAAGAATAAGATAAGCGAGACAACAAAATTCATAAAAGATGAGCTTGGGCATATGCCCAAGCCCGACATAGCCATAATACTCGGGACGGGTTTAGGCAATCTCACCGGGAAGATAGAGGGCAGGAGGAATATAGAATACTGGAAGGTACCCCATTTCCCCGTTTCAACCGTAAAGAGCCATAAAGGCGAGCTTGTATTCGGCAGGATCGGCAACAAGAATATCGTTGCGATGGAGGGCAGGCTCCACTATTACGAGGGATACAGCCTCGATGAAGTGACTTATCCGGTCAGGGTGGCTAAGGCCCTTGGCGCCGGCATGCTTATAGTATCGAACGCAGCAGGCGGTATGAATCCCAAATTTAAGGCAGGCGACCTCATGGCTATAGCCGATCATATAAATTTCATGGGGGTTAATCCCCTCATAGGCCCAAACGATGATTCTCTCGGGCCGAGGTTCCCGGATTTTTGCGACCTCTACGATCCGAAACTGGTAGAGCTTGCCGGCACAATAGCGAAAGAGGAAGGATTGAACTTGCATAAAGGAGTTTATGTCGGTGTCACCGGTCCGAACCTCGAGACAAGGGCGGAATACAAGTTCTTCCAGGCCATAGGCGCGGATGCCGTCGGCATGTCTACCGTGCCGGAAGTTATCGTGGCAAGGCACGCGGGCCTGAAGATATTCGGCATAAGTGTCATAACCGATGTATGTCTTCCCGAGACTCTTAAACCATGCAACATAGACGAGATAATAAAAGCGGCCAACGAGGCTGAACCGAAACTGACAAAACTGATATACACACTTATAGAGAGAATATGAATTACAAGGATACCTTAAACTTACCGAAGACCGATTTCCCAATGAAGGCCGATCTTCCCAGGAGGGAACCCGAGATTCTTAAATTCTGGGAGGAGGGAGGTACTTACGCCGGGATAAGAAAAAAGCGCGCCGGTGCGCCGAAGTATATACTCCATGACGGACCGCCCTATGCGAACGGAAACATCCATATCGGGCACTCTCTTGACAAGACCCTCAAAGATATAGTCGTCAAGTACAAGACGATGAAGGGTTTTGACTCTCCGTATGTCCCCGGCTGGGATTGCCATGGCCTCCCGGTTGAACATGCCTTGCTGAAGGAATTGAAGATCTCAAAGGGCCAGATAGACAGGGTAGAGTTCCGGAAGAAAGCGGCGGAATATGCCCTTAAGTATGTATCCATACAGAAGGAACAATTCAGGCGCCTTGGTGTTTTCGGGGACTGGGACAACCCTTACCTTACGCTGAGCAACGATTATGTCGCCGGTATCGTGCGTTCTTTCGCCAAGATGGCGGAAGGCGGGTATATATATAAAGGTGTCAAGCCGGTTAACTGGTGCCTGCGTTGCGAGACGGCTCTGGCCGAGGCCGAGGTCGAATACGCCGACCACGCGTCGCCGTCGATATTCGTAAAATTCGCCGTTACCGGAAACAAAGCCTGGGACGGCAAGCTTTCGCTTGTAATCTGGACAACGACACCGTGGACGCTTGTGGCTAACGTGGCCGTTGCCGTGAACCCTTCGCTGGATTACGTGACCATAGAGACGGCCGGTGAGCGTTATATACTTGCTCATGACCTGTTGGAGTCTGTTGCCGGAAAATCAGGGTTCAAGGATTATAAAGTGGTCTCGACTGTTAAGGGCAAGGAGCTCGAGGGCCTTGTCTACAAGCATCCTTTCATGGACAGGGAGGGCAAGGTAGTCCTGGCCGATTACGTTTCCAACGAGGACGGTTCCGGATGCGTGCATACCGCGCCCGGACATGGCATGGATGACTACCTCACCGGCCAGCGATATGGCCTCCCTACGCTTATGCCCGTCAATGAAAAAGGGATATTCGATGAGACCGCGGGGGATTTTAAAGGTTTCCATGTCTTCAAAGCCAACGACGCAATAATAGAAAGACTCAAGACCGGAGGCAGCCTGCTTAATTCCGGGTCTATATCCCATTCGTATCCCCATTGCTGGAGGTGCAAAGAACCCGTGATCTTCAGGGCGACTGTCCAGTGGTTTATAGACGTCGACCATAAGGACCTGAGGAAAAATACCCTTGAGGAGATAAAAAAAGTGAAATGGGTCCCATCAGTCGGGGAGAACAGGATATCGGCCATGATAGAGAACCGCCCTGACTGGTGCCTTTCGCGCCAAAGGTATTGGGGGGTCCCGATACCGGCGTTCTATTGCGAATCATGCAAGAAGACCGTGCTGGATGCGAAGGTCATCGAAGGGATAGCATCGATAATGGAAAAAGAGGGTTCCAATGCCTGGTTCTCCAAGTCCGCCGCAGAGCTGCTTCCTGCCGGTTTTTCCTGCCCTTCATGCAAAGGTAGACAGTTCAGGAAAGAGGAGGACATCCTTGATGTATGGTTCGACTCCGGCGTCAGCCACCAGTCGGTTTTAAGGGCAAGGGAACAGCTCAAGTTCCCGGCAGACCTGTATCTTGAAGGAAGCGACCAGCATCGCGGGTGGTTCCAGGCTTCTCTTCTTACCTCTATGCCGATAGAGAAACGCCCGCCTTTTGAATCGGTCTTGACCCACGGGTTCGTGATGGACGGGGAAGGCAGGAAGATGTCCAAATCCCTGGGCAACGTTATCTCCCCGCAGGATGTAATAAAGACGCACGGTGCCGATGTATTGAGGATGTGGGTCGCCTCATGCGACTATTATGAAGATATCAGGATATCAAAGGAGATACTCGAAAGGACCTCGGAAGCCTACCGCAAGATAAGGAACACCGCGCGGTTCATATTGGGTAACCTTTTCGATTATGACCCGGCGAAGGACAGGCTTATCCACAAGGACCTTTTGGAGATAGATAAATGGGCTATATCCAAGGCTTATTCGCTGGCCGCGGAGACGGCAGGTTATTATGACACCTTTGAGTTCCACAAGGTTTTTAGGGCGTTATATAACTTCTGCACAGTAGAACTTTCCAGTTTTTATCTTGACGTTTCAAAAGATAGGTTGTATACTTATGCGCCGAACTCGAAGGAAAGACGGTCTACGCAGACCGCGATCTATGAGATAGTCATGGTGCTTGCTAAAACTCTGGCACCGATAGCACCATTTACGGCAGAAGAGATCTGGCAGAAACTTAAGAGGGACGACCCTTCGCCGAGTGTGCATTCTTCGTTGTGGCCTGAGGCGCTGGAAGGGTACATAGATAAGGCCCTCGAGAAGAGGTGGGAAGACCTCTTCGTGCTCAGGCCTGTTATCATGAAGGCGATAGAGGAACAAAGGGCCAACGGTGTTATCGGCGACTCCATGGAGGCGTCGGTTACGATCTATATAAAAGATGTGCAAAGGTACAAATATCTTCACGGCTTCGCGAAAGAACTGGCGGGGGTGTTCCTGCTTTCCGGTTTTTCAATAGAGGATACCCCGGGCGGATTTCACGGAAAGGCGGGCCTTGTGGAGTCCGAAGGCCTTGGCATATTGGTAAGAAAGGCTTCCGGAGCGAAATGCGACCGCTGCTGGACTTATTCAAATGAGGTAGGCAGCGACGCGGACCATCCGACCCTGTGCAGGCGCTGCTCAGGTGTCCTAAAAGGAGAATGATCAGAAATGATAAAATGGGATAAGGCCGAGCTGGAAAAATTCAAGAAGATGCTCCTCAAGAAAAAAGAGGAGATACTCAAGGAGATCAACGGTGTCGAAAAAGATTCCCTCAACAGGTCGCAGAGGGATGCTTCAGGGGATCTTTCGGCATACACGTTCCATATGGCGGATGTGGCCACCGACAGTTTCGACAGGGAGTTTTCGCTCGGTATAGCCACCAATGTCCAGCAGAAGATGCTCTATGCCATAGAGGAGGCCCTTAAGCGCATAGAAGACAAGACGTACGGGGTTTGTCTTAAGTGTGATAAACCTATAGCGAAGCAGCGTCTTATGGCCATGCCTTTCGCGAGCCTTTGCCTGGATTGCCAGTCCAAAGAGGACCCGCAGAAGAAGATAATCTGATGTTCCCATTTATCGTTGCCGGATTGGTCGTTGTCGCCGATCAGGTTACAAAGGCTTTAGTGGCAGCGAAATTACGGCCGGAAGAATCGGTGCCGGTATTGGGGGACCTTTTAAGCGTCAGCCTTGTAGAGAACACGGGTGCATCCTTCGGTTTGTTCAAGAGCCAGACCCTTATACTGGTATTGGTATCTGTCATAGCGATTATTTTTATAGTATTTTATTTGGCAAAAAAGAAATCCAGCTTATACCTGCCGTTTGCCCTGATACTGGGAGGTGCATGCGGTAACCTTATCGACAGGCTTCGGTTCGGGTATGTAGTGGATTTCATAGACTTCCATTGGTGGCCGGTGTTCAACGTGGCCGATTCCTGCATAACCGTCGGTTCCGTCATATTGTTTTTTGTCATATTAAGGGGAAAAGATGCATCCCGTCCTGTTTGAGATAGGGCCGTTCAAGGTATTTTCCTATGGTGTTGCGCTCGCAACAGCCTTTCTGTCGGCGTCATACCTCGCCAGAAAGAAAGCAATATCGTCCGGGATGGACGGCGACAAGATCCTCGACCTCTCAGTATTGCTTATAATAAGCGGCATTGCCGGAGGCCGCGTTTTATTTGTCCTGCTCAACCTTGAAGAATACCTTATCCGACCTGCAGATATCTTCAAATTGTGGGAAGGGGGACTCGTCTGGTACGGGGGGCTCATCCTTGCCGTTATATGTGCAATAATTTTCCTGAAGGTCAACAAGATGCCCGTGTTGAAGACAGGAGATCTTATAGCTCCTTTCGTGGCTTTAGGACAAGCGATAGGGCGCATAGGGTGTTTTCTTAACGGTTGCTGTTACGGAAAACCTACGGACCTTCCCATAGGTGTCACCTTTCCGGGTATGGAAGTTAAAGTTATCCCTACGCAATTGATAGAGTCTGCGGCCATGTTCGCGCTTTTTCTCTTTCTGAGGGGACGAAAGCCCTCGAACGGCAGGACGATGTTGCTTTATCTGCTGGGTTATTCGGTTTTCAGGTTCTTGATCGAATTCTTCCGCGGGGACAATCCCGCGTTCCTCGCGGGACTTACCGTATCGCAGTTAATATCTATCTTGATATTTATCATATCCGCAATAGCATGGAAACTTATACCTTCGAAGTAAAGGAGGACGGCCTTCCCGCTAGGCTGGACCAGTACCTGGCCGCAGTATACCCCGTCCCAGTCACAAGGTCACATATCAAGAGACTGATGGAAAAAGGCCTCGTGCTTGTTGACGGCCGCGTGGCAAGACCCAACCATAAGGTCAAACCCGGTGAAAAGATAAAAGTCCTGCCTGAAGAAACTGTCCCCTCCGGGATCGTGCCCGAGAACATAGGCCTTGATATAATATATGAAGATGACGATATAATAGTGGTCGATAAGCAGCCGGGCATAGCGGTTCACCCCGGCGCGGGCATAAGGTCCGGGACCCTGGTTAACGCGCTCTTGAACCATAGCGGTAAGCTGTCCGATATTAGTGAGGGCCGGCCAGGCCTGGTCCACAGGCTGGATAAGGATACCTCGGGCGTCATGGTCGTTGCAAAGAACAACAAGAGCCACGCCGAACTTGCCAGGCAATTCAAGTCCAGGGAAGTGAAGAAGAATTACCTGGCCCTGGTGAAAGGTATTATAGATACGGATAGCGGGGTCATTGACCTGCCGATCGGGAGGCACCCGAGCAACCGCCAGAAGATGTCTGTCAGGCACGACTCGCAGAGAGGGGCGGTCACCGAGTACAAAGTAGTCAAGAGGTTTGATGGTTTTACGCTCGTTATGTTGAACCTTAAGACCGGCCGGACCCACCAGATAAGGGTCCATATGTCATATATAGGGCACCCCGTCCTGGGTGATGAAAAGTACGGGTCAAAAGGAAAGTTTGCCAGGCAGGCCCTCCACTCGTATTACCTCAGGTTACGCCACCCGGCAACAGGTAAAGAGATGGAATTCTGTGCCGATTTACCCTCCGATATGAAGGACATAATAGGCCCTTCTTATAGCAATATTTTACCATTGACAAAACCTTTTTAATAGTGTATATATAGTTCCTGTAGATGCCCAAGTGGGCAAAAAACAGGTAAAATCGGAGGCCACAGATGTCAAACGCTATCCTGAGTTTAGTCATGGCTTTAGCTGTAGTTGTTATAGGCCTTTATTCGGTAGCTTTCAGGCATTCGGTCGCAAGCTGGGCCGCAGGCCTTTATAAGGGCAGCGTGGGCTCAGGTATTAACGAAAAGGTGTACAGGACGTGTTTTGGCGTTGTCGGTGTTTCGTTAATGGTGTTTGGCATGCTTACCATGCTGTTGGTAGCATAAAGGAAGCGTTCTTATAACTTGGTATTTGTTTGATACTCCTTTGCGGATCAGCGCGAGGGAGTATTTTTTTCTTGCATTGCCGGTCTCACGTAAGATATAATAATCCACGGTCAATAAGTAAAGCCAAATAAAAGGAGGAACAAATGAAATCGTTCCGGCTTGTAATAATAATCTTGGTTTTATTGTGCCTTGGATTGGGTATTTTTGCCGCGGTATCTTTTACCGGTTTGCAGAAAGCGAACTCAGAGCGTCTCACTACCGAAAACACTCTCAATAGCCTTAAAGATGAAAAGGCGGCCTTAGATAAAGAGCTTAGTGAACAGAAGAAGACCAAGCTGGACCTTGAGGCCCAATTGGCGGACATGAAGGGCAAGGTCTCGGCTTTACAGGATAAGGCCGAGAAGCTTGCAGCGATGCTGGCCGACGAGAAGAAGGCCAGGGAAGACGCGGAGGACCAGCTCAGCAGCAAGAGCAGGGAGCTTGATGATGTAAAGACCAATTGGGAGAGCGAGAAGATCTCGCGCACTTCCCTGCAGGAGCAATATGACAAAATATTCAAGGAATTCAGTTCCCTCCAGGACCAGCTTAAGGCAGTATCATCCGACAACGATAATTTAAGGAAACAGGTCGAGGATCTCCAGGCCAAGAAAGAAGTCGAGCTTGATAAGATCGTGGTCAAGCCGGGTGTCGATGCCGAAGGAAAAGTCCTCGTAGTCAACAAGGAATTTAATTTTATAGTAGTCGCTGCCGGAAACAATAAAGGCATAAGCCCGGGTGTCGTATTCGGCGTATTCAGGGACGGTAAACTCATAGCAAAGGCGCAGGTGGAGAAGGTCTATGAGACGATGTCCGCAGCCAATATAACCGAAGGAACAGACATCAGGGAAGGCGATATAGCGAAAGCTATGTAATTTGGGATTCTCGGTCAGGCCTGTAAAGAGGTTCGCGGGTAGCCTTACCCTGCCGGGTGATAAATCTATCTCCCACAGGGCATTGATAATCGCCTCGCTTGCCTCCGGCACGAGCGTAATAAAGAATATACTTCATTCGGATGATACCCTTACTACAACCGAAGCTTTAATGGCTATGGGTATCGACATTAAAGAAACTTCCGGTGAAGTGACCGTTAGCGGAAAAGGGTTGTCCGGTCTTTCCAGGCCAGACAGCCCTCTTTTTATGCGCGATTCCGGTACTTCTATGCGGCTGTTGATGGGAATACTTGCCGGACAGGATTTCAGCACTGTCCTCGCGGCCGGAAAAGGTTTATCGAAAAGGCCAATGAAGAGGGTGACGGAACCGCTTAGGCTTATGGGAGCCTCGTTCGAGGGCAGGGACGATGCCAACTATGCGCCTATAACCGTACACGGCGGAAAACTTAATCCCATAGATTACATATCGCAGATATCCAGCGCGCAGGTAAAATCAGCCGTATTGCTGGCGGGTCTTTATGCCGATGGTAAGACTTCCGTCACGGAGCCTTACAAGTCTAGGGACCATACAGAGAGGATGTTAAAGGCTTTCGGGGCCCGTGTATCTATTGAGGGGCCAAGGGTCTCTGTCGAAGGGGGCGCTTTCCTGAGGGGCCAGAAGATAGATGTTCCGGGAGACATATCAAGCGCGGCTTTCTTTATTGTGGGCGCTTCATTGGTAAAAGGTTCTTCTTTAAAGCTGGATTCAGTCGGGATAAATCCAACAAGGTCAGGGATCATAGATATCCTGAAGCAAATGGGCGCGAATATCAGGATAGAGAATATCAGGGATGTTGCGTCTGAACCTGTCGGTGATATAATAGTCGAAAGCGCGCAACTGCGTGCGGTTACGGTGGAGGGGGACCTTATACCTAGGACAATAGACGAGTTGCCTATATTGATGGTAGCCGCTTCTTTTGCCGAAGGAACAACGGTCATCAAGGGCGCGCAGGAACTTAAGGTCAAGGAGACAGACAGGATAAGTTCGATGGCCGCCAATCTTAAGAATATGGGTGCCAAGTTCCGGATAAACGGTGATGATATAATAATAGAGGGCTCCGGGGAGTTGAAGGGCATTGCGGCAATGAGCTTCGGCGACCACTAGCCGTCATTGTGGACGCAAAGGATGCTCTACACTGTGTCAATAGACTTACAGGCTGCGTTCTCCTGATCATCGGTTCTGCGGGGGCGGCCTGTGACCGGGGAAATAACGACATAGTCTTTCTGGAAGAAGGGATATCAGAGAAGACACTGTTTAATGTGCTGACAGAGATTTTCGATATTTTTGACAGTTGGGATGAGGAACTTAACAGGATAGTCAACGGCAATGTGGGATATCAGGAAATTCTGGACAGCTGCCGGATGATGCTCCCGGAACCGGCAGCACTTATGGACGGAGATTTTAAATATATTGCATATTCAAATGATGAGAGGATGTACCGGAATTTTGTGGATGATATGAACCAGCTTCCGCTGGAGGATGTAAATGATCTGACCAGCATGCCCGGATTTAAGGAACTGGAACAGCGAAGAGAGGCTTTTGTGTATACAGCAGGTGAAGTGGTGATCTATAAAAACATATACCATGAGAATGGTTATGTGGGACGTCTGTCTCTCTTGATCGAGGAGGGTCAGGAGGAGTCAAAGACGGAATATGAGAAATCCGTTTTTGATCATCTTGCAGGATATGTGGAGCGGCTTTATGACCAGTGCGGAGGGTTTGAACTGGGGCCTCCGCGGCTGGCAGATCTGCATCACATGCTGAAAAAATGTCTGGAGACAGACGGGGCGGACGAGGGAGAGCTTCTGCGGCTTTTGTGGTCAAATAAAAATCTGCCCGGGGATGTTTACTATATGCTGACCATCCGTGAGAATATTCTCCAGAGAGGAAAGGCATATAATATGAGGTATCTCTGTTCACAGATGGAGCGGATGTGGCCGGGAACATATTGTGTGACACATAACGGTGACATTGCCATGCTGTTTAACCAGAAGATGTTTTCCAAATCTACAAATCTGGAATTCCACAAGGAAATGGTATATTTTCTGCGGGAGAGTGTGCTGGCAGCCGGGTGCAGCCGGGAATTTACGGATATCTCCTGTATACGCAGCGCTTACCGGCAGGCGGAGTTTGCCATGGAGATGGGGCTGAGAAAAAATTTTACATATTGTTATCATAAATTTGATGATTATGGGCTGGATTTCCTGGTAAAATACGGTGTGGGAAATTTTCTGCCGGAACAGGTCTGCAGCAGAGAACTGCTTGCCCTGTACCGATATGACAGAGAAAATGAGACTTCCTATTATAAAACACTTTTAACTTATGCGCGCCTGCAGTATAATGCAGTGGCGTCCGCCAAGGCGCTGTACATACACCGCAGCTCTTTTATCAACAGAATGGAGCGGATCCGGGAACTGATCCACCTGGATTTGGAGGACCCGGAGGAGAGGCTGTATCTGCTTCTCTCATTTCGGATCATGGAGGAATACAGTTCCAAGAGCGGGGAAAAATGAAATTAATGAAAAGATATGGAGTGCATTTATGGAGAGCC
>CAZAEH010000004.1:0-76653 GCA_964484255.1 uncultured Planctomycetia bacterium
GGCTTCGAACTTCATCTTCCGGTACACGCCGTTGCCGTTCACACCGAATACTATCTCTTTGAAGCCGCCGGCTTCCGAAACACTGGAGCTGAGTGTCTCGACAGACCACCCCTGGCCTGCAGCATACTTTGAATACATCCTGAAAAGGTCCGCGGCAAAAAGCGACGCTTCCTGCCCGCCTGTCCCCGCCCTTATCTCAATTATTATATTCTTGTCCGCATCGGGGTCATCTTCGAGAAGCAGGTCCTCTATCTCCCTTTCCAATGCAGGCAGGCGTTTCTTCAGGTCCAGGAGCTCTTCCTTTGCGAGTTCCACGAGACCGGCATCTTCGGATTTTTTCCCGAGCATCTCCTCAAGGCCCGCTATCTCCGCGCTGACTTTCTTGTACTCCCTGTACCTGCCGACTATGACCCTCAGGGAGGCGAGTTCTTTCGTATAACGCTGGTAGGCGGACGAATCCGCTATCACCTTCGGGTCAGTGATCAATTTTTCCAGTTCGTCATAACGCTTAAGCCTGGCCTCTAAAGCTTCGAACATATTCCGGCCCGGAAGTTACTTCCTGTATTTCTTCTTGAACTTCTCGACCCTGCCGGCGGTATCGACCAGCTTGGTGGTGCCGGTAAAGAACGGATGGCATTTCGAGCATATCTCGACCTTGATGTTCGGCTTTACCGAGCGGGTATGTATAACTTCCCCGCAAGCACAGGTTATGGTCGTAGGTTCATATTTGGGATGGATCTTGTCTTTCATTTTGCCTATCTCCTTTTATTTTTATGTTATTTCTGCTGCATGTTCATAATGAACTCCGCGTTCGTCTTGGTCTTGCTCAGCCTGTCGACAAGCAATTCCATGGCCTCGTCGGAGTTCATCTCGTTAAGCACTTTCCTGAGTATCCATATGCGCTTGATGTCCTCATCCTTCAAAAGCAGGTCCTCTTTCCTGGTATTCGACCGTTTAATGTCGATGGCAGGATAGATCCTCTTCTGGAACATGTTCCTGTCAAGCTGGAGCTCCATGTTGCCGGTACCCTTGAATTCCTCAAAGATGACCTCATCCATGCGGCTGCCGGTATCGACAAGGGCCGTAGCGATGATAGTCAGTGAACCGCCCTCTTCCACTGCCCTTGCGGCCCCGAAGAACCTCTTAGGTTTATGCAGGGCACTGGAATCGACACCGCCCGAAAGGATCTTTCCGCTGTGCGGAGCCACCGTATTGTAGGCGCGCGCCAAGCGGGTGATCGAGTCGAGCAGGACGACGACATCCTTTTTGTTTTCAACAAGCCTCTTGGCTTTCTCGAGCACTATTTCGGCAACCTGTATGTGCCTCTCGGCAGGTTCGTCAAAAGTGGAGCTTACCACCTCTCCTTTTACCGAACGCTGCATATCGGTGACTTCTTCCGGGCGCTCATCTATAAGAAGGACTATCAGGACTACGTCCGGATAGTTCTTCATTATCGAATTGGCTATCTTCTGCAGAAGTATCGTCTTGCCGCTGTAAGGCTGGGCGACTATAAGGCCCCTTTGCCCCTTACCGATGGGCGTCAGTAGGTCCATTATCCTCATGGATACTTCACCCGGCTCGGTCTCGAGCACATAACGCTCGTTCGCATATAACGGGGTAAGGTTATCGAACAGGGTGCGTTCCTTCATTGATTCGGGATGCTCCATGTTGACTACCTCGACCTTAAGCAGGGCAAAATAACGTTCGCCTTCCTTTGGAGGGCGTATCTGCCCGCTTACCGTGTCCCCTGTCCTTAGATCAAACCTCCTGATCTGGCTGGGCGAGACATATATGTCGTCCGGCGAAGGCAGGTAGTTATAATTCGACGAACGCAGGAACCCGAAGCCGTCAGGCAATATCTCAAGCACGCCCTCGCCGAACATAAAACCTTCCTTCTCGGCCTGGGCCTGGAGTATCTTGAAAATAAGGTCCTGCTTCTTGAGCCCGCTTATCGAATTGATATTGAGGTCCTTGGCAGCCTTGGTAAGCTCTTGTATCGTCATCTTCTTCAATTTGGCGATGTTGAGCACGGGACCCGGCGATTCTTTCGGCTCTGCGGCCTCCTTAATCTCCTTGGCCTCCTTGGTATCCTTGATTTCCTTGCTTGTTTGTTTCCCGTTCGTCTCTTCACTGCTACTTTTCATTCCATTCCTCCTCTTCCATAAAAACCTTGAATATTCCCCCCTCTTTTTGTGCCAAAGCCAACGCTTCCACTGCGCATCCCAGTAACTCATCCCCGGAGAATGCGAATGAAAAATAGTTCGCGATCCCCACGGAAACCGAGATTTTGAGCTTCTCTGAAGCGAATTCACGCGACCTTACCGCCTGCAGGATCCTGGCGCTGCGCTCCTTTGCCTCTTTTAATGTCACATCCCTAAGAAGGACCAGGAACTCATCGCCTCCAAATCTCGCAAGCAGGTCCTTTCCGCCAAGGCCGTCCTTCAATAATCCGGCCAGGGACACCAGGACTTCATTGCCGGTGTTCCTTCCGTACCAGCGGTTGACGCGTTCGAGATTATCTATGTCAACAAGAAGCAATGCAACACTAGGGAGCACTCTCTTATCTTTAGAGCCGGATATCTCGTTATCCAGGACACCTATGATATCCTCTATTTTATTAGGGCAACCTATGCTCCCACAAGCTTCTTCCATATCTGTCTGACCTGTTTCTCCGTGGCTATAGGAGAACCTCCATTATCCACCACATAATCGGCAGCTGCCGCTTTCTCCTTGAGCGGAAGCTGCGCGGATATCCTTTTAAGCGCTTCGGAACGGCTTATCCCGAGCTTGCCGCAAGCCCTTTCTATTTGTACGCGCTTAGGGGCGGTAACCACTACCAGTTTATCTATATATCGCCTCCCGCCGGACTCCAGAAGCAACGGTACGTCAAGTATTATTATAGCGGACTTATCGGCCCGGCGTATCCTGGCTGCGGCTGCACGCATATGCCTGTATATCTCGGGATGCAATATGCCGCAAAGCCTGTCCAATCCCCCGCTGTCGGAGAAGACAATCTTTCCGAGGACTTTCCTATCAATATACCCGCCGCGCCTCAAGAGCTTCTTGCCGAAAACCGAAACTACTTTCTTCCAGGCCGGTTTTCCCGGTTCCATTATTGAATGGGATATCTCATCCGCGTCAATGACCGCCGCACCCATTCTCCTGAACATCCCGGAGACGGTACTCTTACCCGTACCGATACTTCCGGTAACTCCTATCACGGGCATCTTCAGACCAGTTTCTTGTATAATTCCAGGTACTTCTTCGCCGAACGTTGCCATGAAAAATCGCACGCCATGGCGTTCGACACCAACTTCGTCCATAACCTCTTCTGCTTATAGACCATCAGGGCGCGTCTTACGGCGTCAAAAAGTTCCCATGTATCATAGCGCCCAAAAAGGAACCCGTTGCCCTCGCCGGTCTTTATGTTAAACTCCGATATGGTATCGGCCAGGCCTCCGGTATTACGGGCTATCGGTATAGTCCCGTACCTGAGAGATATCATCTGCCCCAGTCCACATGGCTCATACCTTGACGGCATAAGGAACATATCCGAACCGGCATAAATCTTCTTTGCCAACACTTCGTCAAACTTGAGGTTTATAGATGCTTTTCGGGGCATTCTACTGCCAATCTCCCCGAACAGCCGGTGGTATTTTTCCTCGCCGGTTCCCAAGAGCACAAATTGGACATCCATATCATCCAAGAGCCGGTTGATCATCCCGGATATGAGGTCCAATCCTTTCTGGTCCGCTAATCTGGATATCACCCCTATAACGGGCATATCGGCTCTTACATCGAGCCCGCATTCTTTCTGAAGTAAGGCCTTGTCCATTGCCTTACCTCCGGGCCTTGAGGCTGAAAAATGATATTTTAGTTCAGTGTCTTTTGACGGGTTCCACTCGCCGTAATCGATCCCGTTGAGTATACCGAAAAGGTGGTCCCTTCTCTCTCTGAGCAACGGATCTAGCCCGTAACCGAACTCTCCGGTCTGGATCTCTTCGGCATACGCAGGAGATACGGTACTTATGAAGTCCGAAAAGACCAGGCCTCCTTTCAAGACATTCACCATGTCATAGAACTCCAGCCTGTGCATGGTAAAATATTCCCATCCCAGCTGCGTCTTCGGAAAATCTAATTTGGAAAAAACACCCTGGTAACCGAGGTTATGGACGGTTAACAATGTTCTTATCCCTCTGCAAGACTTATACTTAGGCCAAAATATCTCTTTAAGATATAATGGGACAAGGGCCGTCTGCCAATCATTGCAATGTATGATATCAGGTTTGAACTTCTTTTTTCTTATTATCTCAAGAACCTGTTTTGAAAAGAACACGAACCTGTCAAGGTTATCGCCGTAATCGTTGCCGTTCTCGGCATACAGGCCATCCCGCATGAAATAACCGTCATTCTCTACAAAATATACCGGCACTTTACCGCCCAGGAGCGTTTCATTGCCCTTGACCTTCACGCATTTGTATTTCGGGGTCACCACCCTTATATCAACCCCGGATTTATTGAGCGCAACGGGCAGGCTTCCGGCAACATCAGCCAGTCCGCCTGTCTTGGAATAAGGCTCTACCTCGCTTGAGGCAAAGAGCACTTTCAGCTTACTGCGCGTCGCCATATCAGGCGGCCTCCAGCCAGTTCTTTCCCGCTTTTATCTGGACCTTTACAGGAACTTTAAGCCTAACCACTTCTTCCATCCTTGTCTTTACAAGACCTTTCATTACCTCCAGCTCTTCTTCAGGGACCTCAAAAACGAGCTCATCGTGTACTTGGAGGATCATCTTGGACCTCAGTTTCTTTTCGTCGATCAAGCGTTGGATATTGATCATCGCTATCTTGATCAGGTCCGCAGCCGAACCCTGGATCGGGGCGTTGATCGCCGCCCTTTCGGCGAACTGCCTGACTGAGTTGTTCTTGCTGTTTATCTCCGGCAGGTACCTGCGCCTGTTTAATATCGTGGTGACATAACCGTCATGTCTTGCCTCTTCCACCAAGCCCTCCAAAAAAATCTTTACCTTGACGTATTTATCGAAATATGCGTCTATAAACTCCTTGGCCTTGGATATCCCGATCCTGAGTTCTTTCGAAAGCCCGAATGGGCTCATCCCATAGACTATCCCAAAGTTGACCGTCTTGGCTATAGAACGCATCTCGTTAGTGACATCATTCTCCCCGACCCCGAATATAAGCGAAGCGGTGTGGGCATGTATGTCACGGTCATTCTCGAAAGCCTTCAGGAGCTCGTTATCCGAGGAAAAATGTGCTAGTATCCTCAGTTCTATCTGCGAATAATCCGCGGCCAGTATCGACCACCCTTTGTTGCCTGATATAAAAGCTTTGCGTATCCTCCTGCCCATCTCTGTCTTTACCGGGATATTCTGGAAATTGGGATCCGAGGAACTCAGCCGGCCGGTAGCGGTTACCGTCTGGTTAAAAGACGTGTGGACCCGGCCCGTCTTGCCGTTCACCAATTCCGGCAATGCATCGACATAAGTAGACTTAAGTTTCTGGATCTCCCTGTATTTCAACAACAACGCCGGCAAAGGGTGAGCCGCCGACAAGGTATCCAGGACATCAACGTCCGTTGAATGGCCCGTCTTCGTCTTCTTAACCGCAGGGAGCCCGAGTTTAACAAAGAGCACTTCGGAAAGCTGTTTAGGCGAATTGATATTGAACTCTGTCCCTGCCGTTTCGTATATTTCCGCAGTCAATCTATCAAGCTGCTTTTCCATATCAACCGACATTTTGCCCAAGTAACCGGTATCGATAGCCACCCCGGTAAATTCCATGTCCGCCAGGCAATCAACCAGCGGCATCTCGACCTCATGGAAAAGCTTGCCCATATCCTTTTCTTCAAGCTGGGCATCCAGCACTTTTTTAAGCCTGAAAGTCGCATCAGAATCCTGGCAGCAATAGTCTTTTACACGGCCAACATCGACTTCCTTCATAGTTATCTTCTTCTTGCCCTCGCCTATAAGCTCCGTTATGGGGGTCTTCTTCAGCCCCAGGTATTCCAGCGAGATATCCTCAAGGTTATGGTTAAATTTTGAAGGGTTGAGGATATATGAAGCCACCATAGTATCAAAGATCTGCCCTTTTATCTTCACTCCGTTTACTTCCAGAAGCAGCTTCTCGTATTTTATGTTCTGGCCTATCTTCGTTATGCCCTTGTCTTCCAATACCTTTTTAAGCTGGCCTAAAACTTCCTGTTTAGGCAACCCTCCTTCAACATCACCTATAGGAACGTAAAAGGCAAGGCCTTCCTTCCAGCAAAAAGATACGCCCACGGGTTCACAGGACATGGGATCCGGCCCGGTCGTCTCGAAGTCCAGAGCAAACTCATTTTGCGCTGACAAATCTTTAACCAACCGTTCAAGGCCGTCATTGCCAGATACAAGCCTGTAATCACCGGATATCTTCTTGCCCGGTGAAGACAGGTCCTTAAGCAAGCTCTTGAATTCCAGTTCATTGAACAGTTCATATAATCTTTGCCCGTCAGGCGCCCCCAGGCGGAGGGATTCAAGGTCAATCTCTATGGGCACATTGCCGTCAACCGTAGCCAATTCTTTGCTCATGATCGCCTGTTCCCTGCCGGACGATATTTTTTTACGCAGGGTCTCAGACTTTATCGAATTAACGCCGTCCAAGACCTTCTCGAGGCTGCCAAAATCCTCCATAAGTTTCCTGGCAGTCACCTCCCCGACCCCGGCTATACCGGGAATATTGTCGGAAGCGTCCCCCATAAGTGCCATGAGATCCGTTATCTTCCCGGGGGGAACTCCGTATCGTTCTCTGACCGCCTCCGCATCATATATGAGCCCTTCTTTATGAAGATTGTATACGTTGGTACGCGGCCCGACAAGCTGAAGCATATCCTTATCCCCGGTCACTATATAGACCTCGAAACCTTCCCCGGAAGCCCTGCCGGCGACGGTCGCCAGGATATCATCCGCCTCGTAACCCTGCATTTCAAAGATCGGTATATTATAAGCCCTTACAACTTCTTTTATTATGGGCATCTGGTCTACAAGCTCTTCCGGCATCGGTTTCCGGTGTATCTTGTATTTCTCGAACTTCTTATGCCTGAAAGTCGGCCCTTTCAGGTCGAAAGCTATCGCCATATATCCGGGCTTTTCGTCCTTGATGATCTTGTTGATCATCGTGATAAACCCGTATATAGCGTTCGTAGGCTGGCCTTTCGAGTTCGTCAGGGCCCGTATGGCATAAAATGCCCTGTAACAGAACGAATTGCCATCTACGAGAAACAACCTTCTTTTATCGGACATTGCTCAATATAGATATTCTTCTTATTGGGTACTTTTCCGGTGTAGGTAATATGCGGGAATACAATAAGGCGTGAACCCCAAAAATACTGGTTTGTCTATTCCTTGAGCTTTACAGCCGTTCCATAAGCATATACATAACCGCTGTAATTGAAGTAATTGATACCTACTACGTAATCGGCTCCAAGGTCCCTCGCGGTATCCTTTAATTTTCCGTTAAGGCCGTCGAGATTCACCTCTCCTCCGCGAGCCGAGATTATTCCTATTACTTTGTATGACTCCTTCAGGTCCCCCGTGGTAAGGACGATCTCTTTCTGTTTGCCGTTGGAACCCTTGTTCTTGGGCATCACCTGGGCATCAATTGTCGAAACCAATACCAGTGCAGCCAAAACGGCTGCAACTATAAATATATTACGCTTCATAGTACCGGTTCTCCTCTGGAATCAAGTACCGTAGCCGTAAGGAAGATCAAAAGGTTCTTCTTCGCACTGGTGCTGTGATGGGTCTTAAAAAGATCCCCTACCAGCGGGAGATCTCCCAGTACGGGCACCTTCCTCTTCGTGACATCCTCAGTCTCCCTGATAAGGCCGCCGATAACAACAGTTTCTCCGCTTTTTAGGACTACCGACGTCTGCGTAGTCCTGGTATCTATTATGGGGTAACCGAGCCCGTCAGGAAACTCATCTGCGGCTGAAATCGGCACCTGGTCGACCAGGACACTTACTTCCGGATGTATATCCATGGTGATTATCTTGTTGTCGCCTGAAACGGTAGGAGTGACTTCAAGCATGATCCCGGTAACCTTTTCGGCAACTTTATATACCTCGACCATGATAGGCCTGCCGGTAGTACCGATATTCGTCCTCGTGAAATCGGAGGCATAGGGCACTATATTGGCAAGCTGTATGTTGGCCATCTGCCCGGAAAGCGTCGTTACCGTAGGCGACGAGAGCAGGTTTAACTTGCCCTGCTCCTCAAGGGCCTTTATATGCATTCGTATCTGGTTACCTGCAGCCGTGAAAGTGCCGAGTTGTAAATCCAGACCGCCGGCTTCGTTTGCAAGCCCGAATACACCTGCAAGATCATCATTGGCATCGCTTCTGTCCAGCATGGAACTAGAGAACATACTTACGCCGGTATTGCTGAAACGATTATTCTTTTCCGCGGAGCGGTTGGGTCTGTACCATTCCCATTCCACTCCAAGTTCTTCTATATCGGTAACATCTATCTCCACGAACCTGGCCTGGATCTTAACCTGGCTGGGACCGGTGTCCCAAAGCTCGATTAGGTCCCTTGCCAATACCTGGTTGGTCGGGGTGTCCGTTATAGTCAAAACACCGGTGATATCATCCATCACTATCTTCCTTTCCGGGTTCTCCGGTAGGGCCTGCTGAAGATAGTCTTGAATATTGTCGGCCTCTCCACCTGATGAGATTTCTCCTGCCCCCTCGCTTTCCGCCTGGGCAAACACGTTTGAAGAAACAAAAAAAGCAAAGGCCGTTATAACCGTTGCAAATATCAAAACCCGGACGGTCATCTTCATCTTACCGCCTCCCCTCTGGCATTGATGATGCTCGCCGTGATGAAAATAAGGAGGTTCTTCTTGCGCTGGTTCTTGTAATCATATTGGAACGCCTTGCCCAGGACAGGAATATCTCCAAGTACGGGTACCTTCATCTTCGTTATAGTCTCTTCATCCTTTATCATGCCGCCTAACACTATCGTCTGTCCGCTGTCAACAACAACACTCGTCTGGGCGGTCCTTACATCCACAACCGGCCAGCCTAACGAATCAGGGATCAACGGCACGGCATCTGTCGCGGTGACGTTTCCGAGCTGCCCGGTCTCACCGCTCGTGGTCAACGTGGATATGCTTACCTGGTCCTTAAGGATACTTACCTCGGGATGCAGGTCCAGGGTTATGGTATTGGAGCCTTCGGTCACATAGGGAGTAGCTTCAAGGAATATCCCTATGGGTTTCTCAGCCAATGTAAGTTTATAACTCCATATAGGATCTTCGGCCGTACCTATGTTCTCAAGGGTGAAATCCGACACATAGGGCTGCGTCCTTACAACCTGGATATTGGCCATCTGTCCTGCGATCGTGGTGATCTTAGGTGAAGACAAAAGGTTGGCTTTGCCCTGTTCGGCCAACGCTCTAAGATTGGCAACAAAATAATCGCCGCCTTCCAGGATCTTAAAGAGCATCAACTGGCTGGCATAACTTCCGGAAAGCGGGAAAGCTCCCGCAGCGCTGTCCCAGACAACCTGTCCCGGCCCGACCCTGCTGCCCCTGAGACCCTTATTGCTGGTATGGCCTTCATGCATCTCATAATATTCTACGCCAAGTTCCCAGAGATCGGTAACATCGACTTCGACGAACCTTGTCTCTATCATGACCTGTTTAGGCCCGACCTCGTACTGCTTAATAAGGTCCTTTATGAGGGATTGGTTCGTCTTCGTGTCTGTCACCGTAAGGAGCTTCGTGGCCTGGTTGTATGTTATTTTCCTGCCGTCCTGCGGGGGCAGGCTGTTCTGGAGATATTCGGCAATGGTAAGATCTTCCGAAGACGCGATACAGGGGAGCCCCAAAAGGGAAACGACTGCTAGAATAAGGAGATTTTTTCTCATGTCTATTCCTGTTTGGTCTCGAATTCTTTCAGTTTAACTTCCCTGGTCTTACGTTCCGGATATTTAAGTTTGTAGGTCCTGGTAACCAAGTCTTCTTTCTGTATTACGGATTTGCTTGATACATAGACGTAATTCGGTTCTACTTTATATGCCAACTGCGTTGTCTTGAAAGCTATATCCAATACATCAAGAAGTGGCATAGGAGTAGCCGTGCTCAAGGAAATCTTTATAGGGCTGTCTTTTGTGAGGTTGGCAAGCTCCCTCTCGTCGACAACAATCGTAACACCCGTCATCTCCATCAGCTGGCGGATAAGGTCTTGGATATCCGCATCGGTTACCGAGATCGCCGGGACCATTACGCTGCGCATCTTGTCGACCAGGGCTTTTTTCGCTTCCTGCTCGGCCCTTTCGGCCTCAGATATAACTTCTTCTATCTGTACCTCTTCCTTAGCCGGAGGCGTAGGAGGCAACCAACTCCTGTCTACGTCCCGCAGCGAAGCCTGCTCTGCGGTTTCCTTTTCCTCGCTTATAACCTGTCTGTCTTTAATTATATCCTTGCGCTCCTCAAGCGTGGACTTTTCCCTGAGATAATAGTTTTCGGCTTTTTGGGCTTTCTCAAGCCATAGACGCGCCTCTGAATCATTTGGGTTGGCCGCGAGAGCAGTCTCAAAATCGCTTACCGCCGCGGAATACTGCTTATTGGCATAATTGGCCTTACCCCTCTTTACCATGGAACCCGTTACCGTTCCCGGAACATCCTTAACTATCCCTTCCTTGCATAACTCGACGTAATGGACCGCAGACTTGTTCTTGGGGTCCATCTGGACGATCTTCTCGAACAGTTGTTGGGCAGTTTCGTAATTTTTGGCTTCGTATTCTTTTTTAGCTTGGCTGAAGAGGTCTGAAATAACGGTTTTCCGTTCGATCTTCTTTTGCTTTGCGAGGTCCTGGGCTACTATCTTGGCTTCAATGGACTCATCGGAGTACGCTGAAGTGCTTGCTGCGCGGGCTTCACTTCCCGAGAAATAAAACAATGAGATAATAAAGAACAAATTAAAAGTCAGGCAAATACAAAAAAACGGCAGTACCGTTCTTTTAACCCCATTGGTAATATCCATTTATATCATCTCCCCTTGTTAATAACCCACTCTTGATTTTGGCCGTATAATACCACACTACCCGGCTTTATGTCAAGAACTTTATAACCGTTGTATTCCTCGCCCTTCTTGACTTCGAAGGTCTTGTCGTTCATTGAGTCGTATAATTTAGCTATAAGCTCTTTACTTTTAACGGGTTTCTTGTATTCAAGGATAAGCTGGCCGTCCCTATTTTCGGCCTTTATCAGTTTGGAGTTTATCTCCAAAATTTTGTAATCCTTAAACTTTTCCCCCTTCTTAGCAAAATATGTCTTGCCCGACCAGTTGATTTGCCCTATCATGGTCCCATCCTGCTTCTGGATGAAGCCGTTATACATAAAAGGCAGATTATTCGCCCCTATAGAAACCACCTTAAGCTTTTCAGGGCTGAACTGTTCGGGGGGCGCTTCCGGTTTGATAAAGATGTTCCTGTCGAACAAAGGTTTATATCTCGATATTGCGAACGGTGAATTGATGCCATCGATAAGCGCGGCATAATTGTCGGTTGTATCCGTGACTTCCAGGCCCTGGGCTTTCTGCATCCCGGCCTTCTCCTCCATTAAAACACCGGATTCTTCAGGCGCAAAAAGGGACGAGCCCCTCCAGATAAAGATAAGCCATATCGCAAACAGGATTATAGTTGCTATTTTATACGCATCCTTCATTTCTTCTCCTGTTGCTGCACGGCAGCCACTATTATCATTTCAACCTTAAGCGCGCCCTTTTCTCCCATATCTTCGTTTACTGTCTTTGCCTTTATCATCTCTATTCTGAACGGCATCCCCGCGGAATACAATTTATACATAAAATTCACGAGGTTATCGTTCTTGCACTCGAATGAAATTCTGACCGGGAAATTCCTGAACAACGGCTCTTTCTCACCTTCAAGAACGACCACTTTGGATTCCAGGAACTCTACGGATGAAACTTCGGGTATCTTGGATTGCAGCATAAGGTCGATGATCTCGGCGATTATATCCAGCTGCTTGACCCTTACCGGAAGGTCCGCCGCTGCGGGGATATCATGCTCATACCGCTCAAACCCCAGCCAGAATGGGAATTGGAAATCAATAGGCGCACCTTCATCCTTTATCTTCTTTTGGACCCTGTAAAGCTCTTCCTTGAATTTCAAGGCATCGCCGACATCCTTTGGCATCTGCGCAACAGGCTTGGAGAAGAGTCCCTTGCTCATGCGCTCATTCACGCTGTTAAGGGAGTCCATCTGCCTTTCCAGCTTAAGCCTTTCCCTATTAAGGTTGCCGAGCCCCTCGCTCCTGAAATTATCCAGTTCCCCGGTCTTGCCCTCTATGGATTTCTTCAAGGAAATCCTGTCTAGACCGACTAAAACGGCTATGCCGAGAGAGATCAAGAAAAGCACCCCCAGCGTAACCTTTGTCATTATATGGGACTTTATCCCGTTAGCCATTCTTATTTTTTATCCTTATCCGAATCCAGGGGTTCCAATAACATCCCCCGGGCCTTAAGCTTGAACTTTATGGAAAAATCCCTTATCTGTCCCATGCCCTCTTCGTCGTCTTTCGGGAGGCTCGCGTAAATTATATCGACGCTTTCAAAGAAAGGAGATTCCGCCAGCTTGTTCTTGAAATCCGTGATTGCAGCCAGGTTCTCGGAGGTCTTGCCTTCTATAGTTACCCAGTCTTTCTCCATGCCAAATGAAGTAAGCCACGTCTCTTTTGGAAGGAGCTTTTCAACCTCAAGGAAAGACTCCAGTAAAAGCGATCTTCTCGCTGCGATATTCTCAAGCGGCTTTATGCTTAATTCACCTTTCTTTATGCTGTCCTTAAGGGATGCGATCTTGGTCTTAACCCCCTCATACTGGGCTAACATCTCATCCAGGAAGGATATCTGTTTCCTCAAGGCTCCCGACTGGAACCATATATTCATTGCTATAGTAAAGGGGATAAGGGCGAACATGATCCCCGCCGATATTATCCATATTCTCTCTTTCTTGAAGTCCCTCTCCTCTTTCCTCTCTATCGGCAGCAAGTCTATATTCGTAGGGCATCTTTGAAGCACCCGCAGGCCAAGACCGATAGCCGCGCCGAACCTTGACTGAAAATCTATATCCACCCTGAGATTAGAAGGGCACTTTATCTTCTGGCCGAGGTTAGCGCGCCTTATCTGCATGCCAAGGCTCTTCGACAGGAAATCCTCGATACCTTTTAGTTTTGAACCGCCTCCGGACAGTATCACTTCGCCGAAGACCGTATTCTTGCCGTGTTTTGTTTTGTAAAATTCAAGCGACTGCACTATAGAGGAGACCATATCAGAAACAACGGCATTTAGGATACCGGAGAGATCTTTCCCTGTTGAACTTACATTGGAGGGCATAAGACCATCCGATGGGACGACCATGCCTTCTTTCCTTTTCAGTTCCTCTGCCTTGTCGAAAGGCATGTTAAGCTTGGTAGCTATCGCATGCGTCATCTCGTCGCCGGCGATAAGCACGGAACGGACCCAAAACCCTTTGTCCTCAACGACTATAAGGTTTGTGGCCTTAGCGCCGATATCTATTATTATACCCTTGGATATGGGCTCATTGAACGTTATCGCGTTAAGCAGGGAGAGCGGGCTTACATCAACGGAATCTATAGCAAGGCCTGTCCTCGAAAAATTCGCAAGAGTGGATTCAACCAGTTCTTTCTTTGCGGCAACGAATAAGACATCCTCTTCAGGCCCTGAATTGCCGCGGAATATCTGGTGGTCCCAGGTGATCTTATCAAGAGGGAACGGGACCTGTTGCTGGGCCTCGTATTTTATTATCTTGCCTATTTTGCCTTTTTGTATCTTGGGGAGCTTCAGGAACCTTATAAAGACGGACTGTCCGGAAAGTGATATGGCGGCATTCCCGCCGCGTATCTTTTCTGTTTTCAGGAGACCTTCCAAGCCTTCCCTTATAAGGGCTTCCCTTTTGTCCTGGTCGGCATGTTGGGTAAGGTCAAAAAACTTCGCCCGAAGGAGTTGAAAACCTTCGGCTGTCTTTTCAAGCTCTACGAGCTTGACTGAGCCTGCGCCTATATCGATACCGAGAGCACGTTTTCCCATATGGCTTGCGTATTATTCTATAAAATTAACCGCGGGTTGTCAATTATTTTCGCGCTCTCTCTAATCTTTGGCACTCTACCATATTTTCGAATGAGTCTTGCTTGATCTTCCCGTTCTTTGAAAAATCATTGGCGATCGAAAAACAAAAATAGGCCGCTTTTGCCTTTTCGCCTTTCTGCGGCTGTTTAAGCCTCCTTGCCTTCTTCAGGAGGTCTTCGCCCTGTTTGAAGTATCGGCCGCTCAGGTCGCTTATATATGACTGGTCCTGCATCCTTATCATATAACCTGTCATTAGGGCATAACGGGCATCACTGAAAGGTTCAGGCTTAGTATCAAAAAACCTCTTAATGGCATCCCGGGCTTTTGAATCCGCCGTCTTCCTGACCTGCCCTCCGGATGAAGCAGCGACAATATCGTAACAGGCGATGGCAGCCACGTAATAGCCGCTCTTCCTGTCCTTGTCAACTTCTTCGGCGCGCGCCTCGTAGTCTATTCCCCTGTTGATGCACTTAATGAAATATGCCTGCTTGCATTCATCCGTACCCATGCGGGAAAGGATCGATTGCATTTCCTCTGCAGCAAAAACTATTTCAGGCAACTCCTGTGAATTGTCAAAAACCTTCGATGCCCTTGAACTTCCCCATATCTTAACTATCAGGCCCCTGGACTTTCCCGAGTAAGATGAATCCGGATAAAGGGAGATCACCGACCTCGCCAGCTGCTCGGCCTTATAATACTCACCCCATTTATATTCGGTCTCCGCTACGGCAAAAAGTTTTTCGGACTCTTTTTCCTGTACAGCCGCAAGGTCCTTACCCGCTTTCTCCGCAAGTTTGGGATCCAGTTCCTTTGCTATCCTGTAATGCCTGTCGGCCATCTCGAACAGGCCGTTCTCCGGGGTCGCATTGTCATAACACCATTTTGCAAGCTGTAGTTGCGCGGACGCATCATCCGGTTTTATGCCATTAACCTTAGAAAAATATATATCCTGTTTGGTATAAAGGTCTTCTTCCCTTATATCCGATTTCACAATGTTCTTTATCCACGCTTTCGGAAAAGTGCTTGTCCCCCCGGTCTTGAGCTTGACGGTAACATGGGTATCGTCCTCGTTCACTATCTTTCCGTCCATCTTCCCTCCGCCATCCTTCAATTCGATAATATCGGCAGAGCCGGCCGGACAAGACAATACCAGGGAAGTTGCCAGCAGGAAAAGAACCGGAAAACCACGACTCGACATCTTTCCTCCTATTTGCAATATACCACCTTAGCAGGCGGCAAATAAGTCATCGTAACATCTTCCAGGACGGGGGTCTCCGCGTAGTCGGCATCGGAACTTGATAAGGTCGCTATAAAAGCGGCGGCGGAAGATATGCCTCCTATGGGACCGTCCTTTAAAACGCCGATAGTGCCTATACCCCTGTCAACCTGCATCGATACCTGTTCTGAAACGTCGCTGGCCGTAGAGGGCAGCGACAGGGTCCATGATATCGTGCCCCACCTGACATTTTCGGGAGTTATCACGTCCGGGCAGCGATAAGAACCTGAGGGTGGTATTATCCTTATTTCATCCCATTTAGGCGAAGCATTGTTACCGTAAAGCGTAGGATACCATTGCGTAAGCTGCCAGCTGTTCAAGTCGTTGTTGTTGATCGTCCAAAAACCGTAGCGGTCTCGCTTGAGCTCGTTAGAGGCGTCATTATGGAACGGGATCATTACATAATTCGTTGTCGTTGGGCTGAAACCGACGCTTCCAAGGAACCATCCGTTGTTGTAATTATAATACCTGTGCCAGCCCTGGCCTACGGCAAGGTATACGCGGTAATTCGGGCTCTGATCTGCACTCACCACCAGTTTAAGTGTCTCTTTCACGGGGCATACCCCGTGGAACTGCTCGAATCCCTGGTCCCCTGATGAAGCGGTGTAATCGAAATAGTGGTTGTCCTGCGGATCGGTCAGACCGTAAAGGTAACCTATATTATAAGTGCGTTCGTTCCTAAGCGACGGGGAGTTATTCCACAGATGAAGCAATATCTTGCTGTCCGCGAAATCCTTTCCTTCGCGGGAAGATGCCGGCTCGTTCGTCGCAGAGTCATGCTCGACAGTCCAACCGGGCCGGGTTATATCCCTTCTCGGGGAATATTCAAAACCCCAGTTCTGTGTCCACAGTTTCCCCTTGACCTGGTTCGCCCAGGTAAAATCGATATGTCCCGTATCTTCCCATCCGTCGCCGCTCGGGGAAGGCCTCAACGATACCCTTAAAGAAAAAGCGTCGCTGAATGTCCATCTGCTGTTGTCCGACAATGCAAACTTAGGCCAGCCTTCCCCCCACATCTCGCAGTCCCCGTCGGAATCGCTGTCAGATATATAAAGCGTGGCATTCTGTTGCTGCCAATTCGACCAGCTGTATCCGGTCTTGCTCGCATTATCGTTGTCCTCGTCAAAGTTATCCCAGAACCCGATCTTGAGCGAATTGGGAACGGTTGTGTAATCCGAAGTGTAGATAAGGCCCTGGTCATCCGTAGATACCACCGGACAGGAATTCAACCAGGTCACCCTTGAAAAAACCGGCTGGTCCAGTACGCCGTTGCCGTTCCTGTCCTCGCCCGTGTCCAGCAGGCCGTTATAATTCGCGTCCTCCCCGCGGAACTGTTCCTTCGTTGTGTAGTTGACTACTTCGAATATCCTTACGACCGCCAAGGTCTCTTGCGCCGAACTGATCCTGTCAGTAGGGTCTGAGAGGTCGCCGTCGGAATTCGTATCGATGCCTACAGTCCCGGTAGAACGTATTTCAAAATAACCCCCGGGATTGAAACAGAAATCCGTGGTATAAAAAGAAGGCTTTACCCTGTTGGGATTGGCATTGGCTTTTATATTTGTCCTGTCAATGGAACTAAGGGACGGCGTTATGGAAACATTATCTATAAAATCGTCGAACCCTCCTGATGCGGCAGGCCCGTTCCAGCCCCTGAAAGGCACAGAGGAACGTTGTGTCACAATTGCAGCAGCAAGAGCCGATGCCTGCGAATCCGTTACTATCCCCATCAGGACGGCCTGTAGAACTTCCGGACCGGCGGTATTAATATTGACGGGCGCCTTCTTCTGGTAACTTCCGGGACCTGTCATCTCAGGGAGAGTGCTGTCCTCGCTGTTCTCATCCATATACCCGTAGACACAGATATAGTCCTTGATAACGGCATACTTAGAGGCATTCCATCCGGAAGACGTCATTACCTCTTCCCTGGTAGCGAACGGCCTGTTGGTATTGTCGGCTATGGCCTCTCCATCGGCCCTGGCCAGACCAAGTATGACCGAAAGATTGCCAAGAATGGTCCTTAAATTAGGGTTCGTATCGTTTACATTGACCTGTGAAGCAGTATCCGTTACCTTCAATGAATATACGGCTATACTGCTCTTCCCGATATCGCCGAGAGAACCGCTGGTACCGTTACCCGCTATCCCGTCACGCAGGTCGAACGACGGGTTGGAAACGTTTGTGTAATTCCAGTCACAGGAAGCCGACGGAAGCCCGATGAAATCACTCGCGGAAAGTTCTCTTAAATACACCACTGCCAGGCTGATCCCGGCATCCGATGCCTGTTTGGCTTTTATCTTCTCTAAATAGTTGGCCGACGCTTTGAGGTCAAAAGTCATATTAAAGGCAAAAGAGGTGGCTATCAGCGCTATAAGAGCAAGCACACCCACAGTCACGATAAGAGCCACGCCTTTATTATCTCTTCTTCCAACAAGGTTTTTGGTCATCGCCGCAAAAATACTCCCTATAAAATAGGTTAATTCAAGGATAAAATATGCCCACGAGGGCACAACAACATAAAAAAATCCCGGCGCAGCTCATTTCTTCTTGCCCGCCGCAATGGCGCCGATATCGCAGCGGGAACCGTCGGTATCGTTATATTTTGTGTCCGGGTCCCCTGAATCTATACATGGAGAGCCTGTTTTAAGGCTATAATCATCCTTGGCCGGGTTCATGAACTTGGGATCCGACATCAGGTCCCGGTCCCCTTTTCTGTAATCGATAAAGTCCTTAACATTCCAAAATATGTTATATTCCAGTTTAAGATAGACATCCTCGCGGGGCTTCTGCCAGTATTTAGTCGCGTCTTTCTTCGATATATCATTTGGGTTCGCCATTATAGGGGGTTTTGTCACGAATATACCGACCCTGTTATTATAGAAGATACTGTTCCTGATAGTAAGGTCTATGGGGCCCTGCCAAAGCTGCAGCCCGTATCCACCGTTGACGATATCGCAGTTCGATATGACAGCATTCTCCACTGAGCTTATTTTCAGGCACGTGGATAGGTTCTTACCCCTCAATATGCAGTTCTTCAGTTTCAAGCCGTTCATGCCGCTGACCGAGAGCGGGAATCCATAAACTTCTATCGTCAGGGCCTCCAGCGTAAGGTTGTTTATACTGCCGTTGACGGAAACTATCGACAAACCTTCCCGTCCCAGCTTGACGATCGTCTTATCCGCTCCGTGTCCCGCCAAACGGGTATTTCCTTTGAAAACTATGGAACTATCCGCCGTAAACTCCCCTTCGCCCAGCAATATCGTATCGCCCGGAAGGGACTTTTCGCAGGCTTCTTTTATCGTTTTACAGTCGCCCGGGACATGTATTGTATATTTATCTGTAACCGCCGCCATGGAAACCGCGTTGACCGCTAATAAACCCGTCAACACAACGGACAACAAATATATTTTAGCCATATCAATATTCTTCCGATTCATCGTTGATAGAATACCGTTGTAAAAGGTTTATGGTAGATAATCGTGACATCCGTAAGGACCGGCGTAATGCTGCTTGCCGAATAATCATTTGGATCAAGCGCATTCGTCGCAAGCAGGGCCTTATACTGGAACTTCCTCCCGGATAAGGCCGAGATAGAGTCCCCGCTTGCATAAGTTGAGGTAAAATTGTCCGATGACAACGGGCTGTCCGCAGCCCTCGCATACATGGTTATCGATGTGTTGGTCGGCACTATAGCGTTCCATGTTATGGAATCCCATGATATCCCTGCGTTATCTGTCGGTAATTTCGCGATGAAAGGGGCCGAGACTATATATCCCTTAGGGTATATTATCCTGACGTCATCGAACTGGTTGACGCATTCGGAATCGGAACCCCACCAATCGGCATTCCTCTCTGCCAGCTCTTCTATGAAAGCATCATTCGCATGAGTGCTCCAAAACTGGACAAAATCGGCGTAATACAGGTTATTCCCCCTTAATTTCACCACCCCTTCTTTTGAAGCACTGCCGGCTACGCGCAGATCACCCTGCACAAAATCGGAGCCCGCCGAAGTTGTATAAGTGTAATAGGGCCTGTAAGACGTCCCTACCCCCACGGCCGCCAATATATAATACTGGGAATCATCAGGCCATAAAGAGTATGTAGCGTTCTTCTCCACCTTAGACGGCAGGTTCGTCTCGTTAACGTCGACCGAATAGAGATCGTCGCTATCCCCGTCCTTCACAAGGGTATAATATCCGCCTGTGGCCTTGGTCCCCTCGTAAGGCTCTTCCTTAAGGAATAGATAACCGGTCAGCCACGAAGGACTGTAAGCGGGGGTGGGCTGCCCCGGGTTAGTAAGGCGTTTGCTCGGAGGCTTGTGCCATATCCAACTCCCCGTTTCTTTCTGCCCGTCATCATATACATAACACCTGGCGAATATGTCATATCCCAGCTCGGCGCTGGGGGCATAAAAATTGCCGTTAAGTTCCGCGGACCGCTCTTCGGGATAGTACTGTGTTCCCCCGTCCACATAATAGCCCTTCATGTCAAGCCTAAGGCTGTATGTCCCGTCAGAACCCTGCCTTAGGGAGGTATCGCCGAAACTCAGGTCCCACCTCGAATCGGCTCCCCATATCACGTCGGTAGGTACAGCGAATGTCTTGCCGTCAGGGAAAGTATAATCTACGGCAGGCTTGACACCCGTGATCTTGGCCAGGTATCCGCCCCTCCAGTTTACGACGCTGTAGGCCACATCATCATCAAAATCGTCCCAAAAACCGAGTTTGACCGAATCATAACATTTCGTATAACCGGAGGTCTCCCATTCCATGCACGAACCGTTCCATGAGTCGGCGCTTATAGGGCAGGAATCCAGCCAGTTGACATTCCTGACCTCGCCGTCGCTGAAATCCCCGTAATTCGAGAACCACGGGGCATAAAACTCGGCCCGGGTGGTCTGGGTCAGGGTATTGAAGACCTCCACAACGGATACCAACTGCCTGACCGCAAGCACGGAGCCATCCGGTCTCTTGGCCCTGCCCGTAGCCGTTATCTTGATTATCCCCCCGGAATTGTAATCCTCACCGAGGGTCGAGGCCGGTACGCGGTCAGAGGTAGTCCATTTATCGAGTATCCTGCCGTAATACGATGTAGGCAGGTAAGCAAAATAATCGGCAGGGACATAATCTTCAGGGCCGAGGGCATCCCATTTCAATTCCAGGGTATTCTGGTTTTCGTAATTATAGAGGTCCATCCTTATAGGATGCCATCCGCCGCGGGTAAACCTGACCGGACCGCTCGTAAGGACGTTCGTGGAAGGCCAGTTGCCCATGGACCTTTCGGTCCAATCGGCTATCAACTGCCTTCCGTCTATGAAAAGCCTGCAGCCCTGTTCGCTGCGCATCCTGAAAGTTATGTCCTGGTTTATCTTGTTATCGGGAATATAGATGAAACCCGTGAATATCATGCCATAACGTTCCATCCCGTATTTATTTTGCCAATCGGTTATGACATATCCCCCTGAGAACTCCGCGTCATGCGCCTCCGCCCATCCTGAGTTATCCCCGTCCGCACCCGGGAAAGTCCCTGAAGGCGGATAGGGGGACGACGCGGCGGCCGTAGCCTGTTTCATCGCGCCCAGATCTATGACCTTTCCTGAATAATAATCGAGGGAAAGAATGGTGTCTCTGCTCCAGGTCTCCCTGCTGTTGGTATAACCCTTGCATATCAGGCCGCCTTGTATTAACGGCGCATATATCGTGATAAGGTCCTTGATGCTGTTATATTTTCCGTCATCCTTGAGGACCAGGCGAACCTCTTCTACAGTAGCAAAGGGCGCATCCTTGGCGTTCGTCTCGTCGCCGGCAGCCGAGACGCGACCTGCAGAGGTCAGTAACTGCGTCGTTGCACTGGAATCCTGATCGACATAATCGATTATCTTCGCAATATCGTCATAGCTCAGGCCTGCAGCAGCAAGTGTCTCGATCCACGGGTAATCGGTCTCGTCAATATTGTTGATATTGACCTCCTGGTCCTGCCTTTCGACATAAACCTGGTAGCTCCCTCCCGGAAGGTTGACCTCGGTACCGGGAGAAGAATAATTTGCCGCTATATCAGCCATTACCAAGCTGTAACTGTTACTTGCCGCCCAGTTGCGTATTTCCGCAACGGCGCGGTCGACGCCTGCCCGGGCCATCTCCTCAGCCTGGGTCTGGTTGACAAAATTCTGGACCGCTTTATACTCCATCTGCATATTTATGGCGAAACTCGTGGCTATCATAGCCACGAGCGCAAGTATGCCCACAGCTATTATAAGGGCAACACCTTTCTTTTGTCTTAAGAACTTCTTATCCACTCTCTGCCTCTACTGTACGCGTATGAAATCCGTGAAAGTCCTCTTCTGGCTCCCGTCGCGGCTTTGTATAGTTATTGAAACCGCTACCGCATTGGGCAAACCATCCGGGACCTTCGCGTTATTCCCGTAGTCATAATTCTGGTTGGGACTCCCGTCAAGGAGATCCAGGCCGGAATTCCATTCGCTTACCGTCGTTGTCGAAGACCCCCCGACGGAAGACTTATAATAATATGTGAACTGCAAGTCCGTAACATTGTGCGCTATGATATCATCGGAAAAAGTCCCTGAACTGTTGTTGGAAAAATCGTATACCACCGGGACCGTACTGCCATTGAAATATTCGAAATGCCTAATTAGGCAGTTATCGTCACGAAGCCAGTAACCTATTTCACACAGGTCCTGCATGCCGGGGTTATCTTCAACCGGGGCCACAAGGAACAATTCATCGGCGATAGAACCGGACTTTATTATATAGGTGCTGCCTTTGTCGTTACCCTGGAACTTTGTCCAATATCCAGTGTTATCCGATTTCTGGTAAAGCACGGCAGAGGGTATCTCTTTGCGCATAAGTTCCAGCGCGAACCTGCCGTTCTGGTATATATCCAGCAAGGTCTCGGATTTACGCCATGAGTCGAGGGCCCCCCTGAAGACCGTAAATAGCGATAGAACAACTATAGAAAAAATGACGGAAACTACCAGTATTTCAACAAGGGTGAGCCCTGCCCTGCCGGCTCTTGAATGCCTACCTGTCCGCGACATTTATGGTAAAACCTCTCTGAAAACCCTTATTGCCTTGCCCCCAGCCGACAGTGCAGATCACCTGCCTTAAATTATCCACGGAGGTGGTCGAGACCGTCTGGGTCCAGGTATATGCGGGGTCTGTGAATGTGCCTGAGGTGGTGCCGAGACTGGGAAAACCGCTGTTCCTTATCTGTTCAAAATGCTCGTGGGCGAATATCGTGGCCTGGGTAGCACTTACCGACCTTCGGGCGGAATCGAAACCTATCGGGAAAAGGGACAATATCCCCACAAGCCCTATCGCGAGGATAGAAAGAGAGATGATTATTTCGATGAGGGTAAATCCGCTCCTATTCATGCTGCGCCCTCGCTTTTACCGGCCCGGCTATCTGGTCCAGTTCGTTACGTTGTCCGTGCCTCCGACCACCCTGTCCGGACCATACGAAATAATATCGACATAATAGCCGCCGTGTCCCGAAGTATCAGGATTAGTGTAAGTTAACGCCGTCCCCCACGCATCTATTATCGTATTACCTCCGGTAAGGTCACCGTCCTTGAACGTCATGTACGGCCCCGACCAGTTGGTGGTGGGAAGGGAATAAGAAGTTACGGTACCTATAGTATAGGTACCCGTATTGCTGACCAGGCAGTTGTAAAGGTTAGTGTTGCCGCTCGAGGGATAACCGCCGAGGTCAGCCTGGAACATCCCAATGCCGGTCTCTATCGCGGCTATCATCGCTTTGGTGCGGGCTATCATCGCCTTCTGCCTTGCGGTCTGGGCGGCAGCCGCCACCAATCCCGCTAACAGCAATATTATAGTCATGACGACCACGAGTTCTATTATGGTGAAACCTTTCTTCCTGTTCGCCCTAACCATATTAACCACCTCCTAAAGCGGTTACGAGCTGGAAGAGCGGCATGAACATGGCTATTACTATGAAACCGACTATCATACCCAGCCCGATGATCAAGAACGGCTCGAGCAACGACATCAAGCCCGTTACCGTGACATCTACTTCTTCATCATATACATCGGCAACCTTCAGCAGCATCTGGTCCAAGGCACCCGTCTCCTCCCCTACGGAGATCATGTTAACGGCCATCGCAGGGAAGAGCCCTGCCTTAAGCAAGGGCTTGGCTATCGTCTCTCCTTCCCTTACCGCATCATGAACCACCACTATAGAACGGGCCATCGCCTCATTGCCGGTAGTGTCCTTTGAGACCATAAGGGACTGCAGTATAGGAACACCGCTTGATAACAGTGTCCCGAGCGTCCTCGAGAAACGGGCAATGGCTATCTTCCTCAACAACTGACCCATTACCGGTATCTCCAACTTACCCTTGTCGATCAGGAGCTTTGTCACGGGCAAACGATATAGGACATTCCATAGGACGATGAGCAATACTATCGAGCCTATACCGATATACCATTTGCTCCTTGCAAAATCGCTGACCACGAGCAGGACTTTGGTCATTACCGGCAGCTCCACGTCCATTTCTTTGAATATCTGCAAAAATTTGGGGACGATAAACGTTATAAGAAAACCCAGGACCGATAGAGCCATGGTAAGAACGAGGGCGGGATAGACCATGGCCGATTTTATCCTTCCCTCCAACCTTTGGGATTTTTCGGCAAACTCCGCAAGACGGGTAAGCACCACTTCGAGCACACCGCCGGCCTCGCCCGCTTTTACCGTATTTACATACAGAGGGGGGAACGCCTTGGGAAACTTCGAAAGCGCTTCGGAAAAGGAGCTGCCGCCTTCGACCTGCTCTGCAAGCCCGCGGATAGTAGTCTTCAATACCCCCGACTTCTCCTGCCTTTCGAGGACATATAAGGCGCGGACAAGGGGCAGACCGGAACCTATAAGGGTAGCCAGCTGCCTGGTAAACACGGTTATCTGCTTGGCGCTGACACCTCCGAACGACAAACTTAAAACTGACTTCGCCGGCTTGGGGCCGCCGGGTATCTCCCTGCTCCTCAAGGGAGAACCGTTACCTTTATCCTTCTCTTCGTTGATACTTATGGGATAAAGGCCTTTCTGGCGCATCTGTTCCATGGCATCCTGGTTTCCGGAAGCCTCGAGCCTGCCCTTGCTCTCCTTGCCGTCCTTGTCTATAGCGACGTAATTGAAGATGGCCATTAATTTTATCTCCCCCTTCTATATTATAAATATACCTTATACAAAGGTCTTTGTCAAAGGCTCAAAAAAACTACATTACGGAAGATTGAGCCTCCTTTAGCACCTCTTCTGCGGTCGTGACCCCTGCGTTTACCTTTTCCAAGCCGTCGTCCAGGAGCGTCTTCATGCCGTTCTCAATAGCAGCTTTCCTTATAAGGGCTGTATGCGCCTTTTCTATTACGAGCTGCCTTATCTTTTCATTTAATACAAGGAGTTCATATATACCCGTCCTGCCTTTATAGCCCGAATTGTTGCATTTCACGCAACCCACGCCCCTGTAAAATTTCCTGTTCTTTGCTTCTTCGGGAGCCAGCCCCAGGTCGGATATCAGTTCGGGTTCCGGAGTATACTCTTCCTTGCAGTTCTGGCATATCTTGCGCACGAGCCTCTGGGCAAGCACCGCTTCAAGCGTGGAAGTAACAAGGAATGGCTCGATGCCCATATCGATCAACCTCGTGATCGTGCCTGCCGCGTCGTTGGTATGCAGCGTCGAGAAGACCAAATGTCCGGTAAGGGACGCCTGTATCGCTATCTGTGCGGTCTCGGCATCCCTTATCTCACCTACCATTATTATATCGGGGTCCTGCCTTAATATATGGCGAAGGGACGTGGCGAATGTAAGGCCTATCTTGGCATTTATCGGGACCTGTATTACACCCTTAAGGTCGTACTCGACAGGATCCTCGGTAGTGATCACCTTATACTCTATCTTGTTTATCTCCCTCATACATCCGTACAATGTAGTGGTCTTGCCGCAACCGGTCGGCCCGGTAGTAAGGAATATGCCGTTTGGCTTGATTATTATATTCCTTATCCTCTTCTTGGTTTCATCCAGCATTCCGACCTCATCTATAGAAAGGCTGACCGTCGTCCTGTCGAGGACCCTCATGACGATGCTCTCGCCGAATATCGTAGGCAAAGTAGAGATACGCAGGTCCACGCTCTTGCCTTCTATTGTGACCATGATACGTCCGTCCTGCGGAAGGCGGCGTTCGGCTATATCAAGGTTCGCCATGACCTTTATCCTGGATGACAGGCCAAGGCTCAAGTTCTTAGGAGGCCTGGCCACCTCATAAAGGACGCCGTCCACCCTGTACCTTATCCTGTAATCTTGTTCGAAAGGCTCGAAATGTATGTCTGATGCCTTCTCCCTGACCCCCTGGAGAAGTATCATATTAAGAAGCTTGATGACAGGGGCGCGTGAAGCAAGCTCCTGGAGTGTAGCTATGTCATTTATCTCTTCCCCCTCAGGAACAAGCTCCATCTTCTCGCCAAAGACGCCGAGGACATCCTGTATCGTTTCGCCCTCGGAACCGTAATACCTTTGTATCTGCTCTTTTATCTCCTCATCACTGGCAACCACACCCTTTATGTTCATTCCGAGGGTGAACCTCAGGTCGTCAAAAGCGGCTACATTTAGCGGGTCCGCTATGGCTATTGAAAGCTGGTTGCTTTCAACAGAAACAGGAAGTATGGTATATATCTTCGCAACGGAAGCCGGGACCTTGTCAATTACCTCCTTCGGGATCTTCATGTCCTTGAGCCTGACCACAGAGAACCCGGACCGCGCCCCAAGCAGCTGCAGGATATCGTCTTCCTTGACAATGCCCATATCGACGAATATCCTTCCAAGAAGTTTGCCGGTAAGCTTTTGCTCTTCCAGCGCCTGCTCGAGCTGGCGTTCGTTTATCATCCCCTTCTCAAGGAGAAGCTGGCCTATCCGCTTGTATTTTTCCTGTTTAGGTTGTTCTTTTTCGGCAGCCATGCTTACGCTACTCCTCATAGCCGTGCGTGATGCGCACGACCTCAGAAATTGTCGTTATGCCTTCCCTTACCTTATTAAGGCCGTCTTCCCTCAGGAGCTTCATGCCGTTGCGGCGCGCGGCTTCCCTTATCTCTTGCGAAGAAAGTCTCTTCACTATCATTTCGCGTATTTCGTCATTGTTGACCAGAAGCTCAAATATTCCGATCCTTCCCTTATACCCGGTATAATTACACATCTTGCATCCCTTGCCCCTGAACAGCTGCATTCCTTCAACGGCTTTTGGATCGGCTGATTTTTGCCCGAGGACATATAACTCTTCATATGAAGGTTTATACGGCTCCTTGCAGTTCTGGCATATCTTGCGCACAAGCCTCTGGGCCATTACCGCCTGGACCGTAGAACTGACGAGATATGACTTGACACCCATATCTATTAGTCGGGTAAATGCGCCGGCGGCATCGTTGGTATGCAGAGTACTGAACAGCAGATGTCCCGTAAGGGCGGCTTGTATGGCTATAGATGCGGTCTCAAAATCGCGGATCTCGCCGACCATTATTACATCGGGCGCCTGCCTGAGCATAGTCCTCAAGCCCGAGGCAAAGGTAAGGCCTATCGAAGGCCGTACATGGACCTGGTTTATACCCGATATCTGGTACTCGACCGGGTCCTCTACCGTTATGAGTTTTTTGTTGGGTTTATTTATATAGCTAAGGGCCGCGTAAAGAGTCGTCGTCTTTCCGCTTCCGGTAGGGCCCGTAATAAGCAACATGCCGTACGGCAGGTGTATAAGCTTCTCGAAAGTCTCGGCATCCTCATGGAGGAATCCGAGTTCAGCGAGGCCAAGCATAAAACTGGATTTGTCGAGGATCCTCATGACCACGCTCTCACCATATATAGCCGGAAGTGTAGAGACGCGCAGGTCAAGGTCCTTGCCCATGCCTTGTATCCTGATCCTGCCGTCCTGCGGAAGGCGCTTCTCGGCTATATTCATGCCCGCCATGATCTTAAGGCGGCTCAATATGGAAGGTTGCAGCTGTTTTGGGGGGCCGGGAACTTCATGCAAGACGCCGTCTATCCTGTACCTTACGCGGAACTTGTCTTCAAGCGGCTCAACATGTATGTCGGAAGCGCGGTTCTTTACGGCTTCGGATATTATCTGGGTAACAAGCTTTATTATGGGTGCCTCGTCTTTTTCCTCTTCTTTCACGACTTCAGCCGCGACACCTTTAAAAGACACCGTCGCGTTATCATTCTGTTTCTGCGCAACGGCATCCAGTATGTTCTTGCTTCCTCCATAATGTTTCTCAAGCGCTATATTTATGTTCGACTCGGAGCTAAGCACAAAATCAAGCTTCGAACCTGTAAACGTTTCAAGGTTATCCTGTGCCAGAAGGTTAATGGGGTCATCCGTCGCAACGGTCAGGATATCATTCTCGAATTTTATGGGAACTAACTTGTGGCGGTATGCTAATGCCGGTTTTACCTTGGAAAGGATATCGAAGGGGATCTCCATATCAAATATAGGGGTGCGCACAAGGGAGAATTCCTGGATTATAAGGTCCCTGAGCTGTTCGGTCTGGAGGAACCCTATACCGTTGAGGATATCGGAAAGGCGGTTTCCGGAATCAAGCTGCGATTTTAGGACACTCCTTAATTGGGATTCGTCAAGTATCCCTATCGACTTGAGGTATTCGCCTATAAGCCTGCTTCTATTGATCAAAGCCCGACTTTCTCCCCCTTATATTTCACGAGCGCCGCGGCCGCTGCGCAATCACCATGTTCCGGAGAAACTTTGTTCACCTTGTCCTCAGGCAACCCAAGCTTTACCCTTATATTACCACATTTTGTATTTACTTCAACTATTTTACGGTCGGATGCCAACCTTTCGATACCTATTTCCTGGTAATAATAAAAACCGTCAAAAGCACTATCAGGATAAAGACAAGAATATAGAAATCGTTCAGGTAAACGAAATCCCTGACTTTATCAAAAAGCGAATACCTTTGCCTGCTTTGGGGTTCACTCGGAGGGGATAGATGATAGATGGGGACAGACTGGTGTTTTAGCACCTTTAGGCGGCTCTTAAGGGCCTCGACCTGTCCCTTCCTGAGCCTTATGAACTCCCCTCCTATCCTGTAGGCCGGGATCTTGCCTTCGGCCACGAAAGACCTGACATCCCCCTCGTCCAACTCGAGTATGCTTGCAGCTTCCTCGATAGTTATAAGCCTTTCGCGGTCGCTTTTCCCGTCCGGGACTCTATTTAATTCTCTCCGAGCTGATCCATTCATCTATTTTAGCTTTGTCAAAATGAAGTTTATCGCCTTCCCTGATGGACGGCAGTTTTCCGTTAGATGTCCAATCCGATACGACGGAGATATCCACTTCCAGATACCTGGCAACCTCATCTATATCCATCAACTGCGCTCCGGATTGGGAAACGCTTTTTATCCCGGAGGTCATCTGGCAGTTCCCGTTCAAGACAGAACCCTTGCCCACCTCAAGCAGGGGAGTGCGTATATTGCCGTCCACCCTGGCGGGTGAAATAAGCTTCAGGGATTTCTTCGCGACAACCTCGCCTGTTACCCGGCCGGCTATAGTAATCTCGTCGCCGGTTATGTTGGCGTTGACGAAAGCCTTCTCGCCTATGGTCAAAGTCCCCTTTGTGTCCAGGGTACCTTCGAACCTGCCGTTTATCTGCAGGTTCACGGGATCTTTGAACGACATGGTGCCTTGCATGCTGGCGTCTACGTCCAATACCTTCTCTTCAACCTTCTTGTTCTTGCCTATCATCGCCAAGCACCCCCTTTCCTTTATCGGATATATTTTCAGATATCCGACATCACCTTCCAGTCCGCCCTTGCCACGCCCTTGAGTTGGCGTATCTTGGAGATTATCTCATTGTCATATTCGTTGCTTAAAAGCTTGAGGTTTATCCTTAGGACCATGCCCTCGCAGCCCTGCATTCTTTTAGCGTCGAAATCCTTTATCTCAATATCATATTCTGAAAGTACGTCGCGTATCTCCTCCAACTGGACAACCCCGCTCGGTACCTCTATCTCGAGCGATTTATACCAATCCTTGCGAATCATTATCTTTTCCACCCTGTTGAGAAAGAAGAGAGTGGCAAGCACTATGGCTGTAGCGGCGGCCGCAGGAGCAAAAACACCGGCGCCGACTGCAAGGCCTATGCCGGCCACGGTCCAAAGGCTTGCGGCGGTCGTAAGCCCTCTTACCGATGCCTTGAACCTGATTATGGTACCGGCACCCAGAAAACCTATACCGCTTACCACCTGCGCGGCGATCCTGCCCGGATCGGGTGTAGAAAGTCCCCTGTATATATCGAATATATGCATGGATGTCAGCATTATAAGGGTAGAGCCCACGCCTACGAGTATATGGGTCCTGAAACCCGCAAGTCTGCCGTGTATCTCGCGCTCATATCCCACCAACCCGCTCAGAAAAGCGGCAAGACATAACCGTATTATCATCTCGTAATCGGAAAGCATCGTCTCTTCTCCTATCCTGTTCAGACGGCCAGGTCCGGACGGACCTTTAGTCCCGCACCGGACTTTATCCTCTTCACGTATAACATGTATCCGGCTGCCGCGATCATCGCGCCGTTATCCAGTGAAAGCCTCATCTCCGGGAACACAATGTCTATACCGCTCTCTTCACCTGCCTCGGAAAGCCTCTCGCGCAGAAGCCTGTTGGCGCTGACCCCTCCGCCCGTTATAAGCACATCCGCCCTCTGTTTCAGGCAGGCATATACAGCCCTCTCAACCACATACTCAACGGCTACCCTCTGGAAACTTGCGGCGATATCCGATATCTCTCTGGCCCCCGGCTTGCGGCCTTTCGTATGATATAATACCGCCGTTTTTAGGCCGCTGAAACTGAAATCGTATGAATCTTCTCCGAGAAACGGGATCTTGAACTTAACCGAACGGGGATCCCCGTTCACGGCGGCCTTCTCTATCGCGGGACCTCCCGGATACCCTAAACCCAGGACTTTTGAGACTTTGTCGAAGGCTTCCCCGATTGCGTCATCCCTTGTCTGCCCCAGAAGTTTGAAGCTCCCGACATCTCTGCACAAGACCAACCCTGTATGGCCGCCTGATATAACAAGTCCCATAAAAGGGAACTTTATGTCGGGGCGGTTTATGAGCCCGGAATACAAATGGGCCCACAGGTGATTGACCCCCACTACCGGGATATTAAGGGAATAACCGAGCGCCTTGGCAAAAGAAACACCTACAAGCAAGGCTCCCACCAAGCCGGGGCCTTTTGTAACAGCTATCATGTCTATATCGCGCGGGCGGATACCGGCGGTATCGAGCGCGTCCCTCACGACATAATCCATTACTTCCACGTGGTAACGGGTAGCTATCTCAGGGACCACTCCGCCATATTTCTTATGGAACTCCAGGGACGAGGCAACCGTATTGGATAATATCCGCCTCCCATCCTTTACTATGCTGGCACCGGTTTCATCGCACGATGTCTCGATACCTAATACAAGCATGGATTATTCCGCCAATTCCGAAACGGGCACGGCCTCTACACCCCTTGTCTTGAGGGTAGGCATCAATTGCCCGAGCACGGAAATGGTATTGGGCCTGTCGTGGCCTATAGCCACAGCGCTGCCGTTCTTAATGGCTGCGCTTACGGCCTTTTCGAACTGGGCTCTTATATAATTCTCATTACTTTCATTATCAAGGAATATCGACCTCTTAGCGAACCTTACGCCTATCTTTTTGGCAATATATTCCCCTGTAGAATCATTGGTCACAAGGCTGTCCAGAAAGAACATATCCCTCTTCTTCAATTCTTCCAGGAACACACCCATAAGCCGCGGGTCTTCCGTGGCCTTGGAGCCTTCGTGGTTGTTCGCTCCGACGGCATACGGGACACTGGCCAAAGCTTTATTGAAAGTCACCCTTATCTGATCGTCACTCATGGTGGTAAGCAGCGTCAGGGTCTCAAGCCTCATCTTGGCTTTCGGTTCCATGGGCATATGCACGATTATCTCGAACCCTTTCTCCCTGGCCTTCTGCGCAATTTCGGTGGAATAAGGAAGGGAAGGCAATATGGAAAGGGTGACAGGTTCATCTATCTTCATCAGGCCCTGCAGGTTCCTTGCACTGTAGCCCCAGTCATCCAGGACTATGGCAAGTTTAGGGAGTTTCTCTTTCGGCGGGACTACCGGTAAGACCGGAACGGCAGGAACCTCGGCTTGGGCAGCGAGCTTGTGTATAAGGGTCAGGCGCAGCACGGGGATATCCGAGTTACGCTCTGTGATTATGTATGAGACCTCTTCCCTCGCATGTTTTTTGCCTTTTACGGAGACCTCCCTTATCCCCCTGACCTCGCCTCTTATATCGAAACCGCTCTTCCTAAGCGACTTCTCGAGAGAACGGCGGAAGTCGGCAAACTTGAAATCATCTTTTACCCAATAACGCCTCTCCGTGTATACATGCCTGAACTTTCCGACCATGTCCCTGGAAGAGACCTTGGCAGCCGCAAGCTCCTTCCCGACTACCTTATCCAACGGACGAGATGCCAGGAACCCGGATATAGCGCCATAAATATACATGGCGGTTATCACCGTTGCGGCAACTACCACTATGTGGGATGATCTTATTTTTTTTATTCTTTTCATTTTTTCGTAGCGAAGGTTTTATATATCTTCATGGTCTTTATCGCATCGATTGCACCTTGCAGCTGGTTATCGTAATCGGCTTTCTTGGATGCCGGCGCACCTTTTTCCTGCTCCAATTTATCGAATACCTCATCGGGGTTTTTCTTGCCTTCGGTCTCCTGCTTATTCAGCTGTTCACGCTCTATCACAAGGTCCGGGATTATACCCTGCCCATGTATGGAGCGCCCGTTGGGTGTATAATATTTACTGGTGGTCAACCTTACAGCAGAACCGTCGGACAAAGGTATTACTGTCTGCACCGATCCCTTCCCGAAGCTTTTTACGCCTACTATTATGGCCCTCTTCAAGTCCTGCATGGCCCCGGCCACTATTTCCGAAGCTGAAGCCGAACCCTGGTCTACTATGACTACCATAGGCATATCCGTTCTTGGGTGCTTGTCTTTAGCCCTGAACTCCATGGCCTGCTTGCCATCCCTTCCTTTAGTATATACTATAAGCTCACCGGCGGGCAGGAATTTGCCTGCGACATCGGCAGCCACGTTAAGGAGCCCGCCAGGGTCGTTCCTGAGGTCAAGGACAAGACTGTCTATGCCCTGCTTTTCGAGGTCCGCAAGCGCATCCTCAAGGTCCTTGGCCGAACGTTCTTGAAAGACGCTTAGTTTTATGTAGCCGATCTTGTCTTCAAGAACCTTCGCCTCTTTTATGGATTTTACCTTGATGGTATCCCGCGTTATACTGAAATCGAGTATTTTGCCTTCGCCTTCCCTCAGGACTGTTATAGTGACGGAAGTCCCCGGCTTACCGCGCAACTTCTTTACCGCTTCAAGCAGCGTTATGCCCCTGGTTATCTCATTGTTTATCTTTACTATCCTGTCCTGGGACTTGACACCCGCCTTGAATGCCGGGGTGTCCTCTATAGGGGCTATGACCGTAAGCAGGTCGTCCTTTATTGCTATCTCGATGCCGATGCCCCCGAATTCACCCTCGGTCTCGACTTTCATCTCCGTATAGGTCTCGGGATCCATGAATTCACTGTACTTATCAAGGGATTGTATCATCCCTTTGAGGGCGCCATAAATAAGGTCTTTCGCTTTGACGTTGTCTACATATTCGGAGCGCACCATGGTCAGGACATCCGAAAACAGCTCAAGCTGCTTATATATGTCCTCTGGCTTCTCCTGAGCTTTTTCCTGGGTCTCTTCTTTAGCCTTCTCCACCGTCGCAGGATAAACAAAGCCCGGAACGGCAATAGCGGCCGCCAGCACCAGCAATAAAAATCTCTTCTTGAACATCTCTTCTCCTTCCCCCCGGTTATTTTTTGCCCGCGAGCCTTTTTCTCAAAACTTCATTGACCATGGCAGGGTTCGCCTTACCTCTGGTCTTCTTCATGACCTGCCCGACCAGGAACATCAGCGCGCTATCCTTGCCCTTCATGAAATCCTCTACCGTCTTGGAATTATCTGCTATGGCCTCATCGGCAAACTTCTCCAGCTCCGAGGCATCGGAGATCTGCGACAGCCCTTTTTCCGATATTATCACCGAAGCCTCTTTCCCTGTATCACACATCTCCAGGATTATTTCCTTTGCCATCTTGCCGCTTATCTTCCCGGAATCTATCTCTTTAAGCAGCCCGGCCAGCGAAGCAGGTTTCATCTTAAGGGCGGCTATGGACATCCCCTTAGAATTCAAATATGCCGATACATCCCCCATCATCCAGTTGGAGACCGTTTTCGGTTTATCATAATTTTTCAGGCATTCCTCAAAATAATCTGCGTTCTCCTTCTCCTGCGTCAACACTTCGGCGTCATAATCGGGCAAGCCGAGCGAATTTAGGAACCTTTCCTTCCTTGCCTTGGGTAATTCAGGAAGTGAAGCCTTCTGAGCTTCCACGACGGTCCCATCCAGGACAAAAGGCACAAGGTCCGGCTCGGGAAAATACCTGTAATCGTGAGCCTCTTCCTTAGAACGCATTGAAATGGTGATGTTCCTCTCGGGGTCCCAAAGCCTGGTCTCCTGGACTATCCTTTCTCCTGTATTAAGCAACCCCGCCTGCCTGCTTATCTCAAACTCAAGCGCTGCCTTGACACCCTTGAAAGAGTTCATGTTCTTGACCTCGGCCTTAGTACCCAGGCCCTTATCCCCTTTAGGCCTTAAGGATATGTTGGCGTCACAGCGCAAGCTGCCTTTTTCCATATCGCAATCAGATACATCCAGATACTTTAACAGCAGTTTGAGGTTAGTAAGGTACTGGTATGCTTCGTCGGGGGAATTGATATCGGGTTCACTGACTATCTCAAGCAGGGGCATCCCGGAACGGTTAAAATCGACAAGGCTCGAATTCTCTCCCTCTTCATGGATGAGCTTTCCGGCATCTTCCTCCATATGGACCCTTTTTACGCGTATCGTCTTTGCGGCACCCCCGGGTTCTATCTCTATTTTCCCGTTCTCCGAAAGGGGTTCGTCATACTGGGATATCTGGTAATCTTTCGGCAAGTCCGGATAGAAATAGTTCTTCCTGTGGAATTTGACTTCACCTGATATCTTGCAGCCAACGGCAAGCGCAGCCTTTACGGCAAGCAGAAGAGCTTTCTTGTTAAGCACCGGCAGGACGCCGGGAAAACCAAGGCAAACAGGACACGTGTGCGAATTTGGAGAACCGCCAAATTCGGTCGTGCAGCCGCAGAACATCTTTGAAGATGTTTTTAGCTGTACGTGCACCTCAAGCCCTATTACAGGTTCGTAGTCCATCAAATCCGCGGGCTCCGCTTGTGCCAGTCTGTACTGCTTTCATAAGCATGCGCCATCCTGAAAAGTTTCCCTTCCTCAAAGAAACCGCCTATCAGCTGCATGCCGATGGGCAGGCCGCTTCCGGTAAAACCGCACGGCAGCGACAGCGCCGGGACACCGGCAAGGTTAACGGATATCGTGAATATATCCGAAAGGTACATCGACAACGGGTCAGCCGACCTCTCCCCTAACTTAAAGGCCGGGGTCGGGGACGTGGGGGTCAGTATGCAATCGAAACCGGCATTAAATACTTTCTCGAAATCCTCCTTTATGAGCCTGCGGACCTTCTGCGCTTTAAGATAATAAGCATCGTAATATCCGCTGGAAAGAACGTAAGTACCCAGTATTATCCTTCGCTTGGCTTCTGCGCCGAAACCTTCGCCGCGGGTCCTCTCGTACATGTCCAGAACGTTCACGGGGTCCTTGCAACGGTATCCGTATTGCACCCCGTCGAAACGTGCAAGGTTCGAAGATGCCTCGGCCGTGGCCAGTATATAGTATACCGAGACCGCATATTCGGTATGGGGAAGGGATACCTCCGATACACAGGCGCCTTTTCCCTTAAAGATCTCTATGGCTTTTTTTATCGCTGAATCCACTTCGCTGTCGAGGCCTCCGACAAAATATTCTTTGGGTATACCTATCTTTGCGCCTTTTATCTTGCAATCCATGAAAGAAACATAATCCGGTACTGGGACATTTACCGAAGTGGAATCTTTAGGGTCGTAACCGGCTATGACACTAAGCATCAGGGCGGCATCATGCACGTCTTTTGCCAAAGGGCCTATTTGGTCAAGGCTTGAGGCAAAAGCTATCAAGCCGTAACGGGATACCCTGCCGTAAGTGGGCTTCATTCCCACGACACCGCATAATGCGGCCGGCTGTCTTATGGAACCTCCTGTATCCGAGCCCAGCGCCACTATTGCCTCATCCGCAGCTACCACGGCAGCGGAACCTCCGCTAGAACCTCCGGGTATCCTGGAAGTATCCCAAGGGTTTAAAGTAGGGAAATAAGCGGAGTTCTCGCAAGAGGAACCGAACGCGAATTCATCCATATTGGCCCTGCCGAATATAACCGCCCCTTCGGACTTGAGCTTCTCTATTACGGTAGCGTTGTAAGGCGGTTTAAAACCATCCAGGATCTTTGAAGCGCATGTGGTAAGTTCGCCTTCTATGCAAATATTGTCTTTTATCGCTACAGGAACACCCCTGAGCCTTCCCGATGCGGGCAGGCGAGACACCTGGCCTATTGCGGCATCCCTGTCAAGGCGTATATAACCTTTTATCTTGGCGTCCACGGACTGCGAACGTGAATAGACCGAGTCTATTATCTCTTCCGGTCTTACGGATTTCTTATCCAGAAGGTCAAGCAGTTCACGAGCGGTAAAGGAGTAGAGATTTTCCATGTATGCCAGTTATTCTTCTATTATCCTGGGGACTTTAAAGAAATCGCCCTTCTTCTGCGGGGCATTCGCAAGAACGGCTTCACTTGAGGCCGATCCGCGCGCCTCGTCCTCCCTGAAAGGATTTGAGGCAACGTGGGGATGGCTCATCGGCACCACATCCTTGGCTACATCGAGGCGTTCGTTGAGCTTATCGACATAACCGAGTATCCCGTCAAGCTGGCGAGCAAAGAGGGAAACCTCTTCGTCGGTAAGCTTGAGCCGCGCAAGCCGCGCAACGTACTTTATCTTATCTTCTTTTATGCTCATCTCTTTTAATTAAATTATCACAAGTGACCGGCAAAGTCAATCTACGGCCAGATAGCATCCGCTATGGCCGCGAATTGCGCTAGCGAAAGCCGTTCTGCGCGGATACCGGGGTCTATTCCCAAGCGCAGGAGCAATGCCGATAACGCCGGTTTATCAAGGTTTATGGCTTCGCTAGACAGCAATGAGTTCAGTAACGTCTTCCTCCTTTGGCCAAACCCGGCCTTTACAACGGCGAAGAACCTGTTTTCGTCGTTAACCTTTACCGAAGGTCTGGGAAGTAGGCCAAGCTCAAGGAAAGAGGAATCGACCTCGGGCTGCGGATAGAAAGAGTGCCTGTTTATCTCAAGAAGGATACGCGGCTTGGCGTAAAACTGCGCGTATACGGAAAGCGAACCGTAGTCCTTGCCTCCGGGACCGGCACATATCCTTGCGGCAACCTCTTTTTGCACCATGACAAACACCGTCTCGAAATTGTTCCGGTTCTCAATAAGCCGCTCGATTATCGGTGTAGTTATATAATACGGAAGGTTGCCGATCGCTTTGACCCTGGATGGCGCCTCGACCAATACGGATCCAAGGTCCAATTCCAGGAAATCATCGCAGACCGTCCTGACATTTCCGAAACCCTTGAGCATATCGTTCAGGGCCAGGCAGACGCCCCTGTCCTTCTCTATTGCGATGATATGCTTTACTTCGCGGGCCAGCCTGCACGTAAGAGCTCCCAGACCGGCTCCTATCTCCATTACCCAATCAAAATTCTTAAAACCGCAGACAGTTATTATGTCCTCGACAACATCGCGATCCACAAGGAAGTTCTGTCCGAGAAACTTCTTGGGGGTTATGTCGTATTTTTTAAGGGTCGACTTCAGCTCCGGCAGGTCCAGCATTACCGATGCCTCTTCGATAGGAACATGGCAACGGCCGCTTTTATCGATTCTTCCATTGGACCCGCATCTGCGATACCCTTACCTGCTATATCAAAAGCTGTGCCATGCCCGGGGGAAGTCCTGGGGAACGGAAGCCCAAGGGTCACATTTATGCTTTCATCACGCGCTATCATCTTGAGCGGCGTAAGACCCTGGTCGTGGTACATCGCAACTATGCAATCAAGCTTTCCGCGATAAGCGGAATAGAAAAGGGCTTCCGATGAAACAGGGCCTACTACTCCGGGAAATCTTCTTTTCGCGGCCCGAACAGCCGGGGCTATGATATCTATCTCCTCCCTTCCTATCCGTCCGCCTTCCCCTCCATGTGGATTGAGGCTGGCCACCCCTATCCTGGGATATGGAATGCCGAAGATGACTTTCATAGCGTCGTAACTCAATTCTATGCAGTCGAGTATGTCTTTTTTCCTGATACCGGAGGGAACGTCTTTCAGCGGGATATGTCTCGTTACAAGGCTAACCCTTAAAGGACCGCCTGCCAGCATCATCGCAAACTTGCCAACACTGAACCTGCGGGCTATATACTCGGTATGGCCGGAAAATTTTATACCCGAAAGGCAGACCGCTTCCTTGCTAAGCGGGGCATTCACCAGGCAATCCGCCTCGCCGCATTCTATCATATCGAGAGCGCGATCGAGGTAAGCCAGGGAGGCCCTGCCGGAGAGTCTGGACGGCTTGCCCATTTTAACCGATGAGGCGCCAACCATATTCATGCCCACGAATTTTATCCCGGAGCGAACAAGTGCGGAAGCGCCTGAAACCGCTGAAATGACGGGAAAATCCCCTACAATAATAAAATCGGCAAGCCCTCGCAACCTCCGGCTTGCCACCGCTTTCAGAGTCACTTCCGGCCCGACGCCGAACGGGTCGCCTGTCGTTATGACGACTCTCGGACGGCCGCGGGGTCTTTTTTTACTTGATCTGTATGAAGGCATCTCGTTTTAATTTCGCCATCCATTCCTCATAGCGTTTCTGGGCCTTCTGCCTGTAAATGGTGTTCTCTATGTCGTCACGCGCTTCGGCCATTGAAAGAGGCTTGCTCTGTCTCTTCTCCTCGACCTTGAATATGAAATACCCCGTGTCAGTCTTGAGCGGAGCGGATACCTCGCCTTCTTTCAGGCTGAATATGACATTATCAAAATCCTCTCGCATCTGCCCTTTCTCGACAAAACCAAAATCCCCCCCCTCTTCCGACCTGATACCCTGCGAATAGAGCTTTGCGAGTTCTCCGAAATCCCTTCCCTCCTTTATAAGACGCATTATGTCGTCCGCCTTCTGTTTTGTCAGGGCCTCGCTCTCTTTCCCTTCGTAACGCAGCATTATGGTCCTTATATGCACCGCTTCAGGCGATATAAGCTCCTGAGAATGTTCCTTGTAATATTGTTCGATCTCGAAAGGCGTGACTACTACCTTGTCTTTTACTTCATGGGAAACCAACCTTCCCATCATTATATTGTCTTTATAACGTTTCTTGAGCACTTCCGTGGAGAGGCCGGCTTTTTGGACCTCGGAATAAAAGACCTCTTCGGATGGGAACTTGGACTTTACTTCCTTGAAACGATCCTCTATCTCCGATTCGTCGACTATTACCCCGCGCCTTTTGGCCTCTTGAAGGATCAGTTTATCCTCTATCATCTGGTTGAGGTATTCTTTCCTGGCTTCTTCCGTTTTGGCTTTAAGTTCATTGCCGGAATATTCCTTCTGGAGGTCTGATATTATCTGGTTTAGGCCGACACTAAGGTCTTCCTCGGTTATTACGTCATCGTTTACCACCACTAATATCTTGTTATCCGCGTCCGCCGGCTGGACAAGGACCCCGGAAAGGACCGTTAATAAGAAAAGTACGGCACAAATAAATGCCGCGTTGCAGCGCATCATTGCACACTCCCTTCGAGGAGTTTCTCGTTTATCCTGATATGAGCCTTTGACCTCAGGTTCTTTATAAGCTCTTCCATGCCGGTCTGCTGCGCCTGGTCCATAAGTTCTTTCTTTATTGCATCCCTTACCTCGGAGAGGTCAACAGCGCGCGGCTCTACCTTTTCGGTCAACCTTATTATGTGGTACCCGAATTTGGTCCTGATGATATCGCTGGTCTGCCCTACATCCAGTTTAAGGCATACTTCTTCTATCTGCGGCATAAGTTGGCCTTTAACGAAATAACCTATATCGCCGCCCCTGTCTTTCGAAGGGTCTTTCGAATATTCCCTGGCAAGCTGCGCAAAATCAGCGCCTTCATTGAGCTTCTTCTGGACTTCCCTGGCTTCCTCTTCGGTATCGACCATTATGTGGCTCGCGCGCATCTTGAGCGGCGTCACAAAATCATCCTTATGCTCCTGGTAAAATTCCTCTATCTTCTCCTCGCTTACCGCCGTCTTCTTGCTCTCGTTCTCAAGCAGCTTGGCAACTATTATCTTGCTCCTGGCCTCTTCAATAAGCTCCTTGACATCCTTGTCCCTGTTCAGCCCCCTCTTAAGGGCCTCCCTGTAAAGGAGCTGCTCGTTGATCATGTCCTCAAGAAAATCCTTTTTCCTCTGGCTCGCTATTGCTTTATAATATGCAGGCATCTTGGACAGCCTTGAATCGAAATCTTTCACGGTTATGGCTTTCCCGTTGACTTTCGCGAGCACACGGGATTTCCCGTCCCCGCAACCGGAACATAAAGCGGCGGATACGGTTATAATAACGGAAAACAGTATTATTATTCTAGGTGTATTAGGCATAATTTTATTTGCGGTAAGTTACTGTATTATATACTACCATACCGGCTTGCCGTTAAGCAAGACCTTTCGGGCTTTTCTTGAGCCCGGCTATCGTGCTGCGCAACAGCCTGCAGTACAGGTCAAAACCTATGGCTTGTATAAAGCCGTGCTGCTCTGTACCCAAGAGGTTCCCCGCACCGCGCAACTCCAGGTCCTCCATGGCTATCTTGAACCCTGAACCGAGTTCCGTATGCTCTTCGATCGCTTTAAGCCTCGCCTCGGCATCCTTTGGCAGCTGCCAGCCTCTGGGATACAGGAAATACGAATAGGCCTGCACGGTATATCTGCCCACCCTGCCCCTAAGCTGATACAGGTCCGCGAGACCGAACATATCGGCACGGTTAACGAATATAGTGTTCGCATTCGGTATATCTATGCCCGACTGGACTATAGCGGTAGAGACAAGTACGTCTATCTTGCCCTTGATAAAAGCAACCATTATACTCTCCAGCTCATGCGCGGGCATCTGCCCATGTGCCTCTTCCACCCTGGCGGAAGGGACCATTTCCTTGAGCCTTGTCGCCAGTTTGTTCAACCCCTGTATCCTGTTATTGACAAAGAAAACCTGCCCGGAGCGTTTCAGTTCGCGTTCTATCCCCGATTTTATTATCCTTTCGTCGAATTCCGCAACTTTCGTCGCAACGGGTATCCTGTTCTTGGGAGGAGTATCGATGACCGACATGTCTTTTATTCCCATAAGCGACATATAAAGGGTCCTGGGTATAGGGGTGGCCGTAAGGGTAAGGACATCGACAAGCAACCGCATCCTTTTAAGCCGTTCCTTGTGCCTGACACCGAAACGCTGTTCCTCATCTATTACCACGAGGCCCAGGTCCTTGAACCTGATATCGTGCGAAAGGAGCCTATGGGTACCTATTATAATGTCAACGGAACCGTCCCTGACCCCTTCTACTATCTTCTTCTGTTCCAATTTGCTTCTGAAACGCGAGAGCATCTCGACGTTAACCGGATAACCTTTGACCCTCTCGCTGAAGGTGGAATAGTGCTGCTCTGCAAGGATGGTCGTCGGAACGAGCATCGCTACTTGCTTATTGTCCATTACCGCCTTGAAAGCGGCCCGGAGCGCCACTTCCGTCTTGCCGTAGCCGACATCGCCGCAGACAAGCCTGTCCATGGGCTTCGGTTTCTCCATATCCGCCTTTATTTCTGATGACGCCTTCGCCTGCGCCGGGGTATCATCAAAAGGAAACGATTTTTCCAGTTCAGCCTGCCAATCCGTATCTTTCGAGAAAGCATGACCTTTAAGGGATTCCCTCTTGGCCTGTATCTCCACATATTCAAGCGCAAGCGAATAGATGCCCTTTTGGGCGCGGGCTTTCGCAAGGGCCCAGGTCCTGGAACCGAGCCTATATAATTTAGGGGGACGGCCTTCGAACCCCACATATCTCTGGACAAGGTTCATGTCGTCCATGGGCACATAGAGCTTGGCGCCTTCGGCATACTCGACTACCATGTAGTCCACCGGGCCTTTTGGCTCCTTTACCCTTTCAATGCCGTTGTACTTGCCTATGCCATGTTTGACGTGGACAACGAAATCTCCGGGAGATATATCTATGAAATTGCTTATAGGAAGGTCCTCGGTCATCTCGCCGACGGACCTGTGAGCCCTGATCTTGCGCGGTATCACGCCTTTGACCGGAAGCACCATGGCCATCTGGTGGTCGAGGAAAGACGAGCCGGTGGCTATATCGAAAGACCTGATTCGGGTGAGCCTGTCATCGTCGAATTCAATACGGATAGGCTCGTCAAAACCCATAGGGAAGATATCCAGTATTCCGCCTCGCTGGGCAAAATCCCCTTCTTCCTCTACGATCGGTTGGCGCCTGTAGCCGGCATCGACAAGCCGCCTGTGGACGTTCTCAAGCGACAATTCCTCGTTTTTGTATAATTTGATGGATTCGAACATAGGCACGGGAACACCGCCTTTACATCTTCGCGGGGCAGGATACTCCGAGAAGCGTAAGGCCGTTGGCCAGGACCTGCCTTACGCAGGAAATAAGATAAAGCCTTGCTTTGGTAAGCGCGGCATCCTCGGTGATGACCTTATTGGCCTCATAGAATTTATGGAAACACGCCGAGAGCCCCTGCAGGTACGTTATTATCCTGTAAGGGTCCTCTTCCTGGGCGCTCAACCTTACGATAGCCGGATATTGCCTCAATTCCCTGAGAAGGTTCAGTTCTTCGGGGGCGGAAAGAAGCCCGAGATCGGCTTTATCGATCTGTTCTTCGGATACCTTTGCGGCCGCGATTATGCTGGATATCCTGGCATGGGCATACTGCACGTAGAATACGGGGTTCTCCTGGGTCTGTTTCTTGGCCAGCTCCAGGTCAAAATCAAGATGGGCACTCGCCTTCCTCATCAGGAAAAAGAACCTGGCGGCATCCTTGCCCACGTCGTCAAGGACCTCGCGCAAAGTTATGTACTCGCCGGCCCTGGTAGACATCTTGACGGGCTGGCCGTTCTTATAAAGAGTGGCAAGCTGTATTATTATTATATTTACCGCGGCGGAGGGATAGCCGAGGGCCTGGACCGCGGCCTTTATCCTGTTTATATAGCCGTGGTGGTCTGGTCCCAGTATGTCGATTACCTTCTTGAACCCGCGCTCAAATTTGTCCTTATGGTAAGCTATATCCGGGGTGACATAGGTGTAGGCGCCGTCGCTCTTTTTTACTACCCTGTCCTTGTCGTCACCGAACATGGTCGACTTAAACCATAATGCTCCCTCGGATTCGTACAGGAACCCCTTCTTGTCCAGTGCGCTAAGGGTACCTTCTATTTTACCGGAAGCCCCGAGGGCCTTCTGGCTGAACCAGACATCGAACCCGACCCCGAAATCCAGGAGCTCTTTCTTTATTTCATTGAGCAAATAACCACATCCCCACTCCGAATAGACCTTAAGATTTTCCGGGGTCTCGGCCTTATACCTGTCGCCGTATTCCTCGCGGAACCGCCCGGCCATGTCCCTTATATACTCTCCCCTGTAACCGTTCTCCGGGAACTCATATTTGTCGCCGATCAACTCCCTGTACCTGGCGTAGATGGAACGGCCCAAGACCGTTATCTGCACGCCCTCGTCGTTTATGTAATATTCGCGCGTCACGTCATATCCGTTGGCAGAAAGTATGTTAGAGAGCGAATCGCCGAAAGCCGCCTGCCTGGCATGCGCGACACTCAACGTCCCCGTAGGATTGGCGCTTACGAACTCAACCTGCACCTTTATGCCCTTGCCGGCATCCGAGGTCCCGAACTTCGTACCAGCGGCCCTGATCTTCCTTATCACATCGCGCAGTGCCCCTGCGGAAAGACGCATGTTTATAAACCCGTTCAGCGGCTCGATGCTGTCTATCTCGCCTTTAAGGGCGGACATAGCCAGCGCCGAACTCAGTATCTTAGAGATGTTCTCCGCAAGGTCCTTCGGGTTCTTCTTAAGGGGCTTGGCCATCCTGAAAGCAATGTTAGTGGCCATATCTCCATGGGAAGGATCTTTAGGGCTTTCGAGTATAAGCATATCCCTGTCATAAAGACCGGATAAAGAGGCCTCACCTGACAATGCGGAATCTATGAAATCGGTTATCTTTTTCTCAATCATACTTTTTCCCGCTCAAAATACAATGCCACCCGCAAGAGCGCGGGTGGCATTCATATACCTGATTCAGCCGAGATTTTCTTTAGGGACGTCTCCCCAAAGACTCTCCAGGCCGTAGAATCTCCGGGCTTCGGACTCAAAGACATGCACGACACAATTCCCGAAATCCAGAAGCATCCAGCTCGCGTCGCTGCCTCCTTCGCGGTGCCAGAGCCTTATTCCTTCCTCTCCCAGTTTGTCCTCAAGCTCATCGGATACGGCCTTGACCTGGCGCTGGTTCATGGCGGTCATGACTACGAAATAATCGCAGAACGCCGACACCTTGCTCATATCCATGAGGACTATATCTTCGGCCTTCTTTTCCTTCGCTACTTCTACTATCAGCTCAGCCTTATCCCTGGAGGAATCTATCTTACTTTCCAAGTATCCTATACATTCCCGTGCCGCAAGCCGGGCATTTGCCCTTCATGGCTTCGCGACCGTTCTTCATCTTCTCTTTCTGGGCATCCTTCATCTCTTGTTTCTTCTTACATTTAACGCAATATGCTTCCATCTAGCACCTCCTCTTAAGGTTTGGAAACGTTTTTAGTCTACCATACCGCTCAATGGCTGTCAAGAACGGGGTCTTCCTCAATTTCCCCTACTATCTCTTCCACCAGGTCCTCAAGAGTGACCAAACCGACTGCCCTCTTCTCGATCTCGGAAGTGTCGGTTATTATGGCTATCTGGACCCTGAGCCTTTGGAAATCCTTCAAAAGATCATTAACCCTCTTGTCTTTAGGCACAAAATACGGCTGGTGGACAAGGTCGGGTATTATTACCAATCCCTTGTTCTGCCATATGTATAACAGGTCCCTGGCATATATTATTCCTACGATATTGTTGCGGGTCCCCTTATAGACGGGCAACCTGGAATGGCCTTCTTCCACAAAAAGGGTCAAAAGTTCCTCGGGGTCGGCGTCTATATCTATTGCCACCATCTCGGACAGGGGTATCATTACTTCGTTCACCCTGGTGTCGCCGAATTCGAATATCCTGTGGAGCATCTTCCTCTCTTCGTCCCCTACAACCCCTTCCTCCTTGCCTAACTCTATCATCAGCCTTATCTCTTCTTCGCTGATAAGGGGAGAACGCTGCTTTACTTCGCCGCCAAATAGCTTTATCGTGGCATTCCCCAATTTTGTGAATAATTTTGCAACGGGATCAAATACCGTAACGAGAAGTTTTATAGGCTTGGCTATTGCCAGAGAGACTCGCTCCGACCTTTGGACAGCGAACATCTTGGGGATTATCTCTCCAAATATAAGCAGGACCATGGTCACAAAAACCGTTGCTGCCACCATGCCCATCTCGTCTCCGAGGAAGAAAACGAAGATGATGGCACCGATGACCGATATGGCCGTGTTGACAAGGTTGTTACCGACCAGGATAGAGGTTATCAGCCTCTCGGGCTTGGATACCAACTGCTGGACAAGCTTGGCATTCTTGGCACCCTTTGAGACCAGATGGCGCAATTTTATCTTGTTCAGCGATATAAGGGCTGTCTCTGACATCGAAAAGAAAGCCGACATGACCACAAGGATACCCATCGACACCAGAAGCGGCAGAAATTCTTTTAAAAGTTTGTCTATTATAGCCATTTTTTCTTCTTCAAATAAAGCACCATTAGCACCGTAAGCAGTGCGGTAAAAGCAAGGATGAACCAAAGCCCGTGCTCATGGTTAGAGAACGGCAGGAACTTGAGGTTCATGCCGTATATGCTGGGTATTACCACAAAAGGCATCATTACCGTGGCCAGGAGCGTAAGGACCTTCATGACCTCGTTGAGCCTGTTGGAGACAATGGATACGTATGCTTCCAGCGCTCCGGTGACGATATCGCGGGAAGTACCCACTATATCGTTTATCCTCACAAGATGGTCAAAAACATTCCTGAAATAAACATAGTTGACGGGCTTGATTATAGGAAAATCGCCCCTGGTAAGCATGGAAAAAACATCCGCCTGCGGGCCTATCGTCCTGCGCAGGAGCATGGTATCGTTCTTGAGCCTGTATATCTCGTTGAAGACCTTTGTGGTCGGGTCCTTAAAAAGTTCGGCCTCCATGTCATCGACCCGTTTATCGAACCGGTCAACTATAGGATAATAGCTATCGGCCAGGGACTCAAGGATAGAACACATAAGGAAATCGCTTCCCCTGGTTATAATGGGCGAGCCTTTGTCAACTCTTTCGAGGTTCAGGTTTATGGAACTGACCGGGTCGGTGTGCACCGTTATAAGATAATTCTTGCCCAGGCAAAAATCCGCTTCAAAGACTTGTATTTTCCCGGTCTCCTCATCGATCTTGACGCCTTGAGTTACAAGGAACAGGTAATTCGGGAAATCCTCAACTTTCGGCCGGGCATTTACCATTATGCAGTCCTCGACCGTAAGCGGATGGAGCCCGAAGACATCCATAAGTATCTCGATATCGCCGTCCTCCAGGCCTTCCATATCCACCCAGAGAAGAGAGTTCTCCGAAGAAAGCGCTTCACGGAACTTCTCAACAGGAAGATCCTTGACCACTTTTCCTTCGGGACCGAAATAGTAGCTTCTCATGGCTATTCCCCCGTTATCTGTAAAGTCTTCTCGCTATTATATACTCCCTGACCGGCTCCGGAACAAGATATCTTATCGACTTGCCTTCCTTTATCTTCCTGCGTATAAGGGAGGAAGATATCTCAAGCGAAGTGATCGTTACCACGTCGACACCCGTAGGCACGTTAGCAATATCATATCCAGGGCGGTTGGTTACTATGAAATTGGAGAGCTTGAATATCTGGTCTATCTCTTTCCATGTATAAAGCTCCCCAAGCGAATCTGCACCCGTCAGGAAAAAAAGTCTGGCATCCTCGCCGTACTTTTGCCTGAATGCCTTGAGGGTCTCTACGGAATACGAGGTCGTCTTTGCGTCTATCTCGACCGAGGATACCTCAAAATTCGGGTTCCCCCTTATTGCAAGCTCGACCATCTTGAACCTGTCATTCGGCTCGGCCAGGTCCTCCTCCTTCTTATGGGGAGGTACGTATGCCGGAACCAGTATCACCTTATCCAGGTTCAGTTTTTCCCTGGCCTCTTCCGCCAGGACAAGATGGCCCGCGTGTATCGGGTTGAATGTCCCGCCGAGTATGCCTATACGCATGTTGTCACTCCCTTGTCTGTCCGTTGCCGTATATTATGTACTTGTAGCTTGTCAGTTCTTCTACCCCTACCGGGCCGCGAGCGTGGAACTTGTCGGTCGATATCCCTATCTCCGCTCCAAAACCGAACTCCCCGCCGTCGGTGAACCTTGTGGAGGCATTCACGTATACCGAGGCCGAGTCCACCTTTTTGAGGAACTCAACCGCATTATGGTAATTTTCGGTAACTATGGCATCGGAAAGCCTGGTGCTATACCTGTTTATATGTTCAACGGCCTCATGCAGGTTCTTTACCACTTTTATAGAAAGGATCAGGTCCAAATATTCGGTAGACCAGTCCTTCTCGGTGGCAGCCTTAAGCCCTTTGACTAGCCTGCGGGTCGCGGAACAACCCCTTATCTCAACACCCGACTCTTTATATTTCTTTATCATCGAAGGCAGGAAACGCGCGGCCACATCCTCGTTCACCAGCAAGGTCTCCATCGCATTACAGACGGACGGCCGCTGGACCTTGGCGTTGAAACATATGCGCTCAGCCATGTTCAGGTCGGCATCCTCATCCACATAGACGTGGCAAATACCCTTATAATGCTTGAGGACGGGAATCCTGGAACTGCGAGCCACTTCTTTTATCAGGCTCTCGCCCCCCCTGGGTATTATCAGGTCCACAAGGTCGCATAGACCCAGCAGCACCTTGACCGCTTTTCTGTCGGTCGTCCTGATAAGGTTGATAGCCCCGTCCGGGATGCCCGCATCCCTCGCCGCCTCGTTAAGGATATCGAATATCGCTATATTGGAGTTGATCGCCTCGCTGCCTCCGCGAAGGATAACGCTGTTACCCGCCTTCAGGCACAGGCCTATGCAATCCGCAGTAACATTAGGCCGCGATTCATAAATAACCCCGATCACGCCTAACGGAACGCGCAGTTTGCCTATCCATAACCCGTTAGGACGGGTCCACATCTTCGTTACTTCGCCTATGGGATCGCGCAGGCCCGCCACGGTCCTGAAGCCTTCTGCCATGGATTTTATCCTTTTGTCATTCAGGGTAAGCCTGTCAATGAAAGCCGGGCCGAGCTTCTTGGACTGCGCCGCGCGTATATCCTTCTTGTTGGCCGCGAATACGGCGGACCTTCCCTTCTCCAAGGCATCGGCCATGGCGCGCAATGCCCTGTCCTTGACCGAAGAGGATAACTGTCCCATTTCAAAGGACGCCTTCCTGGCATCCTGAGCTATTGATGTCACTTCTTTGCTTAGATCGCCCATTAAGATTGGCTCCTTCTTGCCTTGGGTGCGAATATGGTGCCCACCTTCTCTTTCGCTGTTATCTTTATAAGTATGTTCCTGGTCTTGCCGTTTGCGATCACCATCGGTATCCCGGCGTCGGTAACGGTTTTCGCGGCCTTTATCTTGGTCGACATGCCGCCTACGCACGTCTCCTTATCGGTACCACTGGCAACCCGCTCTACCCCGGAGTCTATCTCCGTGACCGTATCTATAAGTTCCTTCCTGCCTATATGGCTGTAGAGGCCGTCCACATCCGACAATATAATCAGAAGGTCGGCGCAAAGCAGGTTCGTTACCAGTGCGGCAAGCGTATCATTGTCCCCGAATTTTATCTCATCAACGGAGACCGTGTCGTTCTCATTGACTATCGGTACCGCGCCGTATTCGAGTATCGTCAACAATGTGCTTTTGACGCTGGAGCGCCTCTTGTTCTCTCTGAAGTCATCGCGCGTAAGCAGGACCTGAGCCACTTTTCGCCGGTGGTCCTTGAAGTATTCGTCATAGGCCTTCATCAACTGAGCCTGCCCTATGGCCGCGGCAGCCTGCAGGTGGTTAAGCGTCTTGGGACGCGCTTTAAGCCCAAGCAGGTGCATGCCGGCGCCGATGGCGCCGGAACTGACCAATACTACTTTTATGCCCCTGTCAAGCAGTTCGCATACCTGCCTTGATATCTCCCTGACAGCATGCCTGTCCATAGGCAGCGACCTGGAAGTGAACATAGACGTTCCGACCTTGACAACAGCCAACTTTATATTAGAAAGGAACTTATCCCTCATGCGCCTCATCCAGTTTTTTTACGATTGCAGACTTTAATTCTTCCATTCCTTCGCCCGTAAGGGCGGATATCGCTATTATATCCTTTTTTACTTTCGACTTAAACTTTTTTAGATTCGGCAGCGAAACAGGCAAATCTATCTTGTTTGCCACCACAAGCTGCGCCTTCTTCTCGAGTCCTGCGCCGTAAAGCTTCAACTCATTATTCAGGACCTTAAAATCTTCGGCAGGGTCCCGCTGGTCAGCGCCGGCCATATCTATGACATGCACCAATATCGTAGTGCGCTCTATATGCCGCAGGAATTTGTCTCCCAGGCCCCTGCCGGCATGCGCGCCTTCTATGAGCCCCGGAATATCGGCCACTTTGAATGTCTTTCCGTGGCTGCCGTATTCTACAATACCGAGTACGGGCTCCCTTGTCGTGAACGGATATGGGGCTATCTTCGGCTTCGCCTTTGATATCCTGGATATTATTGAGGATTTCCCCGCATTCGGAAAACCGATCAGGCCGCAATCGGCGATCAACTTCAGTTCCAGGCCCAGCATCTTCTCATCGCCAGGCTCGCCTTTTGTAGCAGGTTTCTTGGACGCATTGCCGCGGCCGCCTCTGCCGCCTCTTGCCGCAACAAACCTGTCACCTGCGGCTTTAAGGTCTCTTAAGATAACGCCTGAGGCATAGTCCTTTATAATAGTCCCGGGCGGGACCTGTATGATGCAATCTTCCCCGTTCCTGCCGTTCTTGTTGTTTGACGAACCGTTCTCGCCCTTCTGGGCTTTGAAATGCTGGCGGTATTGGAAGTCGAGGAGGGTATGGATGTTCTCGTTGGCAAGTATTATTACATCACCGCCGTCGCCGCCCGGTCCTCCGTTCTGGACCGGGTAGCGGGCGAATTTATCCTTGTAGAAGCTCTGGCAGCCGTCTCCGCCCTTACCTGCTCTGACCTCGATCTTCGCAGTATCTACAAACACCTTGGCGTTTAGCTTTTTATTGTGGCAGGATGCTGACTAATTTGGACTTGCTGAAAGTTACTATGCCGTCTTTCAAGGCAAATAACGTGTCATCCTTGCCCCTGCCGACGTTAAGACCCGGTTTCCACGGGGTCCCGCGCTGCCTTATTATGATGCTTCCGGCGGTCACTTTCTGCCCGCCGTAAGCCTTTATCCCGAGCCTCTGGGAGTTGCTGTCGCGGCCGTTCCTGGTTGAACCTTGACCTTTATGATGAGCCATTTAAAGCCTCCTGATCCTTTCTTAAGCTTTTATCTCTTTTACTTTTACCTTCGTCAAAAGCTGGCGGTGCCCCTTCTTCCAGCGTGAATCCTTCCTCCTGCGGTACTTGTAGGATATGGTCTTCTCGCCCTTAAGGTCGGAGACAACTTCGCAGACGACCTTTGCGTCCTTCAGGTAGGGTTTGCCGAATTTGGCATCCTTGCCGTCGGAAACCATGAGCACTTCCTTGATTATTATCTCTTTTTCCTTTTCGGGAAGGGTCAGGCGCTCGACTATGATAGCGTCGCCCTTTTTGACCTTATACTGCTTCCCGCCTGTCAATATTACGGCGTACATTAGAGACTCCTTCTATTTGTTTTGGATTTCGTGAGATTATACCTTAAAACCGCCTGGGTGTCAAGGAGATTGGGGCATCAGGCAGGCTGCAAAGCAGTCCGGTAGACCCTCAGGTCCTTCTCCGAGAAGAGCACAAATACGACTTTATCTAAAACCCCGGTATCGGCAGAAATGAATTTTCTCACGGTATTAACGGCGATCGGCGCAGCAAGCTCTATCGGGAACCTATAAGCCCCGGTAGATATGGACGGGAACGCTATCGATTTCAAGCCGTGCTTCTTTGCCAGCTCAAGTGAATTCCGGTAGCATGAGGCAAGCAACTCGGGTTCGCCGTGTTTCCCGTTACGCCAGACAGGGCCTACGGTATGTATAACGTATTTCGCGGGAAGGTTATAGCCCTTGGTTATCTTAGCCGCACCGGTCTCGCATCCGCCAAGCATAGCGCATTCGGCAAGCAGCCCCGGACCTGCCGCGCGGTGTATGGCACCGTCGACACCGCCGCCTCCCAAAAGTGTCCTATTGGCAGCGTTGACTATTGCATCTACGGCAAGCTTTGTTATATCACCCTGGACAAACTCTATCTTTGCGGACATGGGAACACATCCCCTATATCAGCTTAATGTCCTCAACATGCAATAGCGGGTCGGCCTTGACGATTATCTTCGCGCGGAAATGCCGCTCTATGGATTCTATCGCCGGACGGTCCTCGTTGAACAGGCGCGAGGCAACCTCCGGATGGGCATGCAATTCGACCTGTTTCTTCTTTGTCTCTTTAAGGTACTTCTTGACCTTGCGGAGTGCCTGTATCGACACGGTAGATACCGATTTGATAAGGCCCCTGCCCTGGCAATAAGGACACTCGCGGAACGACATGCTCTCTACGCTGCGGCGCATCCTCTGGCGGGTCATCTCAACGAGGCAAAGCTCGGATAGCGGGGATACGTCCGTCTTGGCCTTATCGCGCTTGAGGGAATCGTTTAAGGCTTCGAAAACCCTGCGCCTGTGGGAAGCTTGCATCATATCGATAAAATCGATGACTATTATACCGCCAAGGTCACGCAACCTTATCTGGCGGGCTATCTCCCTGGAGGCCTCCATGTTCACTGCGAACGCGGTCTCCTCGAGGCTCTTCTTCTCGGTGAACTTGCCGCTGTTGACATCTATTGCTACCAGCCCTTCGGTAGGCTCTATTATGATATATCCGCCGCATTTCAGCGGGACTTTCCTCTCAAAAAGCTTCTCTACGTCCTTTTCTATCATCTTCCTGTCAAAGAGGGGGATCTCACCTTCGTACAACTCGACCTTCTGCCTCAAGTGGGGAGCAACGGCGCTAAGGAAATGTTGTATTTTCCTGTATTCATCTCGAGAATCAATGGTAAGTTTTTCGACATCCTCGGTAAGATAATCACGGCCGACCCTTAAGGTAAGGTCATACTCCTCATGCAGGAGCGCGGGCGCTGACTTGCGCGCTGCGCCTATCTTTATCTTCCTCCAAAGCCCAAGCAGGTACTTAAGGTCCCTGGCAAGCTCTCTCTTGGATTGGCCGATGCCGGCCGTCCTGATTATTACGCCCATGTCGCTGGGCACGTCAAGTCCCTTTAATATCTCCTTAAGCCGGGCGCGTTCTTTATCATCGGATATGCGCCGGGATATGCCCAGGTGCCTGTCGAACGGCAGTAATACTATATAACGTCCCGGCAGTGATATATGCGTGGTCAGGCGCGCCCCTTTCGTCCCGAACGGTTCCTTGGTGACTTGGACAAGGACCTCCTGCCCCTTCTTGAGGAGCTGGTCTATGGACTGGTGGTGCCGTTGACGGTGCCGTTGCGTCTTTTTCTCTTCTTCTTCCTTATCCAGGGATTCGAAGTCCATCCCTAGCCCTACCACATCAGCCAGGTAAAGATAACCGTTCTTCTCCAGTCCGAGCCCTACGAACGCGGCTTTTACCGCGGGGACGACCGAGCTTACCCTTCCTTTAAATACATTGCCTACAACCCTTTTTTCACAATGCCTTTCTACCGAGAATTCCTCGAGGACTTTCTCCTCCAATACCGCAAGCCTCTTTTCCTGCGGTTCGATGTTTATCAATATCTCTTTTGCCATTAATTTATTTCCTCTATATTCTTTAACGAAATACCTTCGGGCAGCTGTGCCTGCAACCTGTTTATGAAATCCTCCGGCAAGATACCGGTATACACCTGTAAAGACATCTCTTCGGCCTCGCTTTCCAGGCCGAGTTTAAGCGCTCTCTTGAAACTCATCTTGGGCCGCGGACTGAAGCCCTGTGACATGACCAGGGGAAGGTCCGCCCTTCTCGCGGCACGCTGGAACAGCCTTTGAAGGTCAAGGTGGGATATGAATTTCATGGGGCCCTTTTTCGCAAATGCTATGCGGAAAGCCCTGCGGATGTCATTGGCCACTTTCAACCTGGTCCCTGGTGCTCTTGACATCCTTCTTGATATCTGCGATATCTTTACGCAGTTTTTCCAGTTCACTGAGTATCGCCATATTCTCCTTATGAAGGACATAGGTTATGTCCCTGACCAAAAGATCCGTGCCTTTGACCGCCTCGGATCCTCTTATGAGCGCTGCGTCGGAATATTGGCTCTCGAAATCGGCGATACTGATATCATCGGCAGCCGCTATAGAAGGCGCTGCCAGGAAAAAAAACAACAACAACCCTGAAATCCCTTTCACTTTCTCCTCCTTACCTCGTATTCAGATATCCCGCGTTCCCATTAGCGGATTTCTTTGCTTTACTATATCCTTCCACCTTAATGCTGGAATCTTTTTTATCCTTGCCCTTGTCATCCTTCTTGGCCGGCTGCGGGCTTATGTTAGGCTGGCCGGCTTCGAGCGCTTGTTTGACCATCGCCATATCCTGCTCGGTTAACTCGCCGGGTTTTATTATGCGCGCCGTGATAAAGATCAGGAGGTCGATCTTTTCTACGTCATCCGTGTACCTGGTGAACAACGCACCTAATACCGGTATGTCGCTCAAAAGAGGGACCCCTATCTTGCCTTTCGATTTAACGTCCTTGAGCAGGCCTCCTATGACTATCGTCTCACCGTCCCTCATAAGGACCTGGGTCTCGGCTTCCCTCGTTACCAGTATAGGATATTCGTTATCGCTGACTGTCTCGGTAAACGACGATATGACAGGGTGGACTATCATGTTCACGTATTGTTCATCGCCGGTTATCTGCGGGACAACATAAAGCTGTATACCGACATCCTGGTAGTACGCAAGGTTTATCGTGGCATTACCCGCCGTACCGGATATCTGGGTCTCGATTATTGGATACTTCTGACCGATTAGGATAAGGGCTTCCTGTCCCGATAACGTCAAAATCTTTGGAGCGGACAAAGTATTGGTCCTCACGTCCTCCTCAAGCGCATGGACCATCACTTCCATCTGCTTGCCCATAAGTTTCTCAAAAAGGACCTCTATACCAGCATTCTCGGCGGTCAACCCCGAAGCCAACGGCACGAAGTTTGCGGGGCTGAAACTGTTGTCATCGGAAGATGAATAATTCCGTCCGGTCATGACCCCGGTATGGTGCCCGCTTCCTACATTAACGGTACCTAAAAGGTCGCCGTTCGCATCGGTTCTTCCCGCATGGGTCTGGAGCCTTGTGCCTGTGCTGAATTCCACGCCGAGGTCTTTCAGGACATCCCTGTTCACTTCCATTATCCTGGCCTCGATCAATACCTGTTGCGGCTTCACATCTATCTCTTTGAGTATCTTGGCTATCCTATCGAGGGAGCTCGGGGTATCTGTTATTATAAGGGAATGCGAACGCGCGTTCTCCCTTTCCCTGCGCTCCTTGCCCTGGTCAGTCTCCTGGCCGCCGGCCGCGGGCACACCCACCTTCCATCCCTTCTGCCCGGTTATCTCAAGGACCGATATCTTTCCCTGCGGGGACAACTGCGGCTCCAGCATCTTCTTGGCATCGACCGCATCCAGGAACTGCAGCGAAAAAACCTTGCTCGTCACGCCTTCTATCTCTGTCAATTCCCTTTGTTTCTCCCTGCGTTCCTTCAGGCCGTCCACGGTGGAGACCGTTATGATATTGCCGTCCCTTTCATAGGCAAAACCGTAAGTATTGAGTATTACGGCCAGGGCCTGTTCCCACGGGACGTCCACAAGGCGGATAGTTACCGTACCTACTACTTCCTTGCCGGCAACGATATTTATCCCGCTCTTGAAGGCAAGAACCCTGAGGACGTTCTGTATATCGGCATCTTTAAAATCAAGGGTAATATTCCCTGACTTATCTTCTCCTGCGGGAAGCATCTCGACCGGTTTTATGGTCACAACCGGCATCTCTTCCTCCTGCACTTCCACCTCTACTACCGGTTCATCCTGGGGCGGTAAAACTTCCGCTGCATCCTGTCCCCAGGCAGGCAAGATAAAGACCGCCGACAAAAAACAGGTGAAAAGAATAACTGATATCCTTCTGGTCATTTTATTCCTCCTGACTCCTTGAGATAAGAACTATATCTTCTCCTGCCCTGTTTAGGGTAACTTCATCCTCTGTTATTTTTGTGACCTTATAATCCCCGAGTATATCACCCACCTTCAGGACGGCACCGCTTATCAGGGCATAAGAATCCCCGCCCTCCGACCAGACTATTCCCTCAAGATTGAGTTGAACGGACGAGTTCGCCGGCCTGGCTTCCGGGAGTATGTTGCCGTCTTTGTCTACCAACGGCCTAAAGGGATCCCTTCTGTTATTGACGTTATATTTGAATACCGGCTGGGCAAAAACAAGCGGGACAATTATAAAAACCAGGAAAGCGGCTAATATCGTCTTCCTCATTTAGCCTTGGCCTCCTCATTCAGTACATAAGCGATTATGAGCAGCCTGGCGCTGTGGTTGGATATGTCATCGGCGTTGGAATGTAATTCGATATCGCCTATAGACATCACATTGGGGGCAGTTTCAACCTTGTTTATAAACTCGGCTATTTCATGGTAGCCGCCTTTTGCCTCTACCTGAATAGGGATCTCGGAATATAATGCCTTAGGCTTTCCGGCTTCCTGCTTGGCAACAGGCTTGCCCTTGGCCCCGTTGGAAGGATTTAACTGTTTCTCAGAACGTAAAGGCTCTATCTTGCTTATCTTTACTTTGCAATCCGAAGCCATGCCTGAGATCTCTTGCAATATATTCGGCATGTCCGTATGTGCGGGTATGGCCTTTTCATAAGCATCTACCTGCGCAGTAAGTTTTTCAAGCCGTTTCTCGAGTTGCGGTTTATTTTTTATAAGGCTATCCGCATTCTTAAGGGCTTCGCGTTCCTTGTTTATATCCTTATTGAGTTTCCCGATCCCGCTCAAAAGCGGTAATGTCGAGAATTGGATAAGCGCAAAAAAAGCTATTGCTACACCTATGCCGATCAGGACAAGCTTTTCCGTCTCTTCTTTGGAAAGTTTCAGTTTCTCCGCCAAGTTAAAGCCCTCTTCCTTTCTTAAAATGGCAGATTATGACAAAATCCATTATCTCGGTGTTCTTGATCTTCTTCCTCTCGACTTTAGAGAGTTCTATCTCATCGAAATCGCTAAAGAATGACTGGTTATCTTTGAGGGCATTGACAAAAGGACCTATGCACCCATCCTCGCGGCCGTCCCCAACCACACTCGAACCTTCTATTACCATGACCTCTTTCAGGACACCCGGTTCTCCGGAAGCTTCTCCCTTTTTTACGTCCAGGCTGCGCAGCCATATGCCGGGGACCATGGAATCTGAAAGGTCATTCAACTTCCTGGCCAGGTTGAACCTCGACGCCCTTAATTTATCCACGGCATCGGCCTTAATGGAAAGGGCCTTGACAGAGCTATCTACCTTTACCGCGTCAGAATTGGCAGTTTGCACCACTTCATTCTTTTTCTTCAGCGACGCCAATGTCGCCCCCTTGAATTGCAGGACGAGGAACAGCAATACCTGTATTGCAACAAGGGCAATTACTATGGCTACAGCTATCGGCACAACAGGCAAGGCAGGAAGGTCAATGTGCTCCTTCTTCCTGACCCTCATCTGCACCGGCAAAAGATTTATCTCTATCATATCATTGCCTTATAGCCAATCCTATACATACCGCCATCTGGCCCGAGACTTCTTTAAGCGCCTTGGAATCCACTTTTGGCGAAATAACCAGTTTGGCCGTAGGGTCCCACACTACCATCTCTAACCCGAAAGCCTGCTTAAGCCTTTCGTTGACTGCCGTATCCTTGGCCCCTCCGCCGCTTATATATATCCCGTCTATTCCCTTCCCAAACTGGTTCTCGTAATAATCGAAAGACAGCCTTATCTGGGTCTCAAGGGCATCTATACTCTTGATATCAACCGGGATATCACGCGCAAAGTTAAGCGTTTCATCCTTCAATATACAAACGTTCGTCATGCTGGCGCCTATATTGAGCAAAGCTACCGTCCTGTCCTTCCCGGCACCCGCATTATTGAAAACAAATGAGTTCGTTACAGCTATAGAATCACAATCAACGGCTTCGGGCGCTATGCCTGCGTCGTTCATATAAGTTATGTATTCGCCCACGAGGTCCTTCTTTGCGGCTACTATAAGCACTTTTACCTTACCGCCCTCAACCTTGCCGCCGATTATCTGCGCGTCTATAAACACTTCATTTATACCGAAAGGTATGTATTTCTCGGCTTCAAATTGCAGCGCGGAATGCAATTCATCGGAACTCATCTTTGGGAAAAGCACCTGCCTGACAACTACGGATTGGCCTGAGACCGATATCACCGCTTTCTGTATCTTCGTCTCCTGCTTAGCCATAAAACGCTTAAGGGCAGCAGCAACGCTTTCCCTGGAACGCTCTCCCTCTATCTGTTCAATGGAAAAACGGTCGATCTGCATGACACCCGTCTTTTGTTTTGAGATGACAACGGACTTTATTGAGGAGGTCCCGATATCCAGCGCGACCTTATTCCTTGCCGCGCCCAGGTTCAAGAAGGGGATTTTTATCTCTTTCATGTCCTATTCGATCGGCGTATCGGTGCTACCGGCCCTATTCCCGGCCTTAGCCCTTATTATACCCGTCTCATCGGTAAAAAAATACCTGTTGCCTGTCTTGCCAGGAGAAACAGGATCTGCGTTCAGATCAAAGTTCTCGGAGTCTGAAAATGAATAATCGAACTGATAGCCTTGCTTTTTCCCTTGGACAGCCAAGACTGAATCAAGATACGGAGGATCGGATTTCGGCGCCGCAAGCTCATCAAGAGACGCCGGATAAGTATGGGGGTTGCTGTTCGTATAATAGCTTTGGCAGGCGGTTTGTATCGTCTTGCATGATACAATAGCGGAAGCCTCATTGGCATTTATCCTGGAAGTCAAGAAAATAGGTATACCAATGGCCGCCAAAGTTGAAATGATGGCGATGACGATCATTATTTCAACCAAAGTAAAACCGTAGTTTGTATATTTTTCTCTCGCCATTGGATTTTAGTTTATATTTTTTACGCAAAAAAGTCAAGAAAAATTCCGAATTTTCACTAATCGTTGATATTGAAGCCGCGTTGTAGTATACTTTTACAGGGAGGATAATAAGATGTTTACCTCATGCGGGAAAAGAGGTTTCACCCTTCTGGAGTTGATGCTCTCTGCCGCAATACTTATCGTGGCGATAGGAGGGCTTTTATCGGCCTATATATTGTGCTTTCATCTTACCGAAACCGCAAAAAACACTACCCTTGCCACTAATGCCATCCAGCTTAAGCTGGAAGAAATCCGGGATACGGATTTTGATGAGATAATAACGGACTACGACCACACTACTTTCACAGTCAATGGTTTCAGCGCCGGGCAGGCTATCGGGTCCATAACCGTTGAAAGCATCACTACGGACCTGTTGATGGTAACCGTAAGCGTCTGTTGGAGACAGAGCGGAAACAGGATAATGGGCGAAGATAACGGCGGGGGCGGGGGCGTAGCTCTCAGCGGATATCTGGAAGGTACCGAAGATACTAATGCAAACGGTATTGTGGATTCGCCGGCAATGATCTCCACCCTAATGATCAACAGAGGTACATGACCATGAAAGCTGTTGGCACACGAAGACATGGTTTAAGCCTCGTAGAGGTAATGATAACGGTCGCTATAATATCCGTGATAGGAGGTGCTTTGGCCTATTTCCTTATAATAGGCTCTTCATCTTGGCGGAGCGGCGATGCCGAAATCCAGGCGAACCAGGAAGCCAGGATCGGGATGATGACCATGATAAAGGAGATAAGACAGGCCAAGGACGGAAATATAAAAACGACGTCGGGGACCTTGTACGCCGACAATACGGCCTATGACAATATAATGTTCGTGATCAGTTCGGATACGGATGGTGACGGAGATACGATAGATACGACCGGGGCGCTCGAATGGTCGGCACCAATATCGTATTATCTCTCCGGGACACAGCTGGTAAGGCAGTCCGAAAGCAGCACAAAAATTGTGGCAAACCACGTTACGGCCTTACAGTTCGCGATAGTCGTGGACACGCTTAAAGGTACCCGCGTACTAAACGTTACCATCCAGACCGTAAAGACAAGCGCCGACAGACGGCAGATGACGTCAACCCTTACCAGCAGCGTAAACATAAGGAACTAAAAAGATGAAAAACAGAAAAGGTTTCATGCTGATATTCTCTTACGCTGTGGTCAGTGTCATAGTAATACTGGTAGCGGCTTATGTGGCGCGCAGCATAAACGAGATAAGGATGGCCCAACGCGAGAAGAATTCCGCAGCAGCGCTTTATGCGGCGGAAGCAGGCATAGATTACGCTTTCGACTGGCTTAAATCGCAGGGTACTCCCCCCTCGGGAACTTCGTCTTTCAGCGTGACCGGCGGCCCGTCCCTTACTACCGGGACCTATTCTGTGATGATCGATCCCAACGACTCAAATCCTACGTCATATTCCAAGAGATATAATATAATAGCGACGGGCCAGTGCGAGGATTCCACCAGGACGGTGAACCTGGAAGTCACGCAGGATAACTTTTCCAGACATGTATGGTTTACGGATTCCGAGACCTATGACGGGGCATCGGTATGGTTCGTTACCAATGACAGCCTTAACGGGCCCGTCCATACCAACGGCAGGTTCAACATTTCCGGAGATCCGTGGTTCGGGGACGTTACGAGCGAAAGCGGTTCCTCGATCAACTACATGCACGGAGGCCCGCCCAACGATAATCCCACTTTCGAGGAAGGCATAGACTTCAATGTCGAATCCAGCGAAATGCCTACAAGGGCAACCAGTCTCAGGAACGCCGCGTCAAGCGGAGGCATGAGACTTTACGGACAGACCACGATAGTGCTTAACTCAAACGGAACGATGAATGTCACGAATTCCAACGCCGGGTACAACAACACTAATATGGCCCTTCCGGCTAACGGAGCTATATTCGTCGAGAACAGGATAGTCAACAGGAGGCTTGTGGAATACGGCAACGTGACCGTAAGCGGGACCCTCGATGGACGGCTGTCGATAGGCGCCAACAATAATATCAATATCGGAGGCAATATTACTTACAGTGATGCCTCCGGCGACGATATGCTCGGCCTGATAGCCGAACAGGACCTGGTCATACTCCAGAGTTCCTGTCCCACTAACGGGAACCTTACAATACAGGCCAGCATGATGGCAATGTCGGACGCCTTCTATCTCGAAAACTGGACTTCATCCATGAAGGGGACATTGAATGTCCTGGGAGGTATAATCCAGAAAGAGCGCGGACCGGTCGGCACCTTCAACACCTACACAAATTCTAAGGCAAGCGGTTTTACGAAGAACTACGTATACGATGAGAGGCTTAGAACGACTCCTCCTCCTTTCTTCCCCACAACCGAAGACTTTATACCCGTATCCTGGAGAGAACAATGACAAAGAACCGAATAATAATAGCCGGAGCCTTGTTGATACTGGGCATACTCATCGCCATGCCTTTATTGAAACCGGCGAATGGACCTATCGTCCCCGAAAATAAACAGGCGGTCCAGGAAACTGTGCCGCAGGCAGGCGTCTTTGAATTACCGCCTGACAGTGCAAGGGACACCAGAGAACCGGTCATGACTGAGACCGCGACAACCGTAACGGTAAGTGAAATGCCAAGCAAAAAAACCCCCAGAAAGGCAAGACATATTGAGGAAGATCCACAGGACAAGGGTTACGATTCAATAGACCCGGGCCTCGTGCCTAACCCGCCTAAATCACCTTCACCCGAGATACTAAGGAACATGCAAAAGAAGGGTATAGTCCTTTACTGAAAAGCGCCCGCGTTCATTCTATTGGATTGCCGGATGCGTCATCGACCCTTATCACGCCCGATTCATCGACGAAGAATACCCTTACACCCGTTATATTGGGAGTTACAGGCGCAGCCGTGCACGTATACTGGTTAGCGCTAACCAAAGCATAGGTAAACGTATAACCCTGTTTCGTGCCGCTTCCGAGCGTGGAATCTATATAAGGAGGGTTATCGCTGCTTAATGTCGCCAGGTCCGGCGGATATGTAGAAGGGTTCTGCATGGCACGGTAGCTTTCACATGCCGTACTGATGGTCCTCATGGATGCTATGGCCGAAGATTCATTAGCGTTCGAGCGCGCCCTTATAAAACCGGGTATGGCTATAACGGCCATAATGGTAATGATCGAGACGACTATCATTATCTCTACCAGGGTAAAGCCTTTCCTGGGGCAGATCCTGTATTCCATAGGAAATTAGTTTATATCCGCGCTGGCAAAATGTCAATATGCGAAAAAAGGGCGGGAATTCTCTTCCCGCCCTTTTACGTTAAACCTTTTTACGCCCGAGTATTATTCGATCGGGTTGCCTGCGGCGTTGTTAAGTCTTAAAACACCCGATTCATCGACGAAGAACGTCCTCGAACCGGTGACGTTCGCCGTTACAGGCGCAGCCGTGCACGTATACTGGTTAGCGCTAACCAAAGCATAGGTAAACGTATAACCCTGTTTCGTGCCGCCCGCCAAAGTCGCATCGATGTACGGGGGAGTAGCCGATCCCAAAGCCGCCAGGTTGGCCGGATATGTTACCGGGCTCTGTGCAGCTCTGAAGCTTTCGCAAGCCGTGCTGATGGTACGAAGCGAGGCTATGGCAGCCGCTTCGTTAGCGTTAAGCCTTGCGCGTAGTAAGTTGGGTATCGCTATCGCCGCTAATAGAGCTATAATTGCGACTACGATCATGATTTCAACGAGCGTAAAACCCTTTCTCCTTACTAATCTACTCATCTCCGTTCCCCTCCTTTCGTCCTTATCAGGACTATTGTTATCCGTTATTTACAGTATAACATAAAAGACATTTGTGTCAAGAACTCTATTTAGCGACCACCTGAATCAGTTTAACTATGGGCAGGAACATGGACACCACTATCCCTCCAACGACTATCCCGAGAAAAGCGATTATGAGCGGTTCTATAAGACTCGTCAGGCCGGAGACCGCGGCGTCAACTTCACTCTCGTAGAAGTCCGCGATCTTACTGAGCATCTCCTCGAGCTTACCAGTCTGCTCTCCTACCGATATCATCCTTGTCACCATAGGCGGGAATACCTTGCTTGCCGCCAAAGGCTGGGCTATGGATTCACCCTCTTTAATGCTCAGTTTCGTCTTTATTACGGCCATCTCGATGACCTTGTTGCCGGACGTCTTGCCGACTATCTCCAGCGCGGTCAATATGGATACGCCGCTCTTCTGGAGCGTGGAAAGCGTCCTTGCGAACCTTGCGACCGCCACCTTCCGCAACAATGGTCCGATCACGGGGATCTTGAGCAGCATCCTGTCCCAGGCCAGCGCACCCTTCTCTGTCTTTATCAACTTAGAAAGAATGAATATGAATGCGCAGAGCACGATGATCACAATTATTATCCATTTCCTTAACATGTCGGATATGGCTATAAGTATAAGTGTCGGCACGGGGAGGGAAACACCTATCGTAGAGAATATGTTCTTGAACGTAGGCACCACAAAGATTATCAGGAACATCGTGATCGCTATGGCCATGAATATTACTACCGCCGGGTATATCAGGCTGGATTTCACCTTCCTGACAAGCGCAATGGTCTTTTCCATGTATATAGCGACCCTGTCGAGTATCTCATCGAGGTCGCCGCTTGACTCCCCGGCGCGGACCATGTTTATGAAGAACGGCGAAAAGACGTTCGGCTGCTTGCTTAAAGATTCCGAAAGGCTCAGACCCCCTTCCACGTTGTCCCGGACTTTCTTGACTATATTCTTGAATCCCGCCCTCTCCATCTGGTCCTGTAGCGCGTCGAGCGCGCCGACAAGGGGGATGCCCGCGTCAACCATGGTGGCAAGCTGCCTCGAGAATATAACAAGGTCCTCAGGCGATGCCTTGTCGCCCCCGATCGACATCGAGGTCTTCGCCTTCTCCCTGACCTCCTCGATCGATATGATGGTAAGCTCTTTCTGCCTAAGGACATCGACAAGGGATGCGCTGTTAGCCGAATCCATGACTCCGCTAACGGCTTTGCCGTCCTTGTCCCTGGCAGTATACCTGAAATTGGGCAATTTATTCCTCCGAGGTAACCCTCAAGACTTCTTCAACGGTAGTATTCCCCAGGGCAAGGTTCTCAAGCGCCGCAGCCCTAAGCGTAAGCATACCTTTCTCCTTTACAGCATAATCTTTTATCTTATCGCTATGCACCCTGTCAAGTATCATCTCTTTTATCTTATCATCTATTATAAGGTTTTCCAGGATGGCAAACCTGCCGAAATACCCGGTCTTGTTGCATTTTGCGCAGCCTTTCCCCTGGTAGAACACGGCTTTGCCTTTTTCAGTATAGCCTATCCGGTCCAAAACCTCTTTTTTTATCTCCACGGCTTCTTTGCAATTCGGGCAGACGCGGCGCATGAGCCTTTGCGCGCAGATAAAGACCACGCTGGAAGCGACAAGGAACGGTTCGACGCCCATGTCTATAAGCCTTGTTATAGCGCTTGAGGCATCGTTGGTATGGAGCGTGGACAATAACAGCTGTCCGGTCAGTGAAGCTTTTATGGCAATATCCGCCGTCTCAAAGTCGCGGATCTCGCCTACCATCACTATGTCCGGCGCCTGGCGCAGGAATGCGCGGAGACCGTTCGCAAATGTCAGCCCTATCTCGGGTTTGACCTGCACCTGCGTTATACCCATCAGCTCATACTCTATCGGGTCTTCTATCGTTACTATGTTCTTCTCGGGCGTATTCAGGATATTGAGTATGGAATAAAGCGTGGTAGACTTTCCGCTTCCCGTAGGTCCCGTGACAAGGAACATGCCGTAAGGTTTGGATATGGCCTCCTTGAGCTCCTCAAGAGTCTTGGGCAAAAAACCCAATTTCTCTGGCGAGACCTTAATACTCTGTTTATCGAGGACTCGGCATACGACCTTCTCCCCGTGGACCAGCGGAAGCGTCGAGACGCGGAAATCTATTTCTCTTTCATCCATCCTGACCTTAAACCTGCCGTCCTGCGGGAGGCGCCATTCCGTTATATCCATGTCAGACATGATCTTGAGCCTGGTCAATACCGCCGCCTGGTTCGACTTAGGCAGATGCGAGAACTCGGTAAGAGCGCCGTCTATCCTGTAGCGTATACGCATATCCTTCTCGAGGGGTTCTACATGTATATCGGAAGCCCTCCTCTTAAGCGCCTCACTGACAATGACATCGACCATCTTGAGTATAGGCGCTTTCTGGCTTTCAATGGCAAGCTCGGATACATCGAACCTCTCCTCGTCCTCGTTCACGGACATGACCTCGACGTCCTCTGAACCGACATCCTGGATGATCTTATTTATTGAAAGGGTCTCTTCCCCGTAATAGGCGGATATTGCATCCCTTACGTCCTTATCCGTGGCAAGGACAGGGTCTATCTCGTATTTAGTCAGTATCTTGAGGTCATCCAGCGCGAATATGTCCAGCGGATCCGACATGGCAACGGTCATCCTGCTGCCTATCTTGGATACTGGTATCACATGATAAAGCCTGGTAATCTTTTCCGGGACAAGGGATATTATCTCCTTGTCTATCTTATACTTGGACAGGTTTATTGGGGTTATACCGAGTTCCTGGCTGAATATGGAAAGCAGCTCGTTCTCGTTGGCCAGGCCTTTTTCCACGAGTATCTTAGTAAGACTGCCCCCTTTTTCGTGCTGGGTCTTTATGGCCTCGTCGAGCTTCTCCTTGGTGACGACACCCTTATTTACCAGGACCTCTGCTATCTTATCCCTAAGGCTTTTTGCCATGGCCTTATTCCTGCTCCCCAAGCGTAACGCGAAGGATCTCTTCCAATGTAGTAACGCCTTCAAAGACCTTTCTCAATCCTGACTCCCTTAAAGTGACAAGCCCCGCCCTCCTGGCCGCTTCATATATCTGGTTCTCGTGGGCCCTCTTTGCTACAAGCTCCCTCAACTCCGCATTCATCGCAACGGCTTCGATAAGTCCTATCCTGCCCCTGAAACCAGTCTTGAAACAGTAGTCGCATCCTTTTCCTTTATAGAATTTTGCATCGACCCCTGCGGGTATCTTTATCTTCAACTTTTCGAGCATGGACTTGTGTATCTCCTGCGGCTCCTTGCAGCGAGGGCACACCCTTCTGACGAGCCGCTGCGCGGCGACAAGCGCAACAGACGAGCTGATAAGAAAAGGCTCGACCCCCATATTGACCAGCCTCATTATGACACCGGTAGCGGTATTAGTGTGTAAGGTACTCAAGACCAGGTGGCCCGTAAGGGCTGCTTTTATGGCTATATCAACGGTCTCGAGGTCCCTGATCTCCCCTACCATTATGATGTTTGGGTCCTGCCTGAGTATAGAACGCAAACAGGCCGCGTACGTAAGACCTATCTCGGTATTTATATTGACCTGGTTTATCCCCGGCAAAAGATACTCCACCGGGTCCTCGACCGTAACAAAATTCTTTTCGGGGGCATCTATGCTTTTAAGTATGGAGTAGAGTGTTGTCGTCTTGCCCGAACCGGCCGGGCCGCAGACAAGTATCATGCCATGCGGCCTCTTCGAGGCCTTCTTTAACTCCTCGAGGGGCTCCTTTTCGAACCCGAGTTTCTCTATATCAAGCATAGCCTGGGATTTATCGAGGATCCTGAGAGCAACCTTCTCGCCGAAAGCGGTAGGTACAGTCGACACCCTGAAGTCAACCTCCCTGTCCTGCACCCTTATCTTGAACCTGCCGTCCTGAGGAAGGCGGCGCTCCGCTATATTAAGGTTGGACATTACTTTTATCCTTGATATCATCGCCGATTGTATGGAGCGCGGCAATGACTGCGCTTCCCTGAAGATCCCGTCAACCTTATACCTTATCCTCAAGCGGTCTTCCATTGGTTCGATAAGTATGTCGCTCGCGCGGGACTTTGTGGCATCAAGGACGACCGCCGACGTCAGCTTGACCACGGGAGTGTCTATGGCCGCCTCCTTGAGGTCGGACGAGCTCTCGTCGTCCTTCTTCATGGATATGAGCTCTATATTCGTCTCCTTGACCAGGTCCTCGATGGCAGACGTCGCCTGGCTTCCATAATGCTGCTCGATGGCCGCTTTTATATCGTCGGAGGTCGTTATTATAGGGCTAATATCCATGCCCGTCACGGTCTTTATATCATCCAACGCGAAGACGTTCAGCGGGTCCGACATCGCAACCGTCAGGATGTTGCCCATCTTAGAAACGGGTATTATCTGGTAATTTACGGCTATCTTCTTGGGAATGAATTTGGATATCTCGGGGTCTATCTTGAATTTTGAAAGGGATATAGGGGGTATTCCAAGCTCCTGGCTTAGTATCGCCAGGAGGTCCCGCTGGTTTATCACGCCCTGGGAGACCAGTATATCCCCCAGAGAACCGCCTTTTTCCTTTTGCACCTGGAGGGCCTGATTAAGCTTATCTTCGGATATTGTGCCCTTCTTTATAAGTATCTCGCTTAGCCGTTCCTTTATACCAGATGGCATAAGCCCCCGGGCGCTCCTATTTTTTGTAGAATTTATCTATAGACTGCTTGATATCCGTTGCGGTAGACACGAATATCTGGATCGAGCAGTTCGTAACCAGCTCTATATCCTCTATAGCCTGAGTGTTGAGCGGATCGGCCATGGCTATTGTTACGGTATTGCCTATCTTGTCGATGGGTATCAGGCAATATTGGCGGGCAACATTCTCCGGGACCATCTTTATGGCTGCCTCATCCATGTCATAATTTGACAAAGGCAGGTACGGGAAACCGTACTGGACGGTGATGGCCTGGGCGATCTGCTCTTCGGTAACATAACCCAAACCGGCGAGTATCTGCCCGAGTAGGCCCCCTTTCTCTTTCTGGACCTTCAGGGCCTCATCCAGCTGGACCTGTTTTATAACCCCTTTTTCGAGGAGCAGCTGCCCTATTGTTTTCGTTATAACGCGTCTGGCTGAGCTCATCTTCCCCTGTTATTTCCTGAAAAGCCTGTCAAGATCGTCGGGATCGCTGCTGCGCAGTATCGCGTCCTCGTAAGATATCAATTTCCTGCTGTATAGTTCGAAGAGGGTCTGGTTCATGGTCCTCATGCCCTCCTTCTGGCTCGTCTGGATAACCGAATAAAGTTGGTGCGTCTTAGCTTCCCTTATAAGGCTGCGAACCGCGGGAGTTGCTATAAGCACCTCGGTTGCCAGGACCCTCCCCTGGCCGTTCGCCTTCGGTATAAGCTGTTGAGCCATGATGCCAAGCAGCACGAAGGAAAGCTGGACCCTTACCTGCTGCTGCTGGTGTGAAGGAAAGACATCGATGACCCTGTTTATAGTCTGTACGGCATCTGATGTATGGAGCGTAGAAAAGACTAGATGGCCCGTTTCGGCAATATCAAGCGCCGCCTCAATAGTCTCGAGGTCGCGCATCTCACCGATAAGTATGACGTTAGGGTCCTGCCTCAATACGTGCTTTAGCGATTGCGCAAAAGACTGGGTATCGCTTCCTACCTCTCTCTGGTCGACCAGTGCCTTCTTGTTCTTATGGACATACTCTATAGGGTCCTCTATTATAACTATATGGCAATTCCTCTCGGAATTTATCTTATCGACCATTGAAGCGAGTGTCGTCGATTTCCCGCTTCCGGTTGCTCCCGTAACAAGCACAAGCCCCCTAGGCCTTTTGCAGAGGTCTTCGGCAACATTTAGCGGCAGACCGCATTCTTCGAAATTCATTATATGCAGGGGCAGGAGCCTCACGGCCGCCCCGGTATATCCCCTTTGCACGAATACGTTGACCCTGAAACGACCCAGGCCCTCGATGCCGAACGAAACATCAAGTTCCAACTCACGCTCAAACTTCTCTATCTGCGCCGGTTTGAGCATGCTGTATGCAAGCCTCTTAGAATCTTCTGCGCCAAGAGGAGGGAATTCCGTAGGCACGAGTTTCTCATCTATCCTTAATTGCGGCGGGGAAGAATATGAGATATGAAGGTCTGACGCGCCCTTTTGGACCATCAGTTTAAGCAATGACTCTATCTGGACGTTAACCATTGAACCTCCTTAAATTATGAGATGACCAGATTTTTGCCGCGCGATTTAGCTTCATTGAGCCCGGACGTCGCCTTATTTACGAGCTCCTGCGCGGTAACTCCATCTATAGGGTTCTCGCTCACACCTCCGCTTACGGTAACAAAATTCCTGGGGTAGCCCTGGCCTCCCGATATGCCGAAGGCCTCGACCCTCTGCCTAAGGGCTTCGGCTATGGTATTCGCCTGTTTCTTGTTCTTTTCCGGCAATATGACCGCGAACGTGTCCCCGCTGAGTCTTCCGACCCTGTCAACTTCAGTAACGTTCGACTCAATGACCTTGCCTATCTTCTTTATGGTCTCTTCCGAGGCAAGTTCCCCGTTTATATCCCTGTAAAGGTTAAGATCATCTATATTGAATATGAGGAAAGAGCACGGCCGCTGGTACAGGACCGCCCTCTTTATCTCTTCTTCAAGGCGGTTCATTATGAATTTCTCGTTATAAAGCCCGGTCAACTCGTCTTTAATGGCAAGTTCCTTTGCCTTCGCGGTAAGCAACTCATTCTCGACGGCAATGGCTATCTGCTTGGAAAAAAGCTTTATGAGCTCAACATCATCTTCCTTGAATTCGAAATCGGAATCGGCATTTCCGTAGCTAAGCATGCCGAACCCTACGCCATGTGCCATCACCGGGGAAAGGATGCAGTTCTTAAGGCCGAAGACCTTCAGGAACTCCTCCATCTCCGATGATAACCTGGAACGCCTGTCTATAACGGCCACCTTACTCTCCGCCAGAAGCTTGCCGAGGTAACCCACCCCCCTCTTAAGCTTGAAAGACAAGAGGCTTTCTTTGAGATTGTGGCTGGCCTTGATCGCCAGGGTATCCTTCTCCTCGCTAAGCATGACAAAGACCGAATCATCGTCGGAAAGCTGCGCTATTTTATCTATTACTATCTTTATGGTCTCCTCGAGAGGGGATCCCTGTGTTATAAGGCTGCTTACCTGCAAGAGGCTGGAAAGCACGAGGACCTTCTTGCTGATCTCGACGTTTATCTCCTTGGTCCTCTCTCCGTATGACCTGAGTTCATCCATGTTCTCGCGTATCCTGCGGGTCAGGACATTGAGCGTGGACCCGAGCTCTCCTATCTCATCCTCGCTCCTGATGTTAATATTGCTGGAGAAGTCCCCCTTGGCTATATCCTTTGCCTTAAGGGCCATATCTATTATCGGAGAGACTATGTCGCGGACTATCTTGAAACCGAGGAGCGCTATTATTATAGTTATTACGAGGACGGAAGAAACGTCTTTGAGCTCTACGTTAGGGTCGCCGATAAGGTTAAGGAAGGGGAATATGTAGTTCAGGAACAGGTATACACATATCGCCATCGGTATAAGGGACATAAGGACGAAGGCAACCGTAAGCTTGTAACGCAAACCTGCGGGAACCAGTGACAGCTTTTTAATAAATCCTGTCATCTTTATCATCTCCCTTCTTAATTATTAGTAAAAAGTATACTCTTAACTAAATTAAGTGTCAAACATATTTATCTAAATTCGATGAACTGCCAGGGCAGTTCCTCTTCTAACCCTCGCTCTCTCAATGAATAAGATTCGTGGTCCAAGCCGGAGGCGCTGAAAGCACGCATCCACCTCTGAAAATCGAAATACTCCCTCCAGCTGTCGAATTTTGAGCCGTCTTTCCACGCAGAATATATTGCTTTGGAAAGCAACCTGTCACCCCTGGCCAAAACAGCCTCTATATAGCTCATCTCGGCATCATGAAAATTGAACCTGACACGGCTCCCCCTTGCCTTATCCCTGATATAACGCTGCCTCCTTATGGCCTCCTCAAAGGGTATCATAGGTTTCCTCTCGAAACGTGTATGGGGCTTGGGAATGAATATGGATACCGAAGCATTTATCTCCGCGAGACGGCCGTCCACTCTCTTCCTTACCTCGGATATATCCTTCGCCAGGCAGACAATGGCATCAAGGTCGGAATCGTCTTCTCCGGGCAAACCTATCATGAAATACAGTTTGACCCTTTGCCATTTATTCCTGAATGCCTGGTAAGCGCATTCTCTAAGCGCATCGACCGGGACGTTCTTGTTTATCGCCTTCCTCATCTTGTCGCTGCCGACCTCGGGGGCAAACGTAAGGCCGGTATGTCTTCCGGAAGTCAGTTCCAGCGGGAAAGAGCTTGTCATCTCTTCCGCCCTGAGCGATGGGAAAGATATACTCACAGCCCTGTCCCGGAAAGATTGTGTCAATGATCTTATTATCTCCATTATCTGCGGATGGTCCCCCGAAGAAAGCGATACCAGCGATATCTCATCATAACCGGTATTCCTGTAAGTCTCTTCGGATATCTTTAAGACCTTCTCCATTGAGCGGAAACGGTTTGGCCTGTATATAGCGCAGGCCTGGCAGAAATTGCATGCCCTCCTGCAGCCGCGCATCACTTCTACCTGAATCCTGTCATGCACAATATTTATGAACGGGACAACGGGCTTCACCGGAAAATAGGCGTTATCCAGGTCCGCAACGGTCCTCTTCTTCACTTTCGACGGGAAGACGGGCACATATACCCCTTCTATGCCGGAAAGCGAACGTAATATTTCCCGCCTTGGAAGGCGGTCCTTCTTCGCCTTTATGACCGCATCCACGATCTCCGGCACCGCTTCCTCGCCTTCGCCGATAAGGAAACAGTCAAAGAAATCTGCGACAGGTTCGGGATTGAACGCGCATGGGCCGCCGCCGATGACGACGGGGTCGGTTTCTGCGCGCTCTCTGCTGAAAACCGGTATTCCGGAAAGGTCCAGCATGTTCAATATGTTGGTATATGAAAGTTCATATTGGAGGGAAAAACCTACTATATCGAAATCGCCGACGGCCCTCTTTGATTCAAGGGAAAAAAGCGGTATCCCCCGCTCGCGGAGAACTTTTTCCATGTCGTGCCAGGGAGCAAATACCCGCTCGCAAGCCGTATCATCCCTGTCATTAAGGAGAGAATACAATATCTTGAGGCCGAGGTGGCTCATACCTACCTCGTAAGTATCCGGGAAACACAATGCGACCCTGCATGCTATACCGTCACTATCCTTTACAACACTGTTCCATTCCCCTCCCGTATAGCGCGCTGGTTTCGTGACGCCGAGAAGTACGTCATCCGGCAGCATCAAAAGACTTTCCTCTTGTTCTTTATACTTTCGAGGATGCCTACGCTGCCGAGGGCCATCATAAGGAAGGAGCCGCCGTATGACATGAAAGGCAGGGGCAGCCCCACAACCGGCATAAGGCCGCAAACCATACCTATATTCACCACTACATGGACGGCAAATACCGTTACTATGCCGTAAGCCAGGGTCTTGCCGTATATATCGCTTGTGGTCTCTGCTATCCTGACACCTTTTTCCACGAATTTGTAATACAGAAATATCAATATGGCCCCTCCCAGAAAACCCCATTCCTCACCGACAACCGAAAATATAAAATCGGTATGTCTCTCCGGGAGAAAGTTCAATTGGTTCTGGGTGCCGCTCAACCAACCTTTACCAAAGAGTCCGCCCGAACCTATGGCTATCTTGGACTGGATAATAGTATATCCGGCGCCGAGGGGATCGAGATTCGGGTTCATGAACACCATGAGCCTGTTCCTCTGGTAATCCTTCAGGAAGAACCAGAGTAACGGCGCGCAGGCCAACCCGGAACTTATGAACATAAGCAGGTATTTGACCCTCGCGCCCGCTATAAGCAGCATGGTAAGGAGGACCGGCAGGAAGATAAGCGCAGTGCCAAGGTCCGGTTCCTTGAATATTAATAGCATGGGCACAACGGCCATCGCGAAGGGGATCGCAAGGGTTTTTGGATTAGCTATATCTTCTTTAACGTCCCCGAGATATTTAGCCAGCGCGAAGATAAACGTGATCTTGGCGAATTCCGACGGTTGGAACGCGAAAGAACCTAGATCTATCCATCTCCTGGCGCCGTAACGTACATCGCCTATGACAAGCACAAGCAGCAGCAATAGGACGTTTATCCCGAATATATAATAACCGAAATCCACTATCCTTTGGTAGCCGGCCCTAAAAAGGAAAAAAGCTATGGCAACTCCCATTATCCCCGACTGGAGCTGTTTCATGGCAAGGTTAGCGCCGGAAAGGGCGTATTTTTGGTATGAGGCACTGTAGATCATGAACAGGCCCATGAGTATTATGGCTGCGACTATAAACACCAGCCCGTAATCAAATTCCCCTTTTTCTCTCTGTCCGTATCTCATTTTAACAGGTCCGTATTGTCTTTCGCGAACTCTATCATTTTTTTCGCTATATCGGCCGCGACGACGCCGCCGTGGCCTCCGTTTTCAACCATCACCACGAACGCAAGCTTAGGGTCGTCCGCCGGGGCAAAACCCATGAACCATGCATGAGGCTCCCCCCGAGGCGCTTGTGCCGTCCCGGTCTTAGCGGCTATCTTCAGTCCCGGGATCCTCGCCCTCTGCCCGGTACCGGTATCGGATTCGACCACATTCACCATGGCGGATTTTATGAATTTAACGGCATCATTCGACATCGGTACAACCCTGGGTTTCTGTGCCGGCACTTCCGTATCGCCTATCTTTTTTATAAGGTGCGGGCGCGGAGCGCTGCCTTCGGTCGCGAAAATCGCCGCTACCTCCGTCATTTGGAGGGGCGTCACAAGGACATCACCCTGGCCTATAGAGAAATTTACAGTCTCCCCTTCATACCAGCTTTGCCCGCGGTTCGCTTTTTTCCAGGCCGGGTTAGGTATAAGGCCGCTGTATTCACCTGCAAGGTCGATACCCGTAGGTTTATTGAGCCCCAACCTCTGGGCGTAATCCGAGATCACGTCAGGACCGAGTTTCCGTCCGAGGTTATAGAAATATACATTGCACGAATGAGTCAGGGCATCCCTCATGTCCTGCGGACCGTGGCCAGTAAGTTTCCAGCAGTCGAATTCGCGCTTACCGAGGAAATATGCTCCCGAGCAGACAAAAGTCGTATGCTTCGAGACCTTCTTTGTCTCGAGGCCGGCGAGCGATAATATTACCTTGAATATCGATCCCGGAGGGTACTGGCCGTTTATCGTGCGGTTCAGCATTGGCGTGGACGAAGATCTCATGTATCCGGATATGATATCGTTCTTTCCCGGCTCTATGAACACGTTGGGATCGAATGAGGGCGACGACGCCATGGCAAGTACCTCCCCGGTCTTGGGATCCATGGCTACTGCCGAGGCCCTTTTGCCCTCAAGGCAGTCGGCAGTATAAGCCTGTAGTTTTGCATCTATAGTAAGGGTTATATCCCTGCCTTTCTTCTGGTTCTTGCTGCCGAGTATCCTCACGAGCCTTCCGGATGCGTCAACCTCAAGCTGCATACCGCCATCCTCGCCCTTAAGGTACCTGTCATATTCTTTTTCTATCCCCGATCGCCCGACAAGATCGCTTACGGAATACCCGTAGTCTTCGAGCCTATCGAGCTCCGCCTTGTTGATCAGGCCGAGGTAACCTATTATATGGGACGCCCTTTCCCCGTATATATACCACCTTATGGTCCTGGGCAGTACAAGCACTCCCGGAAGTTCCTGCTTCCTCTCCTCAATGGAAAAAGCCAGGTCTTTATCCACGTCCCCTGATATGGTTATCGGGGCAAAGGGTGCGGTATATTCTTTTTTTACTATAGACTCAATGCGAGATTTTGACATGCCCAGCACGTTCGCCAGGCCGCCATAGGTCTTATCGGAATTCTCAACTTCCTGGGGGATTATCACCACATCGAAAGAAAGCCTGTTGTCGACCATGGCAAGCCCATTGCGGTCGTATATAGTGCCCCGCAACCCCGGGAAAGGAATAAGCCTTATATGGTTATTCTTGGCAAGCGTGTGGTATAAAGGCCATCTCAATATCTGCAGGTAGAAGATGCCTGCGAGTATACCCAGAAAAGCCGCATTGATCACGATGGAATATATCCTGCTTCGCATTTAAGTCCTATTGGGGACGGCGTCCCTCATATACCTTCTTCTTAAAGATGATCTCCCTGTAGTCGAGTTCGACAGGGGGCATAAGCGTCTCAAGCAGCCTGAATACGAACGGGGCCAGCGCCGCAGTGTAAAGAGCAGCCGGCACCGAAAAGAATATCACCGCTTTATAGTACGGGAAGCCTTTGGAGGATATCAGGAGGTCATATATAAGCGATACGGACATCACGGCTAGCGCCGTAAGTATCATTTGGGCCGAAGCCAGGTTCCTGTAAAGGGCCTCCTTGTACATGCCTGCCGCAAAACCTACGGCGCCGAAAAGTAAGATGGCCAAAGGGTGCATGCCGGTAAAAGCTACTTTTAACAACCCGGCCATAAACCCGCATAAGGCGCCTTTCCTGCTGTTGGAGTTCAACGCGAAGAATAACACGCCTATAACCATCAACTCCGGACCGACTCCCAATAATTTTACGTAATTATGGCAGGCGGCTTCTAATACCGACATCACAGCCAGCGTTGTAATGATTGATAACCAGCTCATTCTACGGCAAGCACCTCCTCAACAGCCATTGCATTGAACGAGGGCTCTATGACCGCGAACTGGTACATCCCGTTGAACTCCATCTTAACGTCTATGACCTTCCCCACAAGAAAACCGGAAGGATATACATCACTTACCCCTGAAGTGACCACGGTATCCCCCGTCTTTATGTCCGCATCCTTGGCGATGAATTTGATTATGCAGCGTCCGTGGGCGATACCGTACATGAGCCCTCCGGCCCTTCCCCTCTGGGAGACTACCGACACCCTAATTTCAGGGTCAGTTATCAGGGAGACCCTCGAGCTGCCTATGCCCACGGCGGTAACCTTGCCTATTACAACCCCGTCTGCGATAGCAGCCATCCCCGTTTTTATGCCGTTGCGCGAACCCTTTCCGATAATAATGCTTTCTCCCCAATTGGAAAAATCCCTGCCAGTTACTTTAGCCGCAACCGCGCGCTTTGAGATCCTGTCCTTGAGCGAAAGAAGTTCCTTGAGCCTCTTATTCTCGGCTATGGCTTCGTCCATAGCTGCTGCCCTTGAGCTGAGGGCAGTTATGTCTCTCTTAAGTTTTAGGTTCTCATTCGCTATGCTCTTGAAATGCAGGAGCTCATATCCTGTCTGGAAAATGACAGACGCAACTTTTGTCGGAAAGCTCAATATGGAATACAGGCTAAGGGAAGCGCCTTTCGTGAAGGACCCGGATATAACAAGCAGGAGTATCAGGAAAGATATTGCGGAAATGGCGATTAAATGCTTACTCTGGAATTTTCTCACATCTTCTACTGGGATTCGGGAGTCTTCGAAGCCGTCGTAACGGTGACCTTCTTAAGATATTTTATCTCACTTAAAACCATACCCGTGCCTAAGGCAACCGCAGTTATCGGATCTTCGGCGATATGGACCGGGAGACCTGTCTGCTCGGAAAGCAATTTATCAAGCCCCCTTAAAAGTCCGCCGCCGCCGGCTAATACCATGCCCCGCTCTATGAGGTCCGCCGAAAGTTCGGGAGGTGTGCGCTCAAGGGTTATCCTCACCGCCTCCACTATCGCGGCAGTAGGCTCGGCAAGAGCCTCCCTGATCTCTTCGGACGATATAGTCACCGTCTTAGGAAGGCCGGCCACGAGATCACGGCCGCGTACTTCCATTGTCGCTTCCTCTTCTACGGGATACGCCGAACCAATCTTTATCTTGATCTCCTCGGCCGTGCGCTCGCCGATCATGAGATTATAGGTCTTCCTGAGGTGCTGTATTATAGCGTCATCCATCTCGTCGCCGCCGATGCGTATGGATTTGGAAAAAACAACGTCGGAGAGCGAAACAACGGCCATCTCGGTAGTGCCTCCGCCTATATCTATTATCATGTTACCGGCAGGTTCCTGTATCGGCAGACCGACACCTATAGCAGCCGCTATAGGTTCTTCCACCAGGTATACTTCACGCGCGCCCGCCCTCTCTGCAGAATCCTTCACGGCGCGTTTCTCCACCTCGGTTATACCGGAAGGTATGGCTATGACCATGCGGGGCCTTACCAGGACTCTCCTATTATGCACTTTATTAATAAAATAACGGAGCATCGCTTCGGTTATCTCAAAATCCGCGATCACTCCGTCTTTCATGGGTCTTATAGCCACTATCGACCCGGGCGTGCGGCCTAACATGCGTTTCGCCTCTTCGCCGACCGCAAGGACATGGTTGGTTCCCTTCTCTATGGCTACGACGGAAGGCTCGCAAAGCACTATCCCCTGGCCCTTTACGTAGACAAGGGTGCTCGCCGTACCGAGGTCGATGCCCATGTCGTTAGAGAACATGCCGGATATATTATTGAACCCTCTCTTTACGACATCGAATGGCTTATTCATTACCAACCCTCCTGGTAATCTAAAAGGATACCAAACCGCAGTCTAAAAGTCAACTTCAATCTTGG
>CAZAEH010000005.1:0-59890 GCA_964484255.1 uncultured Planctomycetia bacterium
GAAACTGCGGATGGCGACGGTAATACGGATATAATCTATTTTGCCCCAATAGAGGCGTCCGCGCTAAAGATAAACTGCGTACAGAGGGGAACAGGATGGGGCAATTCCCTTTGGGACGTCACCTTCCTGGACGGTAATAGCCCTCCTATTGTCTCTTCAGCCGGTAAAGTCATAGATATCGATCTTCCTTCGAAGATGGACCTCGGCGGCATAGTGTTATCCTGGGGGGAGAGATATCCGAAAGATTATACTCTCGAGATATCCCCGGACGGGCAATACTGGAAAGAAGTGTTCAAGACATCGGAAGGTAACGGGAAGAAAGATTGGATATATTTCAAGTCTTCACCGGTAAAATTGTTCAGGATCAATTGTCTGGGTCCGCTGCCCAAGGGGGGTTTCGAGCTTAAAGACTTTGAACCCAAGAGTTCCGAGGAGCAGGTTACTCCAATAAAGAGCTACCAGGCATTGGCCAAGGAAGCGCCGGCGGGATATTACCCGATGTGGCTCAGGAGGCTGCAGGAGTTCTGGACGGTAGTAGGCGACGCAGACTCCAACGATGAAGGCCTATTGAGCGAAACGGGGACATTCGAACCGTATAAGAACGGTTTTTCGATCATGCCTTTCGTTTATGATGGTAAAGACCTTGTAACTTCCGAAAACTGCAAACTTGCTCAAAGCCTGCTTGACGATAACCTGCCCATACCGACCGCGACATGGGACCATGGCGATTGGATGCTGGATATAACGGCTGTAGCGGTATCTTCATCGGTATCAGAGGTCAGGTACCATTTTAAGAATACCGGTAAACAGGTCTTTACCGGGAATCTGTTCCTGGCCATAAGGCCTATCCAGGTCAATCCTGTATGGCAGAGGGGCGGGTTCAGCCCTATCAACAAGGTGGAATGCAAGCCTCCGGTTTTATCCATAAACGGGCAGGACAAAATATTATCGGCGGAGCAGGACGTCAAGATGGGTGTATCCGGGATCACGACCGGTGATGTGGTTGAATACATGAAGAGAGGGGGTCTGCCGGCCTCGCAGGCGCTGTCTGACCCGGAAGGGATGATCTCAGCCGGACTCTGCTATGAACTGGTATCCGCTCCCGGCGAAGTCAGGGATTTTGTGATACAGGTACCGGCTTCCCGGCCGGTAATTGATTTCACGAAAGCTTTTGACCAGCAGCGCGCATACTGGTCCGATATCGAGAACAGGGTATTGATAGACATACCGGAGAAGAGGCTGATAGATGTGATGAGGACGAATATCGCCTATATCTTGATAAATAAGGACGGCCCGTGGATAAAGCCCGGCTCGCGTAATTACAGCCATTCATGGATACGCGACGGGGCGCTTACCAGCGCGGCCCTCTTGAGGATGGGTATCGATAAACCCGTAAAACAGTGGCTCGATGCAGTCGCATCGAAAGTCGGTGCTAATGGTTATGTCCCATACATAGTATTCGAGGACGGGAATCCCGTCGGTTTTAACGATAACGGTTCGGGTGAAGGGGTTGAATGGGATGCCCAGGGAGAGTTTGTATACGCGGTCCGTAACTACGTGGATTATTCCGGGGACAGGGAATACCTGCCGGCCGTATATCCAAAAGTCGTAAAAGCGCTCGAGTTCATAAGGACACTCCGCCGCCGTACTATGACAAGCGAATTTTCCGGCGATCCCGCCATGAAAGCTTATTACGGGATATTGCCGAAATCCAACAGCCATGAGGGGTACTATCCCGCCCAGCACAGCTACTGGGATGATTTCTTCGCGATCAGGGGATTTAAGGACGGCATCTATCTTGCTGAAATGATGGGTGATACCGAGAACGCCGCTTGGATGCAGGAGGAGCTCGATGACCTTCGTAAATGCGTTTACGGTTCAATAGAGATCGTGGTTAAGAAGGGTAAACTCGATTATATCCCCGGATGTGTGGAAAAAGGCGATTTTGACGCTACATCTACGGCGATAGCCATAGTTGCCGCCGGAGAGCTTGATTATATGCCAAAGGACCTGCTGAAAAAGACGTTCGATAAGTACTATAATGATTTCAAAAAAGGCATGGTGCCCGGGCACGAGAGGACCTTTACCCCGTATGAGGTCCGTTCTGCCAATGCTTTCTTCAAGATGGGCATGCGTGACCACGGGTTGACGATGCTGCGTTACTTCGTAAAAGATTCGGTCAGGCCTTACGGATGGAACCACATGGCAGAGGTCGTGCATGCCAAGCCGCGGGCGCCGTCATATATTGGAGACATGCCTCATACCTGGGTGAGTTCCGGTTACATAGACGCCGTCCGGACGATGTTCGTGTACGAGGACAACGGCAAGCTTGTGCTCGGCGCCGGGCTTGACCCGGAGTGGTTCGAGAAGGGGATAGAGGTAAGGGACCTTCCCACGCTTTACGGAAAAGTATGTTATAAAATAGTAAAAAAGGAAGATAAGATAGTATATTTTATATACGGTAACGCCAAACCTCCGAGGGGTTTCAAGTTCGTCCTTCCAAAAGAACTCGAAGGTTATAAGATCGAAGAGATGCGGGCTGAATGATAATCGATATCCATACGCATGCCTGGCCCGATAAGGTATCGGACAGGGCCAGGCATAACCTTGAATCGCTGTTTGGTGAAAAGATGGTCTGCGACCCCACGATAGACAACCTTCTCAGGCATATGGACAAAAATTCCATAGGCGTGAGCGTCATATGTTCCGTGGCCACTAGACCGGTGCAGGTCCCGGCAATAAATAACTGGCTCTTTAAGACCCGCAGCAAAAGGTTGCGGGTCTTTTGCGCCATACACCCTGCTTACGACAAATGGAAGGAAGAGCTTAAAAGAATAAAAGACTCGGGGGACGGCATAAAGCTGCAGCCGGAGTTCCAGGATTTTTTTGTTGATGACGATAAGGTAATGCCGCTTTACGAGGAAATGGAGAGACTTGATATACCTGTATTGTTCCATTGCGGCGAAGAACTTTCAGGGACGATGAAGGTACGCTCATCCCCGTCCAGGATATCGCGTATAAGGGAGAAATTCCCTGGCTTGAAGATGGTAGGTGCTCATTTCGGCGGTTTCAGGTTTTGGGAGGAGACTAAAAAATATCTGATAGGCAAGGATATATACCTGGATACTTCATTCTTTTTCGGCTACTTGCCTGATGCGGATGCCAGGCAGATGTTGCTGGCCCACCGACCGGACAGGATACTCTTCGGAACGGATTTCCCCCTTACTGATCAGAGGAAGGATCTCGAGTATATCAGGAAGCTGGATATTCCTGCGGGACTCAAAGAAAGGATACTGGGTATTAACGCCGAAGGATTATTGGAACAGAAGGCGGGCGTTTGAGTTGCGATAAAACGTTTTCCTGATTTTCCTTTACAACACGGCTCCCCAATCGTATAATATTTACATAAAATCGGAGAAAAACAGCCCCGCCGAACAATTAATTTGAAAGAAAATCCCTCAAAGCTTCGTCTTTGAAATATGACAGGCGAAGTTCTTTGATCATAACCCGTAAACCTTAAGGAGGGTAAAATATGGCAAGGAAGGAAGATAAACAGCAGGAGAAAGAGAAGGCTACTTCGGAGCGCACCAAGGCCCTTGAGCTTGCATTGGCACACATTGAAAAACAGTTCGGCAAGGGTTCTATAATGAAGCTTGGCGAAGAGACCCATGCGAAGGTCGAATCCATTCCTACCGGGGCCCTGTCTCTGGACATGGCCATAGGAGTAGGGGGTATACCCAGAGGACGAGTAATAGAGATATATGGGCCGGAATCATCCGGGAAGACCACTTTATCCCTGAGTATAATATCGGAAGCGCAAAAGAGGGGCGGCGTGGCAGCTTTTATAGATGCTGAGCATGCTTTCGACTCGTCATATGCTAGGAAACTCGGGGTGAACCTCGATGACCTTTTGATATCCCAACCCGACTCCGGCGAACAGGCGTTGGAGATCTGTGAGACCCTGGTAAAATCAAGCGCGGTTGACGTAGTCGTTGTGGATTCCGTAGCGGCCCTTGTTCCGCGCGCAGAAATAGAAGGTGAGATGGGTGATTCACACGTAGGTTTACAGGCAAGGCTCATGTCACAGGCCCTTCGCAAACTTACTTCATCGATAAGTAAATCGAAGACCGCCGTCATATTCATCAACCAGATAAGGGAAAAAATAGGCGTTATGTTCGGCAACCCGGAGACCACACCGGGAGGCCGCGCCCTGAAATTCTACTCATCGGTCAGGCTTGATATCAGGCGTATAGACAACATTAAGCAAAATGACCAATCGGTGGGCAGCAGGGTAAGGGTCAAGGTCGTAAAGAACAAAGTCGCTGCGCCTTTCAGGCAGGCGGAATTTGACATAATTTTCAACGAGGGCATATCAAGAACGGGTGACATTATAGATATAGCTGCTAATCTCGGGATAATTGAGAAGAGCGGGTCGTGGCTGACTTACGGTGATGAGAAGATAGGTCAGGGAAGGGAAAATGCCAAGACCTTCCTCAAGGAAAACCCGAAGCTTTTACATGAACTCGAGAAGAAGATCAGGGAAACAGCTACCGCATAATAAATGAAATTTTAAGGGGGGATCGAAATGTTTAGGCGATCAGTGATAGCGGTTTTTAGTGTTTCGTTGTCGTTTTGGTTTAGTTACGGTGTTTTTGCCGAAACACAGGATATTGCTTCCGTAAAATCACTGGAGAATGCCTTTGCAAATGTCGCGGACAGCGTCGGCCCGTCAGTGGTCTCTATCTCGACCGTCCATACTGCGAAGATCGGCGGTTCAAGACTCGGGAACGATGAGATGTTCCGGCAATTCTTCAAGGATTTTTTCGGAGATATCCCTGAACGTGAGTACATGCAAAGGGGGATCGGATCGGGGTTCATAATCGATAAAGACGGCTATATACTGACTAACCAGCATGTTGTGGGATCGGCCGATAAGATCGAGGTAATACTGCCCGACGGCAGAAAATTTTCCGCGAGGATAATGGGGCAGGACATGAGAGCCGACCTGGCGGTGCTGAAAATAGACGCGACCGATCTTAAGGCCCTTGAGCTTGACGACTCGGACAGTGTAAGGATCGGTCAATTTGCGATAGCCATAGGTAACCCGTTTGGCATAGCCGCCAAACCTACGGTGACCGTAGGTGTTATAAGCGCCCTTAACAGGTCGCTACCCAGGTCCTCAAAGGGTGACCGCGACTACTCTGACCTTATACAGACAGATGCGGCTATCAATCCCGGTAACAGCGGCGGGCCGCTTGTTGATATCGATGGAAAGGTAATCGGCATCAATGTAGCTATAATATCGACTACCGGCGGCTACCAGGGAATAGGATTTGCCATACCCATAAATGTAGCCAAGAGGGTCCTTAATGACCTCATATCGGGCAAGAAGGTGCTTTACGGCTGGCTCGGAGTAAATGTCCAGGACATTGACGAGGATCTTGCCAAGAGCTTTGGGATAGCAGATACCAAAGGCGTTGTAGTTGCCAAGGTCATGCCGGACAGCCCTGCCGAACAAGGCAAGATGAAGACGGGTGATATCATAAAGAGTTTTGACGGTAAGCCGGTTGAGAATGTGCGCGAACTTTTGAAGCTGGTAGGGCGGGCGCCTATAGGCAGTAAGGTAAAAGTCGGCGTCATTAGGGACAAGAAGAATTTGGCCCTCGATATAGTCATAGCCCAAAGGCCGGATTCGTTAGAGGATACCGCAGGAAACGAACCGGAAGGTGGGGTCTGGCGCGGCATAAGCGTTACCGAGAAAGAAGGTCAGGTCATAGTCTCTGATGTTGAACCCGGGACTCCGGCTGACATTGCAGGCCTGAGGCCGGGAGACAGGATAATTGAGCTCAACAGGCAGGCCATAAAATCGGCGGCTGACTACAATAGAATTATAAAGGCTGCCAAGGGAGATGTCCTGTTATTGACCACAAGGGGTTACGCCGTTATCAAGGAAGAGATGAAAGAAGGGCGGGGAAACAACGGAAACCGGTGAGAGCGGCGGGGACAAGGAATTACAAAGAGCGAGGGCGGATGCCTTAAGGCTTTTAAGGTTCCGCCCCCGCAGTATAAAGGAGATGGCCCTGCGTTTGAAGCAGAAGGGCCATCGCGGCATTATAATAGCTGCGACCATAGACAGCCTCAAAACTAAGGGTATGCTTGACGATCTGGCTTTCGCGAAATTGTGGATAGGCGACAGGATCTCGCTGAAACCCGCAGGGAAGAGCCTTATAGAGGGGGAACTCAGGTCTAAAGGTATCGACGATGCTACGATCGATGAGGCTTTCGGCGGATACGAAGGTTTATATGACGAATACGAGTTGGCGCTGCCGCTTGCCCGCAAAAAGATAAGAACGATCAGAGGGGTTGAGCCCGAGAAGGCCAAGAGGAAGGTCTTTGATTTTTTATTAAGAAGGGGCTTTTCCCGCAATACCATCTGGAAAGTTATCAAGGATAATTATGACTACGGACCAACTGAGGAGTAAATTCCTGGCTTTTTTTGAAAGCAAAGGGCATCCCGTGATCCCTTCGGATTCCCTTGTTCCCAAGGACGATCCGACGGTCTTATTTACAAGTGCCGGGATGAACCAGTTCAAAGATTATTTTCTCGGCAAACGCAAGGACCTTAGGCGCGCAGCCAGCTGCCAGAAATGCTTAAGGACCGGCGACCTGGATAATGTCGGTAAGACCCCTTCACACCATTCTTTCTTCGAAATGCTGGGTAATTTCTCTTTTGGAGACTATTTCAAGGAAGAAGCGATAGCATGGGCGTGGGAATTCCTTACAAAAGAGCTTGGAATGAAAGAAAAGGACCTGTGGGTATCTGTTTACAAGGATGACGATGAGGCCTACAGGATATGGAAGGACAAAATAAAGGTCCCGGAAGAGCGAATAGTCAAGTTTGGGGCTAAAGATAATTTCTGGCCTGCCAATGCGCCTGAAGACGGCCCGAATGGTCCATGCGGTCCGTGCTCCGAGATATATTTTGACCGTGGCGAAAAATACGGGTGCGGAAAACCCGATTGCAAGCCGGGTTGCTGCCGCAGGCATGTTGAGGTCTGGAACCTGGTCTTTACACAATTTAACAGGACCGGTTTGAATACGTTGGAACCTTTGCCTAATAAGAATATCGATACCGGTATGGGCCTTGAGAGGCTTGCGTCGGTTATGCAGGGAGTTTCTACAAATTTTGAGACGGATATATTCAAGCCTATAATCGATGGGATCGAATGCCTGGCCGGAAAAGCGGATATTGCCCACAGGAATGCTATTGCCGACCATGTAAGGGCCGCAGTGTTCTGTATAACCGACGGTGTTTTGCCCGCCAATACCGGCAGGGGTTATGTGCTCAAGACCCTTATAAGGCGTTCTCTCGTGCACGGCAAGTTCCTCGGCCTTAACGAGCCTTTTCTCTATAAGCTCGTGGACAGTGTCCTGTTGGCCATGAAAGGCGGATACCCGGATATAGGCGAACGCAGGGAGAATATCAGTATAATCATAAAGTCCGAGGAGGAAAAGTTTTTCCAGATAAACGAAGATGTCAGGGTTGATCTCGAGATGCTTGCCGTTGCGCTCAAAAAGATCGGTAAAGATTTAGTATCCGGCGACAAGGTATTCTATTTCCATGATACCCGCGGACTTCCAATAGACCTGATGAAGGAGTTTGCCTCCGATGAAGGCCTGACACTCGATATGGACGGCTATGAAAAACTTATGGATGAGCAGCGTAGGAAATCCCGCGGGTCGACGAAATTGACCGGGGAGGTCTTCGCTGAAACCCTTAGCGCGGCAGTGATGGGAACCGGCAGCAGATCGGAGTTTACCGGTTATGAGGCGTTGGCCTGTGATGCCAAGATCATAGCTTTGTTTAAGGGCAATAAGGCAGTAGGATCGATAACTGGCGCAGGTGAATTTGCAGCAGTTCTCGATGCCACCCCTTTTTACGGTGAGACCGGCGGGCAGGTAGGGGATACGGGTATTATAAAGGGAAACGGATACGAGATAGAAGTTACGGATACCAAGCTCGCGGAGAAGATTCCGGTGCACATGTGCCGTATCGGATCGGGCGAAGTAAAGACCGGAGATAAAGTAAAGGCGGAGGTAGACGGTCCGAGGAGGGCGGCAATAGCGCGCCACCATACAGCCACTCATTTATTGCAGGCAGCCTTAAGGCAGGTTTTAGGAAAACATGTTAACCAGTCGGGTTCCCTTGTGGCGCCTGACAAACTGAGGTTCGATTTTACCCATTTTAAGCCTATGAGCTCCGAAGAGCTTCATGACGTCGAAGCCCTGGTAAATGAGAATATACGGAAAGATTCCGCGCTCAGTATAAGCATAATGGACATAGATGAAGCGAAAAAAACCGGGGCAACGGCATTGTTCGGTGAAAAATACGACAAAAAAGTCCGCGTTGTAGATATAAAGGGCATATCAAAAGAATTCTGCGGTGGTACCCACCTGCGGGCTACCGGAGAGATAGGCCTCTTCAAGATCCTTAATGAAGGTTCGGTCGCCGCCGGTATAAGGAGGATAGAGGCAGTAGCCGGTGAAGCGGCGTATAAGAACGTGAAGGAATCGGAAGCCCTCCTGAAAGAGGTTGCGGATTCCCTTATGGTCAGCCCCGAGATGCTGCCTGACCAGATCGAAAAGCTGCTTTTAAAAGTTGGCGATCTCGAGAAGAAGCTTAAGAACTTCCAATCGGGATGGCTTAAAGACAAAGCAAAAGAACTTGTCTCAGGAAAGGAATTATTGGATAATGGTATTGCTATTGTAGCAAGAAGGATAGACGGTTGCGGCCCTGATACGCTTGTAAACCTCACTGATGCTGTCAAATCCTCTCTTGGGAAGAGGGTTGTAAGTATCTTTGCCGGTGCTTATGAGGGCAAGGCGTTCATAGTCGCCGGGGTAACAAAGGACCTTGCCGGAGAAGGTCTTGATGCGCGCTTAGCGGTAAAAGCGATGTCGAAACTGATATCTGGCGGCGGCGGCGGCCGGCCGGACCTCTCGCAAGCAGGAGGCAGGGACATATCCAGGATCGATGAAGCGATAAAGGCCGGGGTCGAGGCCGTAAAAGGGATGGTCAAATGAAGATAGTCAAGATATACGGTAAAGAGTTCGAGAAACTTTGCAACAGGTATAACAACCGCAAGAAAAGGGTAACGGAGAGCGTCTCGAAGATAGTTGAGGATGTAAGGCTTAATGGTGATGAAGCGCTCATAAAATATACCAGGAAATTCGATAAGGTAAAAATTCCCCAGAGGCAACTGCGTGTTACCGAGAGCGAGGCGAGCGGGGCTTTCCAGGATATAGACTCCGAGTTCATCTCCGAGCTCAAGAATATAATTGATAACGTCACGAAGTTCTATAAGAAACAAGTCAGAAGCAAAAAGTCCTGGAGGATAGTCGATGAAGACGGTGTTGTCCTCGGGGAGAAATATGAACCTATAGAAAGGGTAGGTATATACGTACCTGCCGGTACGGCGCCTTTGGTGTCTACGGTCTATATGACCGTACTTCCGGCCAGGGTCGCAGGGGTCAAGTCCATTGTCCTGTGCACTCCCCCTAACAAGTTCCAGAGTGTCGATCCGTACATATTGGCTGTTGCAAACCTGCTTAAGGTTGACGAGATATACAAGGTGGGAGGGGCCCAGGCTATTGCCGCCCTTGCTTTCGGGACAAAGAGCATCCCGAAAGTGGATAAGATAGTCGGTCCCGGCAATGACTACGTAACGGAGGCCAAGAGACAGGTTTTCGGTTATGCTGATATCGATATGATAGCAGGTCCCTCGGAAGTCGTTATTATGGCGAACAGGTCCACCAACCCGCTTTATGTCATCAAAGACCTTGAAGCGCAAAGCGAACACTATAAGGGCCTCTCGATACTCGTAACTACATCCAAGCCGCTCGCAAAGACCGTGAAAAAGGAAGTTTCCAGGGGCTATATTATACTTGTCAAGAATATGGAAGAAGCATGTGATGTGGTAAACAAGCTTGCCCCCGAGCACTTGCAGATAATGGTAAAGAACCCGCAGACATGGTCCAAGAGGATCAATAACGCAGGGGCTATATTCCTGGGGCAGTATTCACCTACTGCGATCGGTGATTATGTCGCAGGCCCGAGCCATGTGCTTCCGACAAGCGGCACGGCCCGTTTCTTTTCCGGGCTTGGCATAGAGGATTTCATGAAGTCGTCACATATTGTCTCATATTCAAAAAAGGCCCTGGAGAAGACCAGGAAGTCCATAGAGAAGATAACCAAGCTTGAGGGCCTCAACAAGCACATGGAATCGATCAAAGCGAGGTTTTAGATGAAGAACAGGCTCGTAAGGCACAAGAGGAAGACAACCGAGACAAACATTTCGGTAGAGCTTAATATCGACGGAACCGGTAAATTCCGTATTTATACCGGAATAGGTTTTCTTGATCATATGTTGTCTCTTTTTGCCAGGCACGGCTGTTTCGACTTAAAAGTCATGGCAAAAGGCGATTTGGACGTGGATATCCACCATACCAACGAGGATGTCGGAATAGTTTTAGGCGAAGCATTTGCCAAGGCTCTTGGTGATAAGAAGGGCATACGCCGTTTTGGGTCTAAGGATATCGCGGTGCCTATGGAAGAGGCCTTGGCCCGCATAGCTTTGGACATAAGCGGAAGGCCGTCATTATATATGCGCTGTGTAGGAAAGCCTGTGCCTCCTACTCTGCTAGACAGGCAGGGTTATAATTTATCAAGCGCCAAACAATTCCTTGAAGCTTTCGTCAGGAATTCAGGGGTCAACCTGCATGTCGAATACCGCGGAGAAGACCTGCACCATGTACTTGAGGCAGTATTTAAGGGATTCGGAAGGGCATTATGCGATGCAACCAGGAAAGATCCCAGGATAAAAGGTGTTCCTTCCACAAAAGGGAGACTATGAAACAAAGGATAGCCGTTGTAGATTACGGGATGGGTAACCTTAGGAGTGCGTCCAAGGCCCTGGAGGCCGTCGGGGCTAAGGTGCAGGTTTCTGACAAGCCCCGGGATATACTTAAGGCTGATAAACTGGTATTCCCCGGAGTGGGGGCTTTTAAAGATGCCATGGAAGAACTCAAGGCACGAAAACTCATAGACCCTATAAAAGAATTCGTTTTTTCGGGAAGGCCTTTTTTGGGGCTCTGCCTGGGCCTGCAGTTGTTGTTCCCCAAGAGCGAAGAAGCCGGTTCATGCAGGGGTCTGAGTCTTATCGAAGGGAAGGTCCTTAAATTCAAGCCCGGAAGATTAAAGGTGCCCCATATGGGATGGAACCGGCTTTATGCTATGAACGGTTGCCCTCTCTTTAAGGGTATACGCGATGGGACTTACGTTTATTTCGTCCACTCATATTATGCTTTACCTGAAGACAAGGGATCCGTAGCCGCTTACACGGATTACGGGGTTAGATTCGCATCGGCTATCTGGTCTGATAACATATACGCGACCCAGTTCCACCCTGAAAAGAGCCAGGAGTTGGGTTTGCAAATACTGAGGAATTTTTTGAAGATATGATAGTGATACCTGCTGTTGACATAAGGGGCGGCAATGTTGTAAGGCTTTTTAGGGGGGATTTCTCCAGGGAGACCGTATATTCGGATAATCCCGTGAAAATGGCGCTCTGGTGGCAGAGTGAGGGGGCAAAGCGGTTGCATGTAGTAGACCTGGACGGGGCGCTGGAAGGAAAACTCAAGAACCTCAACTGGATAAGGAAAATAACGGCTTCACTGGATATTCCCATAGAAGTGGGGGGCGGCATAAGGACCGAGTCCGACCTGCAGACGGTGATAAAGGCCGGGGCCTCCTATGCGATACTCGGGACAAAAGCCTGCGAGGATGAGGAATTCCTAAGGAAAGCGGTCGATAAATACAAAGACAAGATAATCGTAAGCCTTGACGTAAGGGACGGTTACCTGCAGACAAAGGGATGGGTCAATCCGACAGAGATAAAAGCGATCGATTTCGCCCAAAGGATAAAGATGCTGGGGGTCCAGACTGTCGAATATACCGATATCTCCCGTGACGGGACACTCCAAGGGCCGGGCTTCGGCAATATCCTCAAGTTCCTGGGCGATGTAAAGATCGATATGATAGTTTCCGGCGGAATATCAACCCTTGCCGACTTGAAGATACTCAGGGATTACAACAGGAAAGAGATAACGGGTGTAATAGTGGGCCGAGCCCTGTACGACAAGAAGATATTGATAAAGGATGCCAACAAGATATGCTCGCAAAAAGGATAATACCCTGCCTGGACGTGAAGGACGGCAGAGTAGTAAAAGGGGTTAACTTCGTCAATCTGCGCGATGCGGGAGACCCTGTCGTCAACGCCTCTTTCTATGAAAAAGAGGGTGCCGACGAACTCGTATTCCTGGATATCACGGCAAGTTATGAGGACAGGGACACAATGGTCAGCGTAGTGCGCAGAACGGCGGAACAGGTCTTCATGCCCTTGACCGTCGGAGGCGGCATAAGGAACATATCGGATATCAGGAACCTGCTTAACGCGGGTGCTGACAAGGTTTCGATCAATACGGCTGCCGTTAAGGATCCCGGGCTTATATCTGAATCGTCCAGGAGGTTCGGGAGCCAGTGTATAGTTGTTGCTATAGATGCCAAGAAACGAGCCAAGGGCTGGGAAGTTTTTATCCACGGAGGCAGGACGCCGACCGGAATAGATGCCGTAAAATGGGCCAGGCAAGCCGAAAGAAGGGGCGCAGGAGAGATCCTGCTGACATCCATGGACAGGGACGGCACCAAGGCAGGCTATGACCTGCGTCTGACCAGGGAGATATCAAGGAGCGTAGGGATACCTGTTATTGCCTCGGGAGGGGCAGGATCCCCGAAACATCTTTTTGATGGGCTGACCGAGGGAAAAGCGGATGCCGTTCTCGCGGCATCAATCTTCCATTTCAGGGAATACTCCATAAAGCAAATTAAACAATACTTAAAGAGAAAGGGAGTAGCGGTAAGGATATGAATAAATTCGTTAAAGGACTGAAGTTCAACGGGAACGGGCTGGTACCGGCAGTCATACAGGACGCGAAGAACAACGAAGTACTTATGGTCGCTTATATGAACGATGAGGCCGTGAAAAAGACATTAAAGACAAAGAAAGCCCATTTTTATTCCAGGTCAAGGAAGAAACTCTGGCTTAAAGGTGAGTCATCGGGGCATGTGCAGAAGGTAAAAGAAATACGTTTTGACTGCGATGCCGATTGCTTGCTTGTAAAGGTTGACCAGGTCGGCGGTGCATGCCATACGGGTTACAGGTCATGTTTTTACAGGAAACTAAAGGACAATAGGGGCAGCATTTGCATATCCGGCAAGAAGATGTTCGACCCGGATAAAGTCTATAAAAAATGACAGATTATAAGCCGTCAAAAGATGAATTCATAAAGCTCTCAAAGAAAGGCAATCTTATCCCGGTTTTCAGGGAGATAACCGCTGATCTCGAGACGCCTGTTTCTGCCTTCATGAAGATAGATAGAGGCGGTTATTCATTCCTGTTGGAGTCGGTCGAGGGAGGAGAAAAAATAGCAAGGTATTCTTTCCTGGGCTCGAACCCTTATCTTGTCTTCAAGAGCAAGGGTAGGAAGATAGAGATAACCGAGGGCGGGAAAAGGAGGTGTTTCGAGACAGCTTCCGATCCTTTGTCCGAGATGAAGAAGATAATGCAAAGATACAAGTTTGTTCGTACTGAAGGCCTTCCGCGTTTTTGCGGAGGGCTTGTCGGTTTTATGGGATACGATATGGTGCGTTTTTTCGAAAACCTCCCGTCCAAGAACCCGGATGATCTTGGGTTGCCGGATTCCGTATTCCTGCTGACAGACACCATACTTATATTTGACCACGTCATGCATAAGATAAAAGTGGTCTCGAACGCTTTTGTCGATAATGATCCTTCCGGGGCCTATGATGAGGCCGTGAGAAAGATAGACGCCCTGATAAAGCTCATGAATGCCCCCCTGAAGGTAAAATATGCAGGGCCCCGCCGCCTGGAGCAGAAAGTTACATCGAATTTTACCAGAGAAGGTTTTATGGGCATAGTCAAGAAGGCGAAGAGCTATATCAGGATAGGCGACATAATCCAGGTAGTACCTTCCCAGAGGTTTGTTACTGCAACCAGGTGTAAGGGAATAGACTTATACAGGTCCCTAAGGATGATTAACCCGTCGCCTTACATGTATTACCTTAAACTTGGTGATATGGCTCTTATAGGCGCTTCACCCGAACTTATGGTCAGATGCGAAGACGGCATCGTCGAACTCAGGCCTATTGCGGGTACACGCCCGAGAGGAAGGACGAAAGAGGAGGAAAAGCGCCTGGAAAAGAACCTCCTCTCCAGTATCAAAGAAAGGGCCGAGCATATAATGCTTGTCGATCTGGGCCGCAATGATATCGGAAGGGTTTGCAGATATGGCAGCGTAAAGGTATCCGAACTTATGGTAGTAGAGAAGTATTCCCATGTCATGCATATAGTCAGTGAATGCACGGGAAAGCTCAAATCAAACAAGGATATGTTCGATGTAATAAGGGCGACTTTTCCTGCCGGGACCGTTTCTGGCGCGCCAAAGGTGAGGGCGATGGAGATCATAGATGAGCTCGAGAACACCATGCGCGGCCCATATGCCGGACTTGTAGGCTACTTTAGTTTTTCAGGAAATACAGACACCTGTATCAATATCAGGACCATCGTCCTTAAAGACGGAATGGCATATGTACAGGCAGGCGGCGGCGTTGTGGCTGATTCGGATCCTTCAAAGGAATACCAGGAAACGGTCAATAAGGCAAAAGCAACCATAAAAGCCATCGAAGCCGCAGAGAGAGGTATTTTGTAATATGATATTGATGATAGATAATTATGATTCTTTCACTTATAATCTCGTCCAGTATTTCGGGGAGATGGGCGCGTCGCTGAAAGTCATCAGGAACGACAAAATATCGCTCAGAGAAATAACAGACATGGGACCAGGCGGCATAGTGATCTCCCCCGGACCGGGCTTCCCGAAAGATGCGGGGATATCTAACTCCGTTATAAAAGAATTTGCAGGGAAGATACCTCTGCTGGGAGTTTGTCTCGGGCACCAATGCATAGGCGAGGTGTTCGGGGGCCGGGTGATCAAAGCGGCGCGGCCAATGCACGGAAAGACCTCAAAGATTTACCACGACGGCAAAGGTATATTCAGGGGCTTGCCAAACCCGTTCGAAGCGATAAGATACCACTCGCTAGTGGTCGAGCGTAAGTCCCTGCCGGATTGCCTGGAAATAACCGCCCAGACCAAGGAAAAGGAGATAATGGGGCTCAAGCACAGGAAATATCCCGTTTTGGGGGTGCAGTTCCATCCGGAATCCATCCTTACATCCGGAGGGAAGAAAATGCTGAAGAATTTTATGGAGCTTGCCAAATGATAAGAGAGGCTATTTCCAAGCTCGTCAGGTCCGAAGACCTTACAAGGAAAGAGATCGAATTGACCATGGACGAGATCATGACTGGCCAGGCCCTTCCTGCGCAGATCGGATCGTTCCTTACCGCCATGAGGATGAAAGGCGAGACCATAGACGAGATAGCTGGTGCGGCCGAAGTAATGAGGAAGTATGCGACAAATATAAGGACAAGACACACATGTGTCCTCGATACCTGCGGCACGGGAGGGGACGAGTCCCGGACATTCAATGTTTCTACCGTAGCAGCTTTTGTTGCAGCCGGCGCCGGAGTTGCAGTCGCGAAACACGGCAATAAATCGGTGTCGTCAAAATGCGGCAGCGCGGATCTTCTTAAGGCTCTCGGCGTCAATATCGATGTAAGCGAACATATGGTATCCAAATGTCTCGATGAACTTGGCATTGGTTTCCTTTTCGCGCCGGCATTACATAGGGCAATGCAATATGCTATAGGTCCCCGTAAGGAGATAGGCATACGTACCATATTCAATATTTTGGGTCCTTTGACAAATCCTGCAAAGGCTTCTCACCAGCTGCTGGGGGTTTACGATTATAAGCTGACCGAACCCATAGCACGGGCTCTGGGTAAATTGGGTTCCAGGCACGCATTAGTGGTCCACGGCGACGATGGTCTCGACGAGGTCACAACGACAGACATGACGCAGGTATCGGAGCTAAGGGACGGAAAAGTAAAGAATTATGAGATCTCCCCTAAACATTTCGGTATAAAGAAAGCAAAACCTGCAGATTTAAAAGGCGGCGACGCGGCCTATAATGCAAAGCTGGCGATGTCCATCCTTGGGGGAGAAAGAGGACCCCAATACGATATAGTGATATTTAACGCCGGTTGCGCAATTTATGCTGCAGATAAGGCACAAAACATTAAAGAGGGTATAGAACTGGCTGCGGAATCCGTCGAATCCGGAGAAGCCTTGAAAAAACTCGAACAGCTCAAGGAGGTAACTAGCTCATGATAACCCTCGATGATATTATAGAGCATAAAAAACATAAGTTGGAACGTTTGCAGGAAATGCTTTCCCTCCACGATATCGAAAAGAAAGCCTTACCCGTAAAGAACAGGGGTTTTAAAACCGCAATATCACGCGGCAACAAAGTGAACTTAATAGCCGAAATAAAGAAAGCTTCCCCCTCGCACGGCATAATAAGGCATGATTTTGACCCGGTAAGCATAGCCTCCGCATACAAAGAAAGCGGAGCAAGCGCCCTTTCCATCCTGACGGAGGATAAATATTTCCAGGGCAGTTTGGATATACTCACCAATGTAAGAGATGCAGTAAGGCTACCCATAATGCGCAAAGACTTCATAATATCGGAATACCAGATATTCGAATCGGCCATTGCCGGCGCGGATGCGGTTCTCCTTATTGCTGCGGCATTGGACAGGGGTATGCTCAAAGCGCTTTTACATGAGGCGTCTTCCCTGGGAATGGAGACAATGGTTGAAGTCCATGATGAGCGCGACCTGGATAAAGCCCTCGGCGCAGGCGCGGAAATAATAGGGATAAACAACCGTAATCTAAGGACCATGGAAGTAGATCTGGCCGCCACCATTGAACTTATGCCGAAAATCCCTGAAGGTAAAATTGCCGTGTCGGAAAGCGGTATCGGGGAACCGGAAGATATCAGGACCCTATCTCAATGCGGAATAAAAGCGGTCCTGGTAGGTACCGCGTTCATGGAGGCTGATGATATTGCTTCAGAGGTCAAACGGGTGATGGATTGGTAAGAGTAAAGATCTGCGGGATCACTAATCTTGCCGATGCCCAGGCGGCGTGCAGGCTTGGGGCCGATGCGATCGGTTTTATATTTACGGAGAGTCCAAGGAGGGTGAACGCCGCAAAGGTAAGGGCCATAGCAGCAAAACTCCCTCCTTATATCACTACGGTCGGGGTATTTGCCGATGAAAAAATGTCTAACGTCTTAAGGACGGCGAAATACTGCAGGCTCGATTGTCTCCAGCTTCACGGAGATGAATCGCCTGACTATTGCAGGAAGCTCAAGAAATATTATAAAATAATAAAAGTAATAAGGATAAAAGATGCCCGGAGCATAAGCAAAGCAAAGACTACGGATGCCGATGCGTTCTTGCTTGATGCATACATTTGCGGGAAGAAAGGCGGCACCGGAACGGTTTTTAACTGGAAATTGGTTTCCGTGGCTAAGAGACTGGGAAAGCCCGTCATATTATCGGGCGGGTTGAATCCCGGGAATATCCGGAAAGCCGTAAAGCAGTCAAGGCCTTACGCCGTCGATGTCTCCAGCGGCGTGGAAGCCCGGCCTGGAAAAAAAGATATAATACTTATGGGTGATTTCATCAGGAAAATAAGGTCGGACAACTCAGGAAAGGGATGACAAATGGGTTCGAATAAACGCATGCACCGTCGCCTGGCGCTTGATGTAGAAGTCAAGTGGCACAGGAAAAAGGATAAGTCCTCAAGCAGCAAAGCTTACATGTTAAGAAGCAAGAATTTCGCTCAACATGGGCTGTTCTTGAAGACGGACAAGAAGTTCAGGATCGGAATGGATATGGACCTCGAATTCATCCTGCCGACTATATCCCATCCCGTCTGCGTATCGGGAAAAGTCGCATGGATCGCAGATAAAGACAGGAATCCCACATATTATCCCGGCATAGGCGTAAAATTCGTTAAAATAGATCCGGAAGACAAGAAAGAGCTCATGAAATTCCTTAACCGCAAGTTCCGCAATTACAAAGACGCGCAGGAGCTTAAAAAGATGTACCTGACCCTTATAGATATGGGCGCAAGGCTTGTGGAACTCGGAGAAAGGCACCCTGGGGCCATCTATTTTAAGAAAGCGGTAGATAACTCAATAAAGGAGATCTCTGAGGTGGCCCATCTTATAGACAAGGAAGTATCCGAGATAAAGAACCTCTAGGAGATTTTTTAATGAACATATTCAAGACGGTTTTCTTCCTGAGCCTCCTTACACTGCTTCTGATTTTCGTCGGCGGGATGATAGGAGGCAAACAAGGCATGATAATAGCTTTTGTTTTTGCCCTGGTGATGAATTTTGTGTCATATTGGTTCTCTGATAAGATCGTCCTGGCCATGTACCGGGCTAAAGAGGTGGACAGGAAAGAATACCCTAAACTTGCCATGATAGTCTCAAACCTCTCCACGAAAGCCGGTTTACCTGTACCCAGGCTTTATATGATCCCTATGCAGACCCCAAATGCCTTTGCTACGGGCAGGGACCCTTCCCACGCAGCAGTAGCGGTAACATCAGGCATCATGGACATCCTTTCCGACGATGAACTCGAAGGAGTGATATCTCACGAGCTTTCCCACGTCAGGAACAGGGATACTCTGTTAATGACGCTTGTCGCCACTATTGCAGGCGCCATATACATGCTCTCTAATATGGCCAGATGGGCAATGATATTAGGCGGAAGGGATGACGACAGGGAAGGAGGCAACGTATTCGGTATGCTCATAATAGCGATACTTGCTCCTATAGTAGCGACCCTTATCCAGCTGGCCATATCGCGCTCACGCGAATACATGGCGGATGAATCCGGCGCGGGCATCAGCGGAAGGCCTCTTTCGCTTGCCAATGCCCTTAGAAAGTTACATCAATATTCAAAACAGGTCCCGATGAACGCCAGCCCTACTACGGCGCACTTGTTTATCGTAAACCCGCTTACGGGCGGGGGGTTGCTCTCCCTTTTCAGCACGCATCCTCCTATAGAGCGCAGGATAGCGCGGCTGGAAGAATTCGCCATTAGACCGAAATAAGATGATCCTGCCGAGCGGTCTGTTCGCCAACAAGGACCCCTTCGCAGAAGAAGGGATCTCCTGTGCCCTCATTTTTGGAAAGAGCGGAGTACTTTCAAAATCTTTCAGGGATTACGAGTTCAGGCCGCAGCAGAAGGAGATGGCCGAATCTGTGGAAAGGGCGATCCGGGCAGGCCGCCATCTTATTGTCGAAGCCGGTACCGGGGTCGGAAAATCGTTCGCATATCTTGTGCCGGCAGCTGATTTCGCGATAAACTCACGCAGGAAAACCGTCATATCCACCGATACCATCAGCCTGCAGGAACAGCTTGTAAGAAAAGACCTTCCTCTTGTCTCGAAGATATTGCCGGGTGAATTTAAGTTCTGCCTGGTTAAGGGCCGGTCCAATTATCTTTGCTTGAGGAGGCTCAACAGGGTCTTCTCATCAAAAAATGACCTCTTCGATTCAAAACAAGAGGTCGGGGAGATGGGTAATATACTCGCGTGGTCGAAGGTCACCACTGACGGCTCCATATCGGACTTTTCTGCTGAGCCCTCGCGCAAGGTATGGGAAAAGGTATGTTGCGAACACGATACCTGCCTGGGCAAGAAATGCCCGTACAGGAACGAATGTTTCCTGATGCAGGCCCGCCGGAACATGCAGGAATCCGACCTGATAGTCGTGAACCATCACCTGTTCTTCTCCGACTTGGCCCTGCGCAAATCCGATTGGGCCCTGCTGCCTGATTATTCGTGCGTGATATTAGATGAAGCCCATACGATCGAGGACGTTGCGACAGAACACCTGGGCTTTGAGGTCTCCAATTACAAAGTAAAATATCTGTTGGATTCCCTTTATAACCCGTCAAAAAGGAAAGGGTTCCTTGCATCGATAAAGGATAACTCGCTTAAAAGGACGGTAGCTGATGTCCGCGAAGCTTCGGAAAACTTCTTCGCGGATATCACGGATTGGCTTGGCGCCGACGGCATAAAGAGGGTAAGGGAACCGGGTTTTATAGAAGATACGCTATCCGTCCCCATGAAAGAACTTTACGGAAGCCTTAAAAATGCCGTGAAAGGTTCCCGCTCCAAGGATGAAGAACTGGATTTCAGATATTACATGAATAGGCTGGAAGGATTATCCCAGGCCCTGGAAATCTTCATGGACCAGAAGTTGGGGGATTACGTATATTGGTCCGAAGTATCGGGCGGCAGGTCCCGCAGGGCGGCACTCGATTGTGCGCCGGTCAATATAGCCACGGCTTTAAGGGAAAGCCTTTTCTCAAGGATAGGGACCGTGATCCTTACAAGCGCCACCCTGTCAACAGAAGGGAATTTTGAATATATAAAAGGCAGACTCGGCCTCGATAAGTGCTCGGAAAAACTCCTCGGTTCACCGTTCGATTATGAGAATAATGTAAAGATATACATTCCCAGGAACATGCCGGACCCTAACGATTATGCAAAATACAAGACGGAAGCCGTAGCCAGGATAAAAGACTATGTATCAAGGACTGAAGGCAGGGCGTTCGTCCTTTTTACCAGTTACAAGTTCATGGACGATGCCTATAATGAGACATCTGCTTTTTTTGAGAAGATGGGCATCCCAATACTTAAACAGGGTGCCGGTTTGCCAAGGATGAAGATGCTGGAGGCCTTCAAGCGGGATAAGGGCTCCGTGATATTCGGGGTGGATTCTTTCTGGACGGGCGTAGATGTGCCCGGGGAAGCCCTCAGCAACGTAATAATAACAAAGTTGCCTTTTGCCGTGCCTGACCATCCCATATCTGAAGCCAGGATGGAAAGGATAAGAGAGGCGGGGGGAGATCCCTTTAATATGTACAGCCTGCCACAGGCGATACTCAAGCTCAAACAGGGATTCGGAAGGCTTATCCGCACGAAGCTCGATACCGGTATGGTGGTCATACTTGACAGCAGGATACTTCATAAACCTTACGGAAGAAAGTTTTGTCGGCGCTGCCTAATTGTGAGATAATAATCCAATGATGAAGAAGCACGGCGGGATAATTATAGGGTTCGTTTGCGCTGTTGTCATAGCCATACCCTACTTTCTGGGCTTTTTTGAGCTTGCGGAATATCAGGGACTTGATCTCCTGTTCAAGGTACGAGGGCCCAAGCAGGTAAGCCAGGATATAGTTATCGTGGAAATAGACGACAGGGCAATAAACGACTTCGGCCGGTGGCCGTGGCCGAGGGGCTATCATGCCGAGTTCCTGGACATGATAGAAGAATTCGAGCCGAAAGCCGTCGTCTTTGATATCCTTTTCAGCGAAAAGGATGTGGAACATCCTGATGATGATATGCAGCTTGCCGCTATGACGAAGAAGTTGGGTAATGTATTCTTCGCCTCGTTCTTTGACTTAAGCAGTGATAAAGTCGCCAGGAGAAAAAACCTGAGGGCCCACAAGGAAACCATACCTTTCAAGATGTTGGCGGATAACGCCAGGGGATTCGGTTTCGTGAATATACTGGTGGAACCCGACGGGAAGGTAAGGAAGATACCTCTTTTCATCTCGCGTGACGGCCAGCTCAAACCCTCAATAGATCTTCTTGCCGCCTCATACTTCATGGAATTGGATCCTTTCAAGCTATATGCCCCGACTGACGGAAAAGGGTTCATGTGGATCAATTACCCCGGGCCTTTCAACCTTTTCAAGAAAATATCCTTCTCAGATATACCTATTTCCATAGACCAGCTTGAAAAAGGGGAGAAACCCGTTATAGACCTTAATATACTCAAGGGAAAAATAGTCCTCGTTGGCTTAACCTCTACAGCCTCGGAGGATTACTGGTCGACATCTTTCTCGTCCTTATACCCCGGGGTAGGCATAAGAGCAAGCTCTATCGATACCATGCTCAGGAAAGATTATCTTTACCGCATATTCGTCCCGGAGGTATGTCTTATCATCATAGCCATAGGCCTGGCATTCGGCATGGTACTACCAAGGCGCACTCCCATGCAGGGACTCGCCTTCTTCTTTGTGATCATTTCGGGAGTGGCTGCCCTGGCAATAATAGATTTTGCGTTTTTTAACATCTGGATGGATTTTGTGTCTATAATTATCCTTTGTTTCATAGCCTACCCCGCTATCACCTTGAACCAGTTCATAATAACCCGGTTCGAAAAAGGCATGATCGAAAAAGAACTCCAGATCGCCAGCCGTATACAGCAGTCCATATTGCCGCAGGGCCTGCCGCAGGTCCCAGGAGTGGAAGTCGGTGTCAAATGCATGCCTGCGAAACATGTAGGAGGGGATTTTTACGATTTTATCAAACTGTTCTATGATTTTGTAAAATTGAAAGAGGACAGGCTGGGGGTGGTAATAGGCGATGTCTCGGGCAAGGGCGTCCCCGCCGCTCTTTTTATGGCAAAATCCATGGCGGATTTCAGGGGCATTTCCCATAATTATAACGAAACCGACCGGGCCCTTTCCGCCATAAACGACAGGCTTACGGAGGAAGGTGTTTCGGGCATGTTCGTGACCATGCAGTACCTGATCTATAAACCCCAGGAACGCAAGATAGAATACTCTAACGGAGGGCATAACCCATTGGTAAAAGTGGATGCCATGGGCAATGCCTGCCTCTTGACCCAATCTGTGGGTACCCCTATAGGGATAATACCGGGCTCTGATTTTATCTCCGATGAATTTCCTGTAACGGCTGGAGAACTTTTTCTGATGTATACTGACGGCATTTCCGAAGCAAGGGACAAGAATGGCAAGGAGTTTGGCGAAGACAGGATACTGGAAAGCGCCAAAAAATACAGGGATGGCAAAGCGCAGGAGATCGCGGATAAAATAGTCGCGGATGTCGTGGAATTCAGCAGGGGAATGCCTCAGCACGACGATATGACGGTGATAGCTATCAAGATTTTATAGAATGATCGCGATCTTATTTTATCTTGACATAACAGCTTTTAAATGTTAAACTTATCTCAATGTAGATCAAACTTCTGACACCTTCTTTAAAAACAAACCTTAGTTAACCAAAAAGGGGTTCCGTAATGCCGGTAAGGTCCAAATCTGCAGTGGCGGTATTGGTAATATTGTCAGCGGTTTTTCTTATCCCTCTACAGCAAGCTCGATCAGATACAAACCCGGATATCGAACAAGGTGTAACTCTTTACAGGCAGGAAAATTACGATGAAGCGGCGGTTGTCCTGCGAAAAGCCAGGAAAGAGGATCCAAGCTCCTCGCTTGCAGCCTATTATCTCGGGATCACCTATAAACAACTGCAGGACTACAGACAGGCAAAGACCCAGCTCATAGATGCGGTCACCATTACCCCCCGCATTAAAGAAGCCCTGGTAGAGCTCATCGATGTCCTCTACCAGCTGGGAGACCTTAAAGAAGCTAAAGAGTACATCGAGATCGCCGAGAGGGAAAACATAAAACCCGCTCAAGTGGCTTTCCTCAAAGGCCTCGTGCTGTTAAAGGACGGCAAGACCTCGGATGCCATAACTGCCTTTGAACAGGCGAAGGGGTTTGATAATTCTTTGACCCAGGCCGCAGATTACCAAATTGGCATTGCCAACCTGAAAGAGAAGAATTATAAGGATGCGAAGAAGGTTTTTCAAGAAATAATAATCCTGGACCCGAATTCCGATTTAGCAGGGTTATCGTATGAATACATGGATGCATTAAAGCGGAAAGAAGAAGCCGAGAGGCCGTTCAGGGCCACGCTTAATGTATCGGGCCAATACGATACGAACGTCCTCCTTAAACCCGGCGATGACACTGTGGCTACCGGCATTACCGACGAAAGCGATTGGCGGGAAGTGACAAATTTCATGGGACAGTATAAGCAGAAATTCGGAGAGAATTTCGGCATAGACAGCCAGTATTCGATGTATTGGGCCCACCAGAACAAGATAGGCGCTTACGATGTCCTTAGCCATACCGTGACAGTCACCCCAAATTATTACATAAAGAACGGTACGATAGGCCTGGCTACGGGTTACAACTATACGGACGTGGGTGAATCAAAATACATGACGACTATCACGGCCAGCCCTCTCGTGAATTATATTATCGGTAATAACCATATGCTCCAGGCTAATTTCAAATATCAGAAAAAGGACTTCGCCAGGGACCCGTTCATACAGGATGAGGACAGGAACTCGAACGATTATGGCGGCGGGTTAGGTTATTACTTTTTCTTTGCGCAGAACAAGGGTTTCTTTGGGCTCCACTACGGGCTCAACAAGGAGGATACTAAAGGGCGGAATTGGGAATATCTCGGCAACAGGATAACTGCTACTGCGCTTATCCCGTTCCTTAAAAAATTCAGGCTCAGCCTGGCGGGCGACGTGTTCCTCCAGGATTTTTCGAATACGAACACCATATTTAACGTCGACCGAAATGACGAGACATATACGGCATCTTCCATGCTCGGCTATACATTCTGGAAGGAAGCCGAATTGCAGTTCAGGTATACATACGTAAAGGACCATTCAAATATAAAAGTGTACGATTACGACAGAAGCATTTACAGTATAGGCATAGAATATAAATTTTAACGGAGGAAACGCTTAAAATGAAAAAATTCGCCCTGAAATCCCCGGCCTTGGCGTTGCTGCTTATAACTATACTATTTTCCGCCCCCGCGGTTCCTGCGGCCAGCGCTGAACCTGTCGGCACGATATCCGCCGTCGAAGGCCGAGTTGACCTTTTGAAATCGGGGAACAGCGAGTTCTTCGATGTTAAATCTGGGGTCAGCGTCTCTGCCGGAGATACGCTCAGGACAAAGAGCGGTTCGAAGGCCGAGATAGCCTTTATGGACAAGACGATAGTGCGTCTTTCGGACAGCACTTTACTGGAGATCAAAGATTATGTAATAGATCCCAATGGCAACAGGTCCGGCGCTAACCTTTTCCTCGGCAGGGGCAAGATAAGGGCTGTCGTATCAAGATCCGGTAACGGCAACTTCCTTGTAACCACCCCTAATGCACTGGGAAGCGTAAAAGGAACAGACATAGTGGCGGTATACCAAAGGTCTTCGACCTCCCTCGCGGTCCTTGATGGAAAACTTTCAGCCGCAAATGTGTCTGCCCCAGGAGATACGGTCGACATAAAGAGCGGTCAGTCATCCATCATATCAGGGGAATCTGAACCGACTGCTCCCAGGGCCCTGTTATCAATGGAAATAAAGGCACACGAATCCGATACGAACGTGCCAAAAGCAACTGCAGTTGCCGCCAGCCCGGCGCAGGAAAGGATGTCTGCGGAAGGTTATAATGCCCCAGGCGCCATGAAGGCCGTTGTCATAAAGTTAGCCGGAAGCGTCAAGATAAAGAACCGAGGGTCGATAACCTGGCACGATGCTAAAATGAATGAAGTCCTTACCGCAGGGGACACCATAGAGACAAAGGATAAGGGGAAGATAGAAATAAGACTGGAAAACGGCAATGTCGTAACGCTCCAGCAGAACTCGAACCTTATTCTTGAAAAACTGTCCTCGGACAATAAGACAGGCGATTATGAGAACCTGCTGGAATCAAAAAGCGGTAAATTAAGGGCCCAGGTCCAGAAGATAAAAGGTAATTCAAAGTTTGAAATAAAGACACCTAACGCAGTTGCGTGCGTCCGCGGAACGATAATGTATTTGAACATATTACCCAACCTTACCAATTCGTATTTTGAAGAGGGCAACGGAGTGTTGCGCAGCCTCATATCCAATACGGTAAAAGACGTGCCCCTCGGTACCGGTGCCTCGGCCGACAATGCAGGAAACGTTTCCGATCCGACCCCTCCGAACGATAACCAAATGTCAGAATGGCACCAGGGTTGGGATGTAAGTGATAGCGGAGAAGGATATTCAAGCCCTTCCGGCGACTTGGGTCAGGACCGCGGTTCGGATGAGGGCGATGATACAGGGTTCCAAAATAAAGTATTTGATGAAAAACCGGTCACGGAAATCATAAACACGACGGAAGAGAACGGGGACGGTGACCAGGGCGCAGGCGAAGAGGAGACCCCTGAAATAGATTATTATATTACCGGCACCGCAACCGGCAGTTTCGGTTTTGTTGAAGCTTATGACAACAACAGCTTTGACGCGTATTTATCGAGCGAGACAGTATTGTCCTCCGCATGGTCGGGATCGTTCAATCTTTCCGTCGACGGTGAGTTCTCGAGCCCCGGGTACAGGATATTTGAAGGCGACGTGTCAGCGGAAAGTATAGACGGCGGCGCGGCTTTCGGGTGGGTTGGGGGCATATTCCACAGCTGGGAAGGGATATTGTCAACGATATATATAGATCCCAGCGGGAGGGCAGGTACGCTTTTTGGCTATCTATCCGGTACTAACACTATAAACGAAGGGCAGGAATGGTATTACGGCGACTTTTCGGGAAACGGTGATATTTACGTAATACCGATGGCCCAACTCGAGACCGGTGTTGAATATCCTGTGGAATACGGGGGCGGTTACGGCAACCTTTGGCTGTCTTTTGGCGAGAACGGCGGGTTTAACGTGGATTTTGACAGACAGATGGCAAGGATAGTGGGGCAGAACTGGGGAATATGGAGGGATGCTTATTACGGAGGATACTATAATCCTGAAGGGCTTGCCGAATGGTTCGGGAATGCCGGCGGTTATTATGGCGATGACGGCTATTTCTTCGCTACCGCAGAAGGTATCGATGACCTTGACGGAGGATTAAGGATCGATATCATAGGTACATACCTGGACACTCATACGCTGGGCGCCTATTACGGATCCATACTTGCCGAAACATACGCAGAGGGGATGGTTGAGGGCGTTGGGCTCGGAGGATACGCGGAAGAACCGCTCGCGTTCAGCGGCAATTGGGGAAGCGATGGCTGGGGCCTTTATTACGATTGCGGAGAATGCTGCCTTACTTGGGCAGGTGAAAAGTACGGCCTCATAGGTTCCCCGACAGTAGAATGGTGGAATGAAGCTTCTTTTCCTGTAGTCGCCATGGGGGAATCTTACTGCTACGATTATCGGAATACGCCTTTGCTTTGGGTCACACCTATCGGCAGCTATAACGCGGACAACGAGGACTATACCTCGCTTGACGGTTCGGCTTTCTGGGGGATCAGCACCGGTATCTGGAAAGACGGCCTTATGTCCAACGGGAAAGTAGTCGCTTTCTATGTCACGCCGGAGGGGACCGTTGGGTTGCTGAAAGGTGATCTTAGCGGTGTTTACGATCCGGAAATATGCATGTGGATGGCAGAAGGTGAACTTTCTCCTGAAGCAAAAGACTCCTCTTTAATAGACCCTGCCTCACTCTATGAAAGCATAACCGAATACCGGCTCCATAACCTTTGCATGGGCGGATCTGTCGGTGGATCAGCCTTATACGGATATACTACATATGGCGTATCCTATGCAATTGATGACGGATCGTGGGGCATATATGAGTTCGACGGCGGCGGTTATTACAACGGCGGAGAATGGGCGCAAACGAACGAGAACGGCCTTGCCTTCGGTTACATGGACGGTCTTTATGATGAAGTGGTCTTCTTGACGTCAAATAATGCATTATTTGATGATGATAATATAACGGGAGCTCTCCGCGGTTCTTATATAAACATTAGCGACGGCTATATAGGGACTCTTAACGGAAATATCGTAGGCATATACGACGAGGATAGTTGGATCCTGTCTTCTATAGGCGAATGGGAAATGAGGGATTTGTCCTACGCCGGTGTTGCTTCCGAAGGCGGTTTCGGGTACTTCGACGGTGAGGGGGCGTATCTCGAGAACGGCGGTCTTTACGCTGCGATGGGTAGTGCGGATGACCTTTTCTCCGGCCCGTCCGAATTCACTTTGATCGGCGGGTTCTATTATCCAGATTCCAACGAAGACGGTATAAGTGATGACAATTTGTGGGGCGGGGATTTCTATATGACCGCCAGTGACGGCGCCGGACTGATAGGAGCGGTCGGGGGAACTACACTGAATAATAAACTGTCTGGGGCGCTGTTGGGGATCTATATACGCTATACCGAGGACGGCTACCGGGCAGGATACGTGACCTCTTCCGATATTTCCGGTGGTCGCAGTTTCCTGACAGGCGATTTTTATCCGTCTATCGGGATGTTCGGCACGGAAGGCTATCTGACGGCCTTTCTCGATATGCCAACTAGTTTTACCCCCGAGGATTTGTTGAGCGAAAATGAAGAAGCGCTGTTAGGCGATGAATTTTACGACCCGGTTCATGGAGATCTTAAAGGTGATCTTTACGGCGATGATCTGCAGATCGCGGACCAGGATTGGGGCATATGGCGCGCGGGATGCGGCGGTTGGTTCGATTCCGCCCCGGACGGCAATTGGAATTCTTACATAGCCGAGAGTTTTGAAGACCAGTACGGGGAATATTCGTTCCCGTACTATTCGCTCATCTATATCGACGGGACTACCACCGCGGACAACGGGCTTGAGGCCGTCATACACGGTTATGACCTCGGCATGACATACCTAAGCGAAGCTTCGGGGTTGATGGCCGGCGATTACGATGCCGATGAGATGAGTTGGGAAGGCCTTAGTATGGGGACCTGGGTCGAGAAAGAATTAACTCTTAGCGGACTCGGCTACGGGGGAGTAAGAGCCGCTGGAGACTGGGATAACTGGTTTGACCCGGGCGATAGTTATGAAGATTTCTCCGGAGAATTCTCCGGTATTATAGGATCTACGCAGACCGGCTGGCAGGACGGAAGTTTCAAGGCTGTAGCGATGGGTGATTATGCGATCAATGGGTCCGCCGATTCATACCTGTTTAACGCTCAAATCGGGAGTTTCAACGCTCGAGAGATATCGTCGCTTACCCTCGATGAGGAAGGCGCTTTCTACGGGTTCGTTCACGCGGCTGTAGGGGATTCTTCCGACGGCAGGCTTACGGATACCGCCTCGGGATTGAGGTTGGCCGCCATATATATAGCTTCTGACGGAACCGGCGGCTATAATGCGGGAGTGCTAAGGGGCGGGCTTGACATGGACCTCGTGGAGATCCCCGATGACGGTGAAGTCGGCATGTGGATAGCCGAAGGCTACCTGACTCCTTATGTGATGGAAACTGATATCGACATCTCTCCTGAAGAGCTATCGGACTATATATCCTGGGACTGGGACGTGCTCGGGGCTTCGGGTGTCGGCTCCTTCTCAAACGGCGGCGCCATCCAGGCCGATTACTTTACCGGAGACACGATGTCCATAGAAGGCTACGACCAGTGGGGAATAATGCAGGCTGCTCTCACCGGGCAAACATCCTCGGCCGTCGATTCGGATTGGAGATTGGCCTTGGGAGGAGCCTCTTATACCGACGATTCGCATGAAATCGCGGACGGTTATTTCCTGATCTCAGCCAGTGGAGATTCCTGGTCGAATAACGTATTTGACGGGACTTTCAAGGGCGTATACTTCAGCGAGATAGACGAAAATACCTTTAACGTCGGAAAAATAGAAGGTGATGTCGTAGGTAATTACCAGGAGGTTGAAGGCGTAGACACAGTATTCCAGGCACAGATGCTCGGGGAATGGGTTGACCTTGTCGAGTTAAGCACAGATGTCCTAGGATTTGATAATGAGGCATTAGCGGAAATGGTCCAGGTCCCGATTACCGAAACTTATACAGCGCTCCTGCAAAATGCAGGTATTAATGGTAGTCTTGATATAAGTATATACAACAACGAGATACTTACCGGTTTAATACAATTTACTCTTGCGGATCTTCCGATGGTAGGAAGTACGATTGATTTCAACGCTGGTTCAGACAATCTTGGACTGACATTCACAAATATCGATACAGTTGCTATGACATGGACTGCGGATGCGTTAGGCCAAATTAATAATATGCAAGCTACAGGTGGTGGAGGTGGTTCGATAACTGCCGCCGAAAATGTATACAATTTTGACGGCGTGATAGGAGCAGTCGTTACCCCAATACAATGAGAATAACACCTTTTCTCTTAATGTTCTTACTATTGGGCTGTGGGAAGCCGGCTGAAAAACCGGCTTCCCCGCAGGCCGCGTCCAGGGTAATCGCTACTGTCAACGGCGAACCCGTGTTCGAAAAAGACCTGAAACTTTCCCTTGCCATACGCCTTAAGGACGATCCGGGTTTTAGGGTAACTCCCTCCACAAAGAACGAACAGATACAGTTGATCATCAACGAACGCCTGAAACTCCAGCACAAGGACAGGGCCTCTTCGGACATCAAGATATTCTGAAATTTCTTCCGACTACCCCCGTAATATGATTGACTAAGGCCCCACTCTGTGATAAACTTTATTTTTATTCAATCAAAATAAAGAGGTTATGACGTGAAACTGCCCGATAACAAAGGCCATTTCGGCGTTTTCGGAGGAAAGTATGTCCCGGAAACCCTGATGGTGGCCCTCGAAGAACTTGAGGCGGAATACTCCGCCGCTAAGCGAGACAAAAAGTTTGCCGAAAAATTCCGCTATTACCTGGAGGAGTATGCCGGCAGGCCCAGCGGTCTCTATTTTGCCGAAAAATTGACCAAAACTCTTAAGGGCCCAAAGATATACCTGAAGAGGGAAGACCTTCTGCATACCGGTTCCCATAAGATAAACAATACCCTGGGCCAGGGTCTGCTGACCGTACGCATGGGGAAGAAGAGGATAATTGCCGAAACCGGCGCCGGACAGCACGGCGTAGCCACCGCAACAATAGCGGCTCTCTTTGACCTTGATTGCGAGGTATTCATGGGCGAAGAAGATATCCGCCGCCAAGCCCTTAACGTCTTCAGGATGAAACTCCTTGGCGCAAAAGTTACCCCCGTCACAAGCGGCAGCAAGACACTGAAGGACGCTATGAATGAAACAATGAGGGACTGGGTCACTAATGTGCGCACCACCCATTATTGTATCGGATCGGTCGCCGGACCGCACCCGTTCCCCATGATGGTAAGGGATTTTCAGTCCGTTATAGGGAAGGAAACAAGGCGCCAAATGCTGAAAGCAGAAGGCAGGCTCCCCGACTATCTTATCGCCTGCGTGGGAGGGGGTTCAAATTCCATGGGTCTCTTCTATGATTTCCTTTACGATAGAAAAGTGAGGTTCATAGGGGTTGAGGCCGCGGGCAAGGGCCTGAATACAGGCCTTCACGCAGCTACCCTGGAGAGGGGCGATATCGGGGTGCTCCACGGTAGCAAGAGTTATCTGCTGCAAGACGATTTTGGGCAGATAAAGATCGCACACTCCTTATCCGCCGGATTGGATTATCCCGGAGTCGGACCTGAGCACTCCTTTTTCAAGGATATCGGCAGGGCAAAATATGTTTCGGCAACGGATACGGAGGCGTTGGATGCTTTCCGCCTTCTTTCGGAAACAGAAGGCATAATACCTGCCCTTGAATCCTCGCACGCGATAGCTTACCTTGTTAAGACGGCAAGGAAGATGAAAAAGAATGACCTGGTTGCGGTATGCCTGTCCGGCAGAGGCGATAAAGATGTAGACATGGTCTCGCAGGTCCTTTCGGGAAAAATATGAACAGGATAGAAAAGAAATTCTCCGACCTCAAGAAGAATGGCGGTAAGGCCCTTATAGCCTTCTTCACTGCAGGCGACTATGGGCTTTCCGCCACTAAGAAACTCGTCCTTGAATTTGAACAGAGGGGCGTAGATATTATCGAGCTAGGCGTTCCTTTTTCGGACCCTGTCGCTGACGGGCCTACCATACAAGCTTCCTCTGAAAGGTCCCTAAAAAGGGGGACAAAGCTTAAAGACATAATATCCGCCGTCGGGCAATTACGCAAGAAGACGCAAATACCAATAGTGCTGATGGGCTACTATAACCCTATACTCAAATACGGTCTCGCCAGCTTCATCTCGGATTGCGTAAGGAACGGCGTGGATGGAGCGATAATACCCGACCTGCCTCCCGAGGAAGCCGGGGAACTGACAGCGGCGGCAAAAGGCAAGGATTTCGATATCATATTCCTCCTAAGCCCCACAAGTTCCCCGAAGAGAATAAAGATGCTCTCCGGGAGGACCAAGGGTTTTATCTATTATGTTTCCCTGACCGGGATCACCGGGGCAAGGTCTTCGTTGCCTGCCGGTCTCGCCGAACGCGTAAAACTGATCAAGAAGACCTCGGACAAGCCGGTGTGTGTCGGTTTCGGCATCTCAAAGGCTGAGCAGGTCAAACGTATTAACGCTGTGGCCGACGGTGTTATCGTCGGTTCGGCTATAGTAAAACAGATGGAGAAAAATTCCTCAAAGAAGAGGTTCATTAAGAATGTCGGTGATTACGTCCGTAAACTTGCGGAGGCTTCCCATCGATAAGAATATCTATGCCGTAATAATCGCAGGAGGACGAGGTGAGAGGTTCTGGCCTAAAAGCAGGAGCAGAACACCAAAGCAGACCCTCAAACTCATGGGAAAACGGTCCCTGATACAGGAAACGGTATCGAGGATAAAGACCATAGTGCCAAATGACCGTATATTTGTAATAACCAATAAAGAGCAGCTGGGTTCTATAAGAGCCGACCTTCCTCATATAAAGAACATAATTGCAGAACCCGCAGCCAGGAATACCGCGGCGGCCTGCGGTCTCGCCGCCATGCTGATAAAAAAAGCCGATCCCCGCGCAACCATGATAGTGCTGCCCTCCGACCACCTTATAAGAGAAAAGGATAAATTCATAGATGCACTGATGACCGGCGTAAAAGTCGCGGAAGCATCCAACGGGTTGGTGACAATAGGGGTCAAGCCCACTTTCCCGGCTACCGGATACGGCTACATGCGCATAGATACCAGCGGGCAGTTCAAGATAAGGGGTCCGGGACTTAAAGCGGTCGTCCACAGGGTACTGGCTTTTGTGGAGAAGCCTAGTTACCTCAATGCCGTGAAATTCCTGAAGGAAAAGAGGTATTACTGGAACAGCGGTATCTTCATATGGAAGGCCACAAGTATACTCGATGCCATTAAAGAGAACCTACCCAGGCTTTACTTGGGCCTGCAGCTTCTTGAGCCGAGCATCGGCCGTTTGAATTTCAATTGCAAATTGAACGAGGTCTATCCCAACCTCGAGGAGATATCCATTGACTACGGCGTCCTCGAAAGGGAAAAGAGGATCTTTGCCGTAGAAGGCAAATTCTATTGGGATGACCTGGGATCGTGGGATTCCCTGGCCAGGCATCTGTCCACGGACAAGTCCGGGAATTTCGCTATAGGCGCCCATAAAGCCATTGACACCAAGGATTCCGTCATAGTCTCCGAACAGGGTGTTATAGGGACCATAGGTATCGACAATGTTATAGTGGTAAGGGATGGCGATTGCGTACTCGTCTGCCGCAGGGACAGGGCGCAGGACGTAAAAAGGCTCGTCTCCCTCATGAAGGAAGGCAAGGAGCTTAAAAAATATCTCTAATGAGAATAATAGGCCTGGACATAGGTGAAAAACGGATCGGGGTGGCGATAAGCGACCCCCTCGGGATAATTGCCCAGGGGTTGACGGTTATTGAAAGGAAGGTCCCTGAAGAAGATATTCGTGCCATCGAGGATATAATAAACGAGTTCAAGGCAGATTCGATAGTAGTCGGAATGCCCATAAACATGGACGGCACCCGCGGTAAAAGTGCCGATAAGGTCACGGAATTTGTGAATACGCTCAAAACTGCCGTAAAGATACCAGTGGATACATATGACGAGCGGCTGTCCACTAAAGAAAGTGAACGGTTCCTGATATCTTCGGACGTATCGCGCAAGAAACGCAAAAACGTAATAGACAAGATCGCCGCCCAGTTGATACTCGAGTCATACCTGGAAAGAATAAAGAACAATGTACGAACTTAAATCTTTTAAGAACGGCGCGCGTTGCGCTGCAAGGAGCCTCTCCGACAGGGATTCTGTCGCTATCGGTGTCTGGCTAAGCACCGGCGGGCGCTACGAGCCGAAAAAAATATCCGGGGTCTCGCACTTTATCGAACACCTGCTCTTCAAGGGGACGAATAAGCGTTCCGCCGAGCAGATCAAGCAGGCAATAGAAGGCCGCGGCGGCGCCATGAACGGTTTTACTTCCGAAGAGTTTACCTGCTACCTGGTGAAAGTCCTGAACAGGGACATGGATAATGCGCTGGATATCCTTTCTGACATGGTCTTCAACGCACGATTTGCTCCACAGGACATAAAGAAAGAGAGGCAGGTAATAAAAGAGGAGATCAAGCTCTATGTAGACCTCCCGAACCATCACGTCCACGATCTCCTGATGGAACTTATGTGGCCCGGACAACCGCTCGGGAGGAACCTCGCAGGCACCTACGATACTGTGGGTGACATGATGCGTGAAGATATAATCGGTTATAAACGCAAATATTACATCCCGCGCAATATCGTGATAGCCGCATGCGGGGACCTGGATACGCCAAGGTACCTATCCTGTTGTGAAAAATATTTCGGCGCCGCAGTTGGAGCGGGTAAGTCGGCTTATGGGAAAGCGGCTGAGGCGCAAAAGAGGCCCATGCTCAAAACGCTTTCTAAAAAAACCGAACAGGCCCATATGGCTGTCGGGTTCCGCGCATTCGGCAGGTGTGACCCGGACAGGTACGCTCTTACCTTGCTGCATATTATCCTCGGCGGGAATATGTCAAGCCGCCTTTTCAGGGAGGTAAGGGAGAAGAAGGGTTTGGCTTACGAGATAGCTACTTCTACAAAAAAATTCCACGATACCGGAGCGTTCTTCATCTCCGCCGGGCTTGATAACAAGAATATCGTAAAGACACTGGATATAATAATGAGGGAGTTGAAAAAGATCAAGACGGCATACGTAGGCAAAAACGAGTTCGAAAGAGCGCGTGAATACTACAAGGGCCAAATGCTCCTGGGCTTGGAAGACACCCTGGACCAGATGTTGTGGATGGGAGAACATTTGTCTTCCAGGGGCGATATACCTACACCGCAGGAAGTCGTGAACAGGATATCCTCCATCACAAGGGAAGATATAAAGCGGGTGGCGGGAAAGGTGCTTACGAATTCGCGCCTAAACATGGCTTTAATAGGGTCAATTGACGATAAATCGGAGAAGGAGATCTCCAAAGCGCTTAATATCGGGTGAGGGAGCGCAACCAAAGGAGACCTGGAATGGCAAGAGAAAAGAAAGAGCGAACACAAGCTATCAAGTTCGGGACAGACGGCTGGAGAGGGCTTATAGCGGATGACTTCACTTTTGATAACCTCAGGATAGTCGCCCAGGCGTGCGCGGAATATTTCAATAAAGAGTTCAAGGCAAAACGCGGGATAATTGTCGGTTACGACACCCGGTTTATCTCGGATAAATTCGCGCAGGCCGCCGCGGAAGTCCTTGCCGCCAACGGTATAAAGGTGTATCTCTCGGACAGGCCTTCCCCGACACCGACCACCAGCTATAATATCAGGCTGTTGGGGCTGAACGGCGGGCTTATAATAACGGCAAGCCATAATCCCGGCAGGTTCAGCGGCCTCAAGATCAAAACTCCGCAGGGTTCGCCGGCCGATCAGACCGTCACCTATAAGGTCGAATCCTACCTTTACAAAACGAAGGTAAAGTCCATCCCTCTCTCCGAAGCTGTCAAAGCAGGCAAGATCGAGATCATAAACCCGATGCCTAAATATATCGAAGCCGTAAGGAAGTACCTCGACCTCGACCTGCTCAAGAATTGCGATCTCAAGGTGCTCGCGGAAGCGATGCATGGCGCCGGTGACAGTTACCACGCGCAGGTGCTTAAAGGCACAAAGGTAGCGATCGACGTCATCAACTCCGAGCCTAACCCGTTGTTCGAAGGGCTTAAACCTGAGCCTTTGCCGCATAACATGCCGAAATTCATGGCTATAATGAAAGAGGGTGAATACGATATCGGCATAGCCACCGACGGGGACGCGGACAGGGTGGGAGCGGCGGCGCCGGGAGGTAGGTTCATAACTCCGGGCGAGATAATGTGCCTGATAGCCCTGCATTTTATTGAGAACAGGCGCTGGAGAGGGGCTCTCGTTAAAAATATCGCGGGTCCTATGCTCATGAACAAGATCGCCAAATACTATAACCTTAAATTCTTTGAAACGCCTGTAGGTTTCAAGCATATAGCCAAACTCATGCAGACCGACAATGTCCTGGTTGGCGGCGAGGAGTCGGGCGGCATAGGCGTAAAGAACTACATACCTGAAAGGGACGGCATACTGACAGGGCTCCTGCTTGTCGAAATGATGCAGCAGAGGAAAAAACCAGTTCTCGCGCTTATCGAGGACATGGAAAAAAGGTTTGGCAAGTTCAGGTACCACAGGCAGGATATAGAGATACCCCTCAAGACAAGGGAGAAGGTCGTCAAGACACTGTTCGCCAAACTCCAGGGTAAGGAATCAGGCAAGATATTCAAGAGAAAGATAACCGATATCAAGACGTATGACGGGCTTAAATTCATATTCGATGACGAAAGCTGGCTGCTTATCAGGCCTTCGGGCACCGAACCTATCCTCAGGGTTTACAGCGAAGCCCACACCGATAAAGAGGCGAAAGACCTTATCGGGACCGTGGATAAGCTGTCAAAAAGCATCAAATAATGGATAAATCCCTGATCCGTAATTTCTGCATCATTGCGCACATTGACCACGGCAAGTCGACCCTGGCTGACAGGCTGCTGCTAAAGACAGGTGCAATCTCCCAAAGGGAATTCCATGACCAGATGCTCGATGGTATGGACCTGGAAAGAGAGCGCGGCATCACCATCAAGGCAAAAGCCGTAAGGCTCCTGCACCGGGACGATGATGATAAGGAATATGTGCTTAACCTGATAGATACACCCGGCCATGTTGATTTTACCTATGAGGTATCGAAAGCCCTTGCGGCTTGCGAGGGGGTGCTCTTGGTCGTTGATGCCGCGCAGGGCGTTGAAGCGCAGACCGTGGCAAACCTTTATCTTGCCCGCGAGCATGACCTTAAGATAATCCCTGTGATCAATAAGATAGATCTCCCGAGCGCCGAACCTGACCGTATACGCCAGCAGCTTAAGGATACCTTGCACATCTCCGGCGTGGAGCCGATAATGGCGAGCGCCAAGACAGGTATCGGTGTCGACGAGATAATGCACTCCATTGTCGAATTAGTTCCCCCTCCGAAGGGGGAACAGGATAATCCCTTGCAAGCCCTGATCTTTGATTCCGCGTTCGATACCTTCAGGGGCGTAGTCGTATACATAAGGGTAAAGAACGGTGCAATAAGAAAAAGCATGAAGATAAAGATGATGGGTACCGGCAGGGTCTACGACGTTGAAGAGGTCGGCGTCTTCAAACCTGCGCCCACCGCAATCGATGAACTCGGCTGTGGAGAGGTAGGCTATATAACTTGCAATATCAAAGACCCTAAGGACATCAATGTGGGCGACACGGTCACTGATTTCCGCAAGCCCGCTGCCGATGCCCTTCCCGGTTATAAGAAGGTAAGGCCCCTCGTATTCTGCGGGCTGTATCCGGTAAACGCTAAGGATTTTCCGTTCCTCAGGGATGCGCTTGAAAAACTTGAATTGAGCGATTCGTCGTTCATATACGAGGTGGAATCTTCCGTATCTTTCGGGTTCGGTTTCAGGTGCGGTTTCCTCGGGCTCCTGCATATGGAAATAATACAGGAACGCCTCGAAAGGGAGTACGGCCTGAACCTTATAGCCACCACGCCAAGCGTTGTCTATAAAGTGAAGAAAAAGGGTGGGCAGGTGGTAGAGATAGAGAATCCCAGTAAATTGCCCGCGCCCCAGGAGATCGAACATATAGAAGAACCGTATATACGCGGTTTTATAATAAGCCCTGCGGATTCCCTGGGAAGTGTCATGCAGCTCTGCCAGGAGAGGAGAGGGATATATAAGTCCACAGAATACCTCGACCAGACGCGCGCCATGCTGATATATGAATTCCCTTTATCGGAGATAATTGTGGATTTTTATGATAAAATAAAGTCAATGACCAGGGGCTATGGTTCCCTTGATTATGAATTCAAGGAATATGTGATAAGCGACCTGGTAAAGCTTGACATACTGATAAACGGAAATCCTTGCGACGCTCTTTCTTTCATAGTCCATAAAGACAGCGCATATACGAAAGGTAACCAGCTTGTTACTAAGTTAAGGGAGCTTATCCCCAGGCAGCTCTTTGAAGTCGCCATACAGGCCGCCATAGGAAGCAAGATAATCGCCAGGGAAACGGTAAGGCCGGTAGGCAAGAACGTGACAGCCAAATGTTACGGCGGTGACATAACCAGGAAACGTAAACTTTGGGAGAAACAAAAAGAAGGCAAGAAGCGGATGAAACAGTTCGGGAAAGTTGAGATACCGCAGGAAGCCTTCATGGCAATACTGAAAATCTAAGGAGAGCGGATGGCTAAAGAGACGACGCACACGAAAAAGAAGAAGTCTTGGCTAAGGGAGATCGCGGAGATAATATTAACCGCTTTCATCCTTGCTTTTTTCATAAAGGTCTTCATCTTCGAGCTCTATAAGATACCTTCGGGTTCCATGATACCGACCCTGTTGGTCGGTGACAGGATAATAGTTGTCAAATACGTCTACGGCGCGAGATTGCCCGGCATTAATATCCGCCTTCCGGGCTTAAGGGAACCGAAGAGAGGCGAGATAGTCGTGTTCAAGTCGCCGGAAGATCCGGGCAAATCTTTCATAAAGAGGTTCGTCGCTACCGGCGGCGAGACCGTCGAAATAAAGGACGGCAAGATACTCGTGAACGGAAGGGCCGTTGAGGACCCTCCGGCTTTCAGGCAGGTATATTACTACAACAGGGGCCAGTTCGGTGAAGAAGGCAAACCGATAACCGTGCCGAAGGATTGTTATTTTGTTCTTGGCGACAACTCCGCTTTCAGTAAGGACAGCAGGTACTGGGGATTCGTGCCGAAGAACTACCTTATAGGCAAAGCGGTAATTGTAGTCCTGCCGCTTAACAGGATGCAGCTTATAACCGATAAATAGATGAATCTGGCTAACAAGATCACTATACTAAGGGTACTGTTGACGCCCTTTTTTGTGGGCCTTGTTCTTTACTATAAACCTGACCAGGACTATTTAAGATATATAGCACTGTGCGTTTTCAGCATAGCTGTCCTTACCGACGCCCTCGATGGTTTTTTGGCAAGGTTCCTGAAGCAAAAAACGACCCTGGGCACGATAATGGACCCCATAGCCGATAAGCTCCTGTTGATAACAGCATTCATCAGCCTGACGGTGTGGGACGCAGCCGTAAAACTTCCGCTCTGGCTGCCCATAATCGTGGTAAGCAGGGATATCATAATAGTCATCGGTGTGCTGGTGATATTCCTGCTTCACAGTGATATAAAGATATCTCCCAGCCCGCTCGGGAAGATCACTACTTTCACTCAGATGTCGGCCATAATCAGCGTATTGCTGCTATGGGAACGTTCCGAATATGTCTGGAACACCGCGGTATTTTTTACTGCGCTTTCCGGGATCGATTACATCTATCGCGGGACCAGGCTTATGAACGGCAATAACGGGAAAAAATAATATGGCGTTTATCATCTCCTTGTTCACGTGTTACGTTATAGGGTCCATACCTACAAGCTACATTGTGGCCAGATATCTCAAGGGAATAGATATAAGGCAGCATGGCAGCGGGAACGTAGGCGCTACGAATACCGCAAGGGTAGTCGGTAAAGGTTGGGGCCTCCTGGTCCTCGCATTTGATATACTCAAAGGCCTTGTCTGTGTAACGTTGGCAGCCAGGTTCTTTTCCAGGTTCGGCGTCCCTGTGAGCATGGACGTATATCCCCTTATGCTCGGAGCAATGGCCATAATAGGCCACATATGGAGCGTGTTCCTGGGCTTCAACGGGGGAAAAGGCATAGCAACCTCTTCCGGAGTCTTCATCGGGGTCGCGCCGGGAGTATTCCTTGTAGCGCTTTGTATCTGGATAGCCGTATTCGTGTGGCGCAGGTATGTATCGCTGGCATCGATCATAAGCGCGGTCTCGATACCTATCATGCTTTCAGCCGAAGGATACCGCGCTCCCTTTGTAGCCATAGCATCCCTGCTGAGCATAATTACCGTACTGAAACATTATCCTAACATAAAGAGACTGGTGCGCGGGGAAGAGCGCCGTTTCGAACTGAGGAAAAATGCAGACTAAAAAGATCTCGGTAATAGGCGACGGAGGCTGGGGGACTACTCTCGCAATGCTGCTTGTGTCGAACGGGCATAAGGTAAACATGTGGGGCGCCTTTCCCGACTACATCAGGCAGATGGAAAAGACCAGGCAGAACGATAAGTTTCTCCCCGGAATAAAGCTGCCGGACTCGCTCGAGCTTACCTCTGATATCGCTCCTGCAGTAAACGGCAGCGAGGTAGTCGTTACTGCGGTCCCATCTCAGCACATGCGGGAAGTAACGAAGAAACTTAAAGGTCTGGACCTGCAAGGCAAACTTATCGTAAGCGTATCAAAAGGCATAGAGAACCAAAGCCTTATGAGGATGTCCGAAGTAATAACCGATGTGCTCGGCAACGTGAAGATCGGCGTACTTTCCGGTCCGACGATATCATATGAAGTTGCACGCGGGCTTCCGACTACGGTGGTCGCTGCCTCTGAAGATGAAACGGCCGCAAAGCAGATACAGGACCTGTTCATGTCGGATAACTTCAGGATATATACTAATACCGACATCATAGGGGTCGAGCTCGGCGGTTCGCTTAAAAACGTCATAGCTATTGCCGCCGGTATATCCGACGGCCTTGGTTTCGGGGTAAACACCAAATCCGGACTCCTTGTCAGGGGCATAGTAGAGATCTCTAGGCTTGGGGCCGCGCTTGGGGCAAAGGCCGATACATTCTACGGCATAAGCGGCCTCGGGGACCTGGTAACGACCTGTGTAAGTTCCCACGGCAGGAACAGGTGGTTCGGAGAGGAGATAGGTAAGGGCAGGACCTCCCGGGATATCCTTAGCAGCACGGAGATGGTCGTTGAGGGCGTGGGTACGGCAAAATCGTGCCACGAGCTTTGCAGAAAGAACGGTATCGAGATGCCTATTGCCAATGAGGTTTACAGCGTAATATTTGAGGGAAAAGACCCTTTGACCGCCGTAAAGAACCTGATGACCCGCAAAAAGAAATCGGAAGACCGGTAAATATCCTTCCTTCGATTCCCACTATACATTTACACAGCAATTTGATATAATTTATAATCTAAACTCATAAGAATATCCTCGGGGCGTGGCTCAGTTTGGTAGAGCACTTGTATGGGGTACAAGTGGTCAGCGGTTCGAGTCCGCTCGCCCCGACCATCTTTTTTTGCAGGAGAAATTGAAATGGAAAAGATAAACGTAGGGTTGATAGGCTTCGGTACCGTGGGAGGCGGGGTTGCCCGCGCTCTTGTCGAAAAATCCGCCCATATCGAGCGGTTGGTTGGCGCTAAAGTTTCGCTCAAAGTTATATGCGACAATAACTTAAGAAAGAAACGCGCCGTCAAGATCAATAAGAAATTGCTGACCAATGACATAAATAAGGTAGTTGGTAATCCTGATATAGATATTGTGGTCGAGCTCATAGGAGGTATACACCCGGCCAAGGAATTCGTTCTCAAAGCCATAAAATCCGGCCAACATGTCGTTACCGCGAATAAGGCCTTGATAACCGAACACGGGCAAGAGATATTCGATTCCGCGAATAAGGAAGGGGTAGAGGTCTTCTACGAAGCATCCGTCGGCGGCGGCATACCAATAATCAAGGCCATGCGCGAAGGGCTCGTAGCTAACGAGATAGACACCATACTCGGCATAGTCAACGGTACTTCCAATTATATTTTGTCGTGTATGGCGGAAGAGGGATTGAGCTTTTCAGATGCCCTGGACCAGGCAAAGAAAAAGGGATACGCCGAACGCAATCCCGCGCTGGACATCGAGGGGTACGACTCTGCCCATAAACTTGCCATACTGGCGTTGCTCGGTTTCGGGAAATTCGTCAAGATCGGCGATATATACGTCGAAGGCATACTTGATATATCACAAAACGACATAAGGTATGCCGATGAGTTCGGTTATGCCATTAAACTCCTCGCGATAGCAAAAAGGAATGGCAAGGACCTTGAAGTCAGGGTCCACCCGACACTATTGTCGAAAGAACACCTTTTGGCTAACGTCAATGGTGTATATAACGCGATATACGTACATGGGGACATGGTAGGCGGCACACTTTTCTACGGCAGGGGAGCGGGGCAGAACCCGGCCGCAAGCTCCGTCGTCGGCGACGTCATAGACCTGGCCCGCAACCTCAGGTTTAACACCGTCGGCAGGGTCCCGATCTACATGAAAGACAAGTCGATCAACAGGATCAGCAGGATGGACGAGATAGAAGCCAGTTATTACATACGTATATCCTGCATAGACAAGCCGGGTATACTCGGAAAGATCGCGGGCATCCTGGGACACCATAAAATATCCATAGCCAGCGTGGGCCAGAAGGAAAGGAAGAAAGCAAGGATAGTTCCCGTGGTAATGATGACCCACGAGGCAAAAGAAAAGAACATGAGGCAGGCGTTGGATGAGATAGACAGGCTGTCTGCCATAAGGCGCAAGACAGTGGCCATAAGGGTGGAGAGGTAGGACATGTGGAAAGGCCTTATACACAGATACGGGAAATATCTCCCGGTATCTTCCAATACACCGGTCATAACCTTAAACGAAGGCGATACCCCGCTTATATATTCTTGCTGCCTGAGCGAAAAACTTGGAAAGGGCTATGAGGTATACCTGAAATTCGACGGGGCGAACCCTACCGGCTCGTTCAAGGACAGGGGTATGACCATGGCTGTATCCAAGGCTCTTGAAGAAGGCTCAAAAGCTGTGATGTGCGCATCCACCGGTAACACTTCGGCATCTGCGGCTGCATATGCGGCGCGGGCAGGCATGAAGTGCGTCGTCCTTATACCCAACGGGAAGATAGCTCTCGGGAAATTGGCACAAGCCATAATATACGGGGCGCAGGTGCTGGAAATAGACGGCAATTTCGATGATGCGCTTGAGATAGTCAGGAAGATCACCACGGATTATCCCATAACCCTGGTAAATTCCATAAACCCTTACAGGATAGAAGGACAAAAGACCGGGGCATTCGAGATATGCGATGCGCTTGAGGAAAGCCCGGACTTCCATTTCATACCGGTGGGCAACGCCGGCAATATTACCGCCTATTGGAAGGGTTACAAAGAATATAAGGAATTGGGCAAGATCAAATCACTGCCCAAGATGATGGGTTTCCAGGCTGAAGGAGCCGCTCCGATAGTCAAAGGGTGCGTCATAGAAAAACCCGAGACCATAGCCACCGCCATCAGGATAGGTAATCCTGCCAGCTGGAAACAGGCTGAAGCTGCGCGCGATGAATCCGGCGGCATCATAGATTCCGTGACTGACGATGAGATAATCGATGCCTACAAAATGCTGGCTGCAAAAGAAGGCATATTTGCCGAGCCTGCCTCGGCCGCGTCGGTAGCCGGACTGATAAAGATGATCGAGAGGGGTTTTTTCAAACCTTCTCCAGAGAAAATGACCAGGATAGTGTGTATCCTTACCGGCCACGGCCTTAAGGACCCGGACAGGGCGATATCGACCCTCAGCAAACCAAGATCGGTAAAGGCTGAGATGAGAGCCGTCCTGAATGCCATCGGCTTATGAAATACATCCTGCTTGTCGGTGACGGGATGGCCGATTATCCGGTCAGGGAACTCGGAAATAAAACACCTCTCGAGACCGCCAAGATCCCGAACATGGATCTACTTGCCAAGAACGGCAAAGTGGGCCTGGTCAATACCGTTCCGAAGGGTTTCGCCCCGGCTTCTGACGTGGCAAACCTTTCCATAATCGGCTACGACCCCAGGAAATACTATTCCGGGAGAGGCCCCTTGGAAGCGGCTAATATGGGTATAAAATTGGGCCCCGACGACATAGCCTTCAGGTGCAACCTCGTTACCATCGATAACGGCTTGATGGCGGATTATTCCGCAGGACATATAACCACCGAGGAGGCTTCTACCCTGATAAAGCTGCTGGACATGAAACTCGGTTCTGATAAAATAAAGTTTTATCCCGGCGTAAGCTACAGACACCTTATGATCGTCAGCGATGCCTCACTTAAGGATACACTTATGGACCTCGAGTGTATACCTCCCCATGATATTACCGGGGAAGCGATCAAGGGCCGCCTCCCGAAGGGCAAGGGAAGCGAATTTATCGCAAAATTGATAGAAGATTCGAAACCGGTACTGTCGTCCCACGAGATCAACCAGGTAAGGATAGACCTGAAAGAAAATCCCGCGAACATGATCTGGCTGTGGGGACAGGGAGTCAACGCCAATATGCCGAAATTCAAGGACCTTTTCGGGGTTGAGGGGTCTGTAATATCTGCGGTAGACCTCATAAAAGGCATAGGAAAGATAATAGGCCTTGAGGTTATCGAGGTCCCGGGCGCCACAGGATATTACGATACTAACTACCAGGGGAAAGCAAGGTACGCGGTCGATTCCCTCGGACGCAGGGATTTTGTCTTTGTACATGTCGAAGCCCCGGATGAGGCGGGCCACAACGGCGACCTCAGGGCCAAGATAAACGCTATCGAGAACTTCGACAGGTTCGTCGTAGGGGGCATCCTCGAAAAGTTCTCGGGCAGGAAAGATTTCAGGATAATGGTCCTTCCGGACCATTTTACCCCGGTGACCCTGAGGACACACACCAGGGAACCCGTGCCGTTCCTCATGTTCGGGAATGGGATAAGCGCGAACGGGGCTGAAGGGTTCAGTGAAGCCTCCGCGAAGAACAGCGGTATAAGTTTTTCGCACGGCGAAGAACTTATGCGGGATTTTATGGCTTCAAATTAAAGGAGAAAGCGGAATAAAAGTGGGACAATCGAAAAAAGGCCTAGTGGTCCAGAAGTTCGGGGGTTCCTCTGTGGCAAACCCCGAGAGGATAAAAAAGGTCGCCGAAAGGGTCGTTAAATACAGGAAACTTGGCCATGATGTGGTGGTTGTTGTATCTGCGCTGGGCGACACCACCGATGAGTTGATAGAACTTGCATCTAAGGTCACCGGTGACCCGTCCGAACGCGAGATGGATATGCTCATATCGACCGGCGAGCAGATATCATGTGCGCTGCTAGCCATGGCCATACAGAAACTAGGCGTCCCGTCCATATCCTTCACGGGCGCGCAGGTCGGAATAATCACCGATACAACACATACAAAAGCCCGTATCATCGACATATCCGCTTCTGACAGGATAAAGGAGCAGCTTAGGGGAGGCAAAGTGGTTGTCGTTGCCGGGTTCCAGGGTATAAGCATAAAGAAAGAGATAACCACACTGGGCCGCGGAGGCAGCGACCTGACAGCAGTAGCCCTTGCTAAAGCCCTCGGCGCAGGTATCTGCGAGATATATACGGATGTTGACGGCGTCTATACCGCAGACCCGCGTATAGTAAAGGATGCCAGGAAACTTCCCAGGATAAGCTACGATGAGATGCTCGAACTCGCATCATTGGGAGCAAAAGTGATGCAGGCCAGATCTGTCGAATACGGAAAACGCTACGATATACCCATACATGTGCGTTCGAGCTTTTCAGACGCCGAAGGTACGGTAATATGCAAGGAGGTAAAATCAATGGAGAAGATAGACGTCAGCGGTGTGGCATTGCAAAAAGACGAAGCCAAGGTCACCATCTGTGATGTCCCGGACAAACCCGGGATAGCCGCGACCATATTCAGGGAACTCGGTGCAAATAATGTAGTCATAGACATGATAGTCCAAAACGTCGGAAGGACCGGTACCACCGATGTCTCTTTCACCGTCGTCAGCGAAGAATTGGCAAAGACCATGAAGGTTGCCAAGAGGGTCGCCCGCGAGATAGGCGCCGGGGAAGTGATCAAAGATGAGAGCATTGCTAAAATATCGATCGTCGGCATAGGGATGAGGAGCCACGCCGGCATCGCGGCCAGGATGTTCAACGCCCTGGCAGCCAGGAAGATAAACATCGGGATGATATCAACCTCCGAGATAAAGATATCCTGCGTCATTAATAAGAAGTACGCGGAGGGTGCGCTTAAAGCGCTGCATGATGAATTCGGACTGAAGAAGGCCAACAAGGAAAAATAAAATGAAGCACGTCACGCTTTATGATACGACGCTCCGTGACGGGGCACAGACAGAAGGCATCTCATATTCCGTAAACGATAAGCTCCATATTACGGAAAAACTGGACCAACTTGGGATCCGTTTCATTGAGGGCGGATGGCCGGCTACCCCCAAGGAGATGGCCTTTTTCAAAGCCGCGAAGAAACTTAAACTGAAGAACTCTGAAGTCACCGCGTTCGGCTCAACGAGGAGACCTGAGACTGACGTAAAGCGAGACGTATTCACTAAAGGACTGCTCGATTCCGGAACGCGCTGCGTTACTATTTTCGGCAAGACCTGGGACCTTCACGTAAAGGATGTCTTCAAGGTACCTCTGGATGAGAACCTCAGGATGATCAACGAAACCGTCTCTTACCTTAAGTCAAAAGGCAGGACGGTCTTCTATGACGCCGAGCATTTCTTTGACGGCTATAAGAATAATCCCGAGTACGCGATGAAAACCGTTTTCGCTGCCCGCGATGCGGGAGCCGACTGCGTGATCTTATGCGATACTAACGGCGGCACGATAATGCCCGCGCTCGGCGAAATCGTAAAAGAGGTGGTGGCCAAGCTTGATTGCGAGGTAGGCATCCATTGCCATAACGACTGTGACATGGCCGTAGCCAATTCCATTGCCGCGGTCCAGGCCGGATGCGTGCACGTCCAAGGCACGTTCAACGGTTACGGGGAACGCTGTGGAAATGCAGACCTGGTATCCATCATCGGCAACCTCAAATTGAAACTCGGCATCGATTGCGTCAGCGATGAACAGCTCAAGTCCTTGACGGAAGTATCCCGCTATGTTGCGGAAGTAAGCAACGTTAAGCAGCGCGATAACCAGCCGTTCGTAGGGAACACAGCCTTTACCCATAAGGGCGGTGTACACATCAACGCTATGATGAAAAATCCCGTTACGTACGAGCATATCGATCCCCATCTGATAGGCAACAAGAGGAAGTTGTTGGTATCGGAGATGTCAGGCAAAAGCTCTATCATGATGAAGGCCAAGTCCCTCGAGTTGGACCTTGAAAGCAAGACTAACAGCACGAAAAAGATCCTCAATACGTTGCAAAAACTCGAACATGAGGGTTACCATTTCGAGATAGCCGAGGGTTCCCTCGAGCTCCTTATCAAGCGCGCCCTCAAGAAATACAAAAAGTTCTTCGAACTGGAGGGCTTCAAGGTCGTCACGGAGAATAAGGGCAGCAAGCTGCTATCGGAAGCAACCATCAAGGTAAAGGTCAACAAGGTCATCGAGCACACGGCGGCCGAGGGCGACGGCCCGGTCAATGCCCTTGATGCGGCACTGCGTAAGGCTCTCATGGAATTTTACCCGTCGCTGGCCGAGATGCGCCTCTCAGACTTCAGGGTCCGCGTACTGGACGAAAAAGCCGGCACCGCTGCAAAGGTCCGGGTGCTTATCCAGTCTTCCGACTCCAAGGATTCCTGGTGGACAATCGGTGTTTCGGAGAACATAATCGAAGCGTCGTGGGAAGCTCTGGTCGATTCCATAGAATATAAACTGCTCAAAGACCATAAACAATAAAATGCGAGAGATACCCTCGGCTTATAACCCGAAAGATACGGAAGAGAAATGGTATAAGACCTGGGAGGCTGCTAAATATTTTCACGCGGAACCTTCCGATACTAAAAAACCGTATACCATCGTGATACCGCCCCCTAATGTGACCGGCATCCTGCACATGGGCCACGCGCTCAACGATACCGTGCAGGACATCCTGGTCAGGTGGAGAAGGATGCAGGGCTGGAACGCCGAATGGCTTCCCGGGACGGACCATGCGGGAATCGCAACGCAGAACGTTGTCGAAAAGAAGATAGCCAAAGAGGGTTTAAAGCGCCAGGACCTCGGCAGGGAGGATTTCATCAAGAGGGTCTGGCAATGGCGCGAAGAGTACGGCTCAACGATCATAACCCAACTCAAACGCCTCGGCTGCTCATGCGATTGGGAGCGGACCAGGTTTACCATGGACGAAGGGCTCTCCAACGCCGTAAAGGAGGTCTTCATTCGCCTTTATGAAAAAGACCTTATATATCGCGGAAACTACATAATCAATTGGTGCCCAAGGTGCCAGACTGCCCTCAGTGACGAGGAGGCGCAGCATAAGGACCTGAACGGTTCGCTTTACTACATAAAATATCCCGTAAAAGGCGAGAAGAGGTACGTTACCGTAGCCACTACGCGCCCGGAGACAATGCTCGGCGACGTTGCGGTCGCAGTAAACCCCGCCGACCCGCGCTTCAAAAACCTTATAGGCGAAACGTTGATACTCCCGATAATCGGCAGGGAGATAAAGGTCATCACCGACGGTTTCGTTGACATGGAATTTGGCACAGGTGCGGTAAAGGTCACTCCTGCGCATGATCCCAATGACTTTGAAATGGGCAGGCGCCATAGCCTTGAACCCGTGGTAGTGATGTCTCCGGACGGCACGATGAATGACAAGGCCGGTGATTACGCCGGCATGGACAGGTTCGAGGCCCGCGAGGCCATAATAGAGGACCTTAAGGACATTAAACTCCTCGAGAAGGTCGAGCCGCATGCCCACTCGGTAGGTCATTGCTACAGGTGCCATACCGTAGTGGAGCCGTATCTTTCGGAACAATGGTTTGTTAGGATGAAGCCCCTCGCTAAGCCCGGCATTGAAGCGGTAAGAAACGGGAAGATAAAGTTCCACCCCGAACGCTGGACCAAAGTCTACCTCGAATGGATGGAGAACATACGGGACTGGTGCATCTCGCGCCAGATATGGTGGGGCCACAGGATACCCGTATATTACTGCAATGAATGTAAAACCGCAGGGAAGAAGGGAATAATAGTCTCCCGCACAAAACCCGAAAAATGCCCGGAATGCGGGAACTCGGAACTCTTTCAGGATGAGGACGTGCTCGATACATGGTTCTCATCATGGCTTTGGCCCTTCTCGACGTTCGGCTGGCCGGAGAAGACCGGAGACCTTTCGTATTTTTACCCGACTTCCACTCTCGCCACGGCACAGGAGATCATATTCTTCTGGGTCGCGAGGATGATAATGGCCGGGTATGAGTTCATGGGAGATGCACCTTTCCGCGACGTTTATATCCACGGGACGGTAAGGGATGAGACGGGAGCGAAGATGTCAAAATCGCTCGGCAACATCATAGACCCCATAGATATAATAGACGAATACGGTACCGACGCGCTGCGTTTCAGCCTTATATCTATTACCGCGAGCGGCCAGGACGTATACCTTTCCAGGGAAAAATTCGAACTCGGCAGGAACTTTGCCAACAAGGTATGGAATGCTTCGCGCTTCATACTGATGAATGTCGAGGGTGACATCATCCTGCCGCAGGAACTTTCCGGGGCAGGTCTTTCCTTCGCCGATAAATGGATAATCTCTCGCCTTAACAGGACGATCTCTTCGGTCGATTCCTCGCTTGAGAACTTCAGGTTTAACGAGGCTGCCAATACCATCTATGAATTCTTCTGGCACGAATTCTGCGACTGGTACGTCGAGCTGGCAAAACCGGAGATGACAAAGGATGAGTTCAAAGCTACCGCAAGAAAGAAGGTTCTCCAGTCGGTATTGATACACTGCATTGACAGCACCCTCAGGATGCTCCACCCGTTCATGCCGTTCGTCACCGAAGAAATATGGCAAAGCTTGCCGATAAATGATAGCCACGGGACCGGCTCCATAATGCTCGCCGAATGGCCGCAAGCGCAACCCGCCCTGCTCGATGAGTGTATCGAAAATGACATGGCGGTTACCATAGGTGTCATAACCTCTATACGCAATATACGTTCCGAGCTGAATATACAGCCGCAGAAGTTATGCAAAGCGTTAGTGTCGGGGAACACCAATAACCGCACAATACTCGGCGCTTCTGCGGAATATATAAAGAACCTTGCTCGCCTCGAGTCGTTCGAAGTAACAGAAAAACTCGTCCGCCCCAAGTTATCCTCTGTGGCCGTCTTTGGGGAATGCGAGATATGCGTTCCTCTTGAGGGCCTGGTAGACCTGGAGGCTGAGACAAGGAAGCTGTCCGGCAGGATAGGAGAGCTTGAAAAATATGCCAAATCGATTGAAAACAAACTCAATAACAGGAATTTTGCCGAAAGAGCGCCAAAGGCGGTGATCGACGGCGAGAAGGCAAAGCTTTCTGAAACAAGGATATCACTGGATAAATTGAAGGAGAACCTGAAACGATTAGAGACCTAGCAGATAAAGAGATGCTTGACCTTATCCGCCGCGCGATCGAAGAGGATGTCAACGGAGGCGATATAACTTCCAGACTGCTGTTCCCCAGGCCCGGTAAAGCGCAGGCAGTAATAACCGCGAAGGAAGAAGGCGTAGTCGCCGGCATGATGGTGGCGATGGCAGTCTTTGTTATGCGCGACTCGAAAGTGAAGTTCATGCCTCTCGTCATGGACGGAAGCAGGGTAAAACCCGGGCAGCAAATAGCCTATATAGAAGCGGACCTGGGCTCGATACTGACCGCCGAAAGGACCGCCCTTAATTTCCTGAGCAGGCTCTCCGGAATAGCCACCCTTACGGCCAGGTTCGTCGATGCAGTAGTCCCGTACAAGACCAGGATACTGGATACAAGAAAAACCACCCCAGGAATGCGGCTACTCGAAAAATACGCCGTAAGCGCGGGAGGCGGGAGCAACCACAGGATAGGGCTCTTTGACCAGGTACTCATAAAAGATAACCATATAGCCGCATCCGGAAACAACTGGGACCTTATAGCTGAAGCCGTGAAGTCCGCCAGGAAGAAGAGGATAAAGTCCGAGGTAGAAGTCCAGGACATTACCCAATTCAGAAAAGTCCTTGAAATGGGTCCGGACATAATAATGCTCGATAACATGACCCTTAAGGAAATTAAACAAGCCGTAAAGCTGCGCGATAACGGGCATTTTGAAGTGAAACTTGAAGTTTCCGGAGGGGTGAACCTTAGGAATATAAGGAAGTTCGCTTCCTCGGGCGTAGACCTTATATCCATAGGCGCCTTGACCCATTCCGCGAAAGCAATAGATTTTTCTCTCGAGATCGTAGAAAACCAATGAGCCAGCTGCTCCAGATTATAATCGGAGGCGCGCTCGGGACGGTCTCCAGGTATGCCGTCTCTGTGCTCGTTTACAGGTCTGCCGGTGCAGATTTTCCTTACGGCACCCTGGTTGTCAACTTGACAGGATGTTTCCTTATCGGTTTCCTGGCATCGGTTACGGAAGACAGGCTTCTCCTCGGTTCCAATATCAGGGCTTTCCTAATGATAGGATTTTGCGGGGCCTTTACTACATTTTCCACCTTCATACTCGAAACTGCCAACCTGATAAAGGACGGGGAGACGTCCAGGGCGCTTGCCAATGTCCTTTTAAGCGTAATTGCCGGGTTTATCGTATTCAGGCTGGGAGTGCTGGCAGGAGACCTGGTATAGAAAAAAGGGGGCTAATACATGAAGATACCTGCGGACGGAAAACTGCTCAGGATATTCATCGGCGAGGCCGACAAATTTAGCGGTAAGCCGCTTTATGAAGAGATAGTCCTTCTCGCAAAGAAGGAAGGCATGGCGGGCGCTACGGTCATCAAGGGATCCATGGGTTTTGGCTGCAAAAGCCGCATGCACACCGCAAAATTACTTGAGCTTTCTTCGGACCTGCCCGTGGTTATCGAAATAGTCGACAGCGAAGAAAAGATCAGCGGTTTTATACCTCATCTTGATGAAATGGTAAAGGAAGGCCTCGTGACACTTGAAAAGGCCAACGTTATAATGTACAGGGCCGGAAGTAAATAGGTCTCGCAAACTGCAATGAAAAAGATCGAACCCAAGAACTGGGAAGAGATAGCCAAGCATAAGGGTATGGACAAAGCCAGGGGGCTCGCAGGATGGGAGGGCAGCCGCGACAGGACATTCATAGGCAAAGACGGTTCCTTCGCTGTTTACCCGTATCCTTTCAGGTTAAGCTTCTGGATATACGACAGGCACACCGACAGGTTATATACCCCTGAGACCCTTGAAACACGATGGAACCTGGTCGAAGGCGGTTATCCCGTCACCGTCGTCAGTTGGAAAGACTCCGATATCGAAGTATCTACAACTATATTCTCGTGGCTTGATGAAAAACTGGGGAAAGTACTGACCTATGCCAGGGAGTCGGTAACCAATACCGGCAAGAGGGATAGAGAGGTCTCCATATATGCAGTAATACGCGAGAACCCGCTATATCCGAAATGGAAGGTAGAAGGCGTAAAGACGGTAGAATACGACTCCGACCATACCGTCACCATAAACAGCACGGCACGCCTTTTCCTGGACGAAAGGGCTGACGGGCCTTTCGGCAAAGATATCAAGGGCGGCCTGTCTTTTACCAGAAATATACCGGTGGCGGGCACCGAGAGCCTCGATTTCATGGTTCCTTCCCCGGAAGGCAAGCCGGTAAATTTCAATGATATAAAAGATCTGGGGTTCGACGAGGCGCTTGATTTGACGATCGCCTTCTGGAAAGAGCGGATCCCGGTAAAACTGGACCTTCCCGATAAGAGATACTCCGATTGTTTTTATTCGTCACTCTATTATATCCTCATGATGAACGAACAGCACAAGCTCTACCCCGGGCCCTATGAATACGTATCGCTCTTCCTGCACGACGCCATAGACATGGATAATGCTCTCGATAAAGCAGGCCTGAAAGAGGAGGCAAGGGATTCTACCGATTACTTCGATTACAAGGAAGGCGGCGGATACGTAGACGAACTCGGCGGGAGCATATTCGGCCTTTATGAGCATTACCGGCTCAGCGGGGACAGGGAATTCCTTGAAGGCGCCTATCCGCGCATGAGGTCCGCGTGCGAGCTCATAAAAAAACTCAGGGCGCCCCAGCTCGAACTGCCGAAAGATGATCCTTCATACGGTTTGCTGCCCAAGGGGGTAAGCCAGGACAATTTCAAGATACCTGCGCATCTATACGTAGACAACTGGTGGGCCATAATAGGGCTCAAAGCGGCATATGAATCCGCGCTTGTCCTCGGACATGCCGAAGACGCCAAGTTGATAAGATCGGAATACGACAGCCTCCATTCTTCGACCATTGCCAGCATAGAGAAGGTCATGAAGAAGGAAGGGTTGTCCTTCATGCCCGGGTTCGCGGACTACTGGCCGGAATCGATGAGGATAATAGACCGGGAGCACAGGATACTCGGTGATGCGCAAATGGCATGGGCACACAGGCCGGCCCTGGTCCCGGGGCAGAACATGGGCATACCGCTGCCCATGAAACTCTTTGAGGTATCCTATAGGTATTACTGGAAGAACGCGGGAAAGTTCTCTAATCATGACGGCGGATGGTTCGTAGAATACGAAAAGGTCTTCTGGGGTTACAATTTCAAACTGGCGCACCCTCTGATATACCTCGGCATGGAGGATATTGCCCTCAAAAATATCGAATGGGGCATCGAGCACCAGTCCTGCCCGGGAGGATGGATGGAAGCTATGCCCAGCAAGATCAATGAAAAGGGCCTGCGCGAGATCTCTGAGGGTATAATAGGGGACGTACCGCACGGCTGGTCGGCTGCGCATTATGTCCTGCTGCTTCGCGACATGATATTAAGGGAAGACGGCCAGAAATTACTCCTGTTATCATGTATCCCGGAACAATGGATGGATGATGGTAAAACCGTAAGCATAAGCAATGCGCCTACATATTTCGGGAACATGACTTTCAAGGCGGAGAGCTTCAGGAGTAAGGGTTTCCTAAGGCTGACCATAGACACCGAAACCCCGCCGCCCGGAGGATATACATTGTTCATGGGCAAAAAGAGGGTGGAGATACCGCCCCAGACAAAGACCCTGGATATAGTATTTTAAGATGGCCAAGTTCAAGTTAGTTTCGTCTTTCAAACCGGAAGGCGACCAGCCGCAGGCCATAAAGTCGCTTAAGGAAGGCTTGCGATCCGGTAAAAAATTCCAGACACTCTTAGGCGTCACCGGTTCGGGCAAAACATTCACCATGGCCAACGTCATAGCCGGCGTCGGCAAACCCGCCCTTGTCATATCACATAACAAGACACTGGCCGCGCAGCTTTACAGCGAGTTCCGGGAATTCTTTCCCGGGAACGCCGTGGAATACTTCGTCAGCTACTACGACTATTACCAGCCCGAGGCCTATATACCCCAAACCGATACTTATATCGAAAAAGACTCCTCGGTAAACGACCGCCTCGATCGCCTCCGTTTATCCGCGACCTCATCGCTCATGTCCCGCAACGATGTCATAATAGTCGCAAGCGTATCATGCATATACAACCTCGGCTCCCCGGAAGATTATTCATCGATGATGGTCGCCCTGGAAAAAGGGCAAAAAACGGACAGGGATGAGTTGATACGCAAGCTCATAGGCATACAATACGAGCGCAACGATGTTGATTTTGCGCGCGGGAAGATCAGGGTCCGCGGCGATACAGTAGAGATCTTTCCTGCCTATTCGGAAAGAGCGATCAGGTTCTCGCTGTTTGGCGATGATATAGAGAAGATAACGGAGTTCGACCCGGTATCCCAAAAAACTGTCTCGGAACTCGATCGCACAGCCATATATCCCGCCAAACATTTTCTTACTTCTGCCCCCAGGATAGAAGAGGCCCTGAAAGCGATAAAGGCAGAACTCGCCGAACGCCTGGAAACCCTGCGCGCAAAGAACAAACTTCTCGAGGCGCAGAGACTGGAGCAGAGGACGAATTACGACATGGAGATGCTCAGGGAGATAGGCTATTGCCACGGCGTCGAGAATTATTCAAGGCACTTGGGGGGCAGGCCGTCAGGAGCCAGGCCTTATTGCCTTATAGATTATTTCCCGGATGATTTCCTGATGATAATAGATGAATCCCACGTGACCATCCCCCAGATCAGGGGTATGTTCGAAGGCGACCGCGCAAGGAAGACGACGCTTGTCGATTTCGGTTTCCGCCTGCCTTCTTGCCTCGATAACAGGCCCCTAAGGTTCGATGAGTTCGAGGGTCTGATGAAACAGGCCGTATTCGCCTCAGCCACACCGTCAGAATATGAGATACGCAAGTCCGGGGCAAGGGTCATAGAGCAGGTCATCAGGCCTACCGGACTTGTCGACCCTGAGATCATCATTAAGCCGGTAGGGAACCAGGTAGATGACATAATCGAACGCACAAAGGAAAGGGCCGCTAAGAAAGAGCGGGTGCTCGTAACAACACTGACCAAGCGTATGGCCGAAGACCTGTCGGGATACCTTGAAGACCTTGGCCTGCGCGTCAAATACATACATTCGGACATAGATGCCATTGAACGTGTAAAGATACTCAAAGAACTGCGGCTTGGGGAATTCGATTGCCTGGTGGGTGTAAACCTGCTCAGGGAAGGGCTCGACCTGCCGGAGGTATCGCTTGTTGCCGTCCTGGACGCAGATAAGGAAGGATTTCTGCGCTCTGAAACCTCGCTTATCCAGTTGGCCGGGCGCGCTGCCCGGCATATCAACGGGCAGGTCATAATGTATGCGGACAACATTACAGGTTCGCTCAAGAGGGCGATAGATGAAACAAACCGTAGACGAAACCTGCAATTAGAGTATAATATGAAAAACGATATAACCCCGAGATCCATAAATAAAGCTATACGCGAAGGCATAGAGATGCTGCAGGATGCCGAAGAGGTGGAGATGGAAGCGGCAGGGATAGGGGTCGAGGGCTATGATACTGAAAAAGTAATAGAGGAACTTGAATACGAGATGGACCTGGCGGCGCGTAACCTGCAGTTCGAAAAAGCGGCCGCTATAAGGGATAAAATAATTGAGCTAAAGGACAGATTGAATGGACGATAAGATATTGAACATGTTCCGCGCCTCTAACGGTGAGTTCATATCGGGGGAGGACATAAGCGAGAAGTTCGGGATATCCCGCGCTGCTGTATGGAAACACATCGAACAACTGCGCAAAGACGGCTACGATATAACAGGGGAACCTCACGTCGGTTACCGTCTTACCGGCACCCCGGACAAGCTGATACCGGAAGAGCTTTCATACAAACTTGATACAAAGATGATCGGCAGGAAGATATATTCCTACGAATCTACGGACTCGACAAACGACGTTGCGCACAGGCTCGCGCAGTCGGGGTCACCGGAAGGCACGACGGTGTTCAGCGAGAGCCAATCCAGGGGACGCGGGAGGATGGGCAGGCATTGGGTATCTCCCAAAGGCAAAGGGATATATTTTTCGTTCATATTAAGGCCGGACGTCCCTCCGGCAGAGGCCCCGAAGATAACATTGATGTCCGCCGTAGGCGTAGCGCTTGCCATAAGGAAAATAACGCACCTCGGGGCCCTGATAAAATGGCCCAACGATATATTGGTGAACGAGCGGAAGGCAGTCGGGATACTTACCGAGATGAGCGCCGAGGTCAATACGGTCAACTACATCGTCCTGGGCATCGGGATAAACGTCAATACCTCCAGGAGCGACCTGCCGAAAGAGGCCACTTCACTTAAGGCCGAGGCAGGCGGAGAAGTGCCCCGTGTCGAGCTTGCCCGGGAGGTCCTAAGAGAGCTTGACAGGCAGTATCGCGTATTCAATGAAAAAGGGTTCAAGAAGATAATAAACGAGTGGAAAGGTCTTTCGCATACCCTCGGAGAGGAAGTAAATATAACCTGCCATGGCAGGAAGATAGAAGGCACCGCCGTTGATCTCGATATGTCAGGCGCTTTAGTAGTTCGACTCGATAACGGCTTCACGCAGCACGTCACTGCCGGCGACGTACTTATGGCAAGGTAAATTATATGAGTACCGTAATATCCGATACCAAAGGCCTTAAGGACTTTTATAACGGCGTCTACGCCAAAGGCGACATCCGCGACAACGAAAAACTCTACAGGTGGATCGTCAAGCTTTGTGATCCCAAACCAGGCAATAAACTGCTCGATATCGCCTGCGGCATAGGGCTGGTGCTGAAAGCAGGGAATGAATCGGGACTAAGGACCTGCGGCCTGGATATATCGGACGAAGCGATAAAACGCGCGAAGGCAATATCCCCGGAGTCCGAATTGGTCGTTGGGGACGGCGAGAACCTTCCGTGGCCTGACGGTTCATTTGATCATGTTACTTCTCTCGGAAGCCTTGAGCACTACCTGGACCCCGAAAAGGGCATGAGAGAGATAGCCAGGATGCTCAAGCCCGGCGCAACGGCGGTCGTAATGCTGCCGAACAGCTATTCCTTTGGAGAAATAATACAGGTTGCTTTTACCGGAAAGAGCTCTGATGAATGGCAGGCGGTCGAGCGCCACGCTACGGTTTTACAGTGGAAGGACCTCCTCGGGAAAAACGGGCTAAGGGTCAGAAGGATAAAGGGTTATAACAAGTATCCAGAATTCTTTAAACCCGGAACTCGCAAGATAAAATCACTAAGGAAATTCATCATTACCTGTTTTTTCCGTTACCTGACACCTTTCAACCTTTCGCAGCAGTTCGTATATATATGCGAAAAGAAATAAGGATGTAATATGCTTTTAACCGTTGATATAGGAAATACCAGTGTTGCGTTCGGGATGTTCAGTGGGAAGACCCTCGTCCGCAACTGGAAGGTACCGACCCAGGAGATATTGTCCGGGAAAGCGCTAAAGCTTCCTAAGGCGAAAGTAACCCGCTCGATAATATCGAGCGTAGTACCTAAAGCGACGCCTGCAGTCAAACGGGCGTCGGCGCGCGAATACGGGATAGCCCCGCTTGTACTCGGAGAGAATATAAAAGCGCCGATAAAGAACCTTTACAAGAAACCGCGGCAGGTCGGGCAGGACCGTCTCGTGAACGCAATAGCGGCAAAAGAACTATACGGATGCCCTGCCATAGTCGTGGATTTTGGGACGGCAATAACTTTTGACGTCGTATCCAAAAAAGGAGAGTACCTCGGCGGATTGATCTTCCCCGGGATAGAGACATCTCTCAATGCCCTGTCTGAAAAAGCCGCGCTACTTCCTAAAATAAGCGTAACACCCCCTAAGGGCCTGATCGGTCGCGATACCGCCGACAGCATCAAGAGCGGGGTATTTTATGGGATCGGGTCACTCTGCGACGGGATCATATCAAGACTCGATTCCGTAAAATCCGTAAGGATGACAGTCATAGCCACCGGCGGACATGCCTTAGTTATATCGAAATTTACCAAGAACATAAGGCTTATCGATCCGCACCTGACCCTGCAAGGCCTAAGGATAATCGCTCAAAAATAAAAATTTTTCTTGACAAAATTGCCAGGAATCGTATAATAATATCCAAAATTAGCACTCTGAATATTGGAGTGCTAATTTCTTCGTTTTTCCCGGCAAATCAAACCAATCGGAGGTGTTAAATGGCAGTTCAACCGTTAGGCGACAGGCTTCTTGTCAAGCCCATGGAGAGTGAGGAGAAGACCAAGGGCGGCATTATCCTGCCGGATACGGCCAAGGAGAAACCATCCAAGGGCAAGGTAGTTGCCGTTGGCAAAGGCAAGCTCCTTGACGACGGCAAGGTCAAGGAACTTGAAGTTAAAGTTGGCGACGTGGTACTGTACGGACGCTACGGCGGCACCGAGATCAAATATAAGGATGAAGAGTTGCTCATCCTCAGGGAATCGGAAATATTGGCGGTAGTCAAATAACAAGGGAGGGAACAAAAAGTGGCAAAGCAATTACTGTATAACGAGGAAGCCAGGCGCAAGATACTTTCGGGCGTCGAGCAGCTCTCGAGAGCGGTAAAGGTAACCCTCGGCCCGAAAGGCCGCAATGTTGTACTGGACAAGAAATTCGGATCACCAACGATAACCAAGGACGGTGTCACGGTAGCCAAGGAGATAGAGCTCGCGGACCCGTTCGAGAACATGGGCGCGGAGATGGTAAAGGAAGTAGCAAGCAAGACCTCGGATAACGCGGGCGACGGCACCACCACCGCCACGCTTCTTACCGAAGCCATATACAGGGAAGGCCTCAAGAACGTTACCGCGGGCGCCAACCCCATGGCCCTGAAGCGCGGGATCGATAAGGCCGTTGAGGAAGTATTTGAACAGTTGAAGAAGATATCCAAGCCGATAGGCAAGGACAAGAAAGAGATATCGCAGGTAGCCACGATCGCCGCCAACAATGACAAGGCGATAGGCGACCAGATAGCCGAAGCGATGGATAAGGTCGGCAAGGACGGCGTAATAACCGTCGAGGAAGCTAAATCGACCGAGACCACCCTTAAAGTAGTCGAAGGCATGCAGTTCGACCAGGGTTACCTTTCGCCGTATTTTGTCACTGACGCAGAGAGGATGGAAGCTTCGCTCGAGGACCCGTATATCCTCATACACGAGAAGAAGATCTCCAACATAAAGGACATGCTCCCGCTGTTGGAAAGGATAGCCAAGAGCGGCAGGCCGCTTTTGATCATAGCGGAAGAAGTTGACGGCGAGGCGCTTGCCACGCTGGTCATAAACAAGATCCGCGGTACTTTCGCATGCTGCGCCGTCAAGGCCCCAGGCTACGGCGACAGGAGGAAGGCCATGCT
>CAZAEH010000005.1:59990-68504 GCA_964484255.1 uncultured Planctomycetia bacterium
AAACTCCAGGAAAGGCTCGCCAAGCTTTCCGGCGGTGTGGCCGTCATCAACGTCGGCGCTGCAACGGAGTCGGAAATGAAAGAGAAAAAAGCTCGCGTCGAGGACGCTTTGCACGCGACCAGGGCTGCCGTCGAAGAGGGCATAGTCCCCGGCGGCGGCGTGGCCTTGTTAAGGTGTATACCCGCGCTTGAGAAAATAAAGCTCTCCGGCGACGAACAGGTCGGCGCCGAGATAATAAAGAGGGCCCTTGAAGAACCATTGAGGCAGATAGCCTTTAATGCAGGCCTCGAAGGTTCGGTGGTTGTCGAGAACGTGAAGAAAGAGAAGACCAACGTCGGTTTCGACGTGTTCCAGTCCGATTACGTCGACATGATAGAATCCGGTGTCATTGACCCGACGAAGGTCACCAGGACCGCGCTGCAGAACGCTTCTTCGATAGCAGGGCTCCTGCTCACGACCGAGTGCCTGGTCACAGACATACCCGAAAAAGAGAAGACTCCTCCTATGCCTCCGCACGGCGGGTACGGCGAGGGAATGTATTAATAAACAACCCCAAGGAGGAATAGATGAACCTTAAGCCATTAGGCGATAAAGTAATAGTTGAAGTATTGAGCGCTGAGGAGAAGACCAAGGGCGGGATCATCCTTCCGGACACCGCGAAGGAGAAGCCGCAGGAGGCCAAGGTCATAGCCGCAGGTTCCGGGAAAGTCCTGGACAACGGCAAGACCGTTGCTCCCGAGGTCAAGGCCGGAGATATAGTGATATTCGGCAAGTACTCGGGCAGCGAAGTCAAGGTCGACGGTAAGGAATACCTTATCATCGACAACGATGACATCCTCGCGGTGGTCAAGTAGCGCTGCACAAAATCATAATGCCCCCTGGTCTTTTCGACCGGGGGGCATTTTTTGTGGTGTAATTACCATGACCTAGTGTTATACTTAAAGTCAGGGTAATCGAATCACATCATAAGGTAGTTATTAAGGGAGGTAAAAAATGGGAGAAGGTACGAGCCAGGTGCCGGCATGGCAAGATTCCAAGTTCAGCTTTTTCAATGCGGTGCTGGCCACACTTAAGCAGATATTGCTTTCCCCAGGAAAATTCTTTAATAACCTAAACTACTATGAAGGCCCGCGGGTCAGAAGTCCATTAGTATTTTATATAACAGTTTCATTTTTCTCCATATTGATAGGAATAATATTAGAAGCGGCAATTGCACAATTGATGCATAATATCAATTTTCTGCACGCGTTCGGCCTCCTTACTGTTTTTATATTATTTTTTATTACTTTAGCCCTTATTATTGGTATATACATTTACTCACTCGTATTGCATTTATTCGTCTTAATTTTTAGGGGAAAAGGCGGATTTGATGGCACTTTTTCCGTTTTAGCTTTTAGTTCGGCAACATTTATTTTCAGGATCATCCCCTGCATAGGAGAAATAGTTTATTATATATGGTCCCTTGTCATCATTGTAATCGGGCTAAAGATCATCCATAAAATGGGCACGCCGAGAGCTTTGGCTGTCGTATTTTTGCCTATTATACTGGCGGTATTTCTGGCCGGCCTGGCGATCACGGCATTCCCATCGTTAAAGCTGCTAACAAACGAAAAAACAAGTATAGACGATGTCCTTGCTTCAAGAGATAGAATGCAGGAGACGAGAGCGATAACGGCGTGTAAATTTGCGCTTAGAGAACTTGAATCGTGCCATAGGCTTAGCGGTGCTTATCCGTCTTCCTTAAAGGATATCATGACCGATAGGACAATATGCAAGGCGATATCGCCGTCTACAGCTTCGGAAGGGTACTATTTCGAATATACGCTGATAGACAAGGACCATTTTATTTTATATGCAAGACCCGCAAGAAATAACGGTCAAAGGATATTTTATGCCGATGAAATAGGAGAGCTAAGGGACGGCGGACCGAACGGGAAACTATCTGAATGCAGCCCTTAAGGGAAAGTGATTAAGTGAGGAGATGATATGTCGAAAAAATGCAAATATTGCTATAGCACGTTAAAGGAAGGTCAACCCGTATGCAACATTTGTAAGATTGACTCGACAAAAGACAGGGGCCAATTAACAAAAGAAGAGAAGAAGATAAATTACTATTGCAGGGCATTATACACCATAGCATCCTTGACTGTCCTTGGCGGGATAGTCGGACTGATAGGCACGGTGCCGCAATTTTTTGAAACTCCCTGGGATTTTAACATCCCGCTTCAGGTATTTGACGTGATTTTGTATACCATAATATTGATTTACGGCATTGCCTTGATGAACTACATTCGCATTTGCTATATCACAGGTATAGTCATATATAGTTCATCTATCATATTGAACCTTATAACTTTCAATATCATTGCCTTACTGCTCGGGATATTATTCTTGTCTTATATAGCAGCACCAACATCAAAAAAAATCCTGTACAGAGAATTATAAACGACCGACAAGGGAGGAAGATATGAGTAAGGGAAGGATAGCATCTGTCGTAGTTCTTGCAAGTATATTGGTTTTCTTGCTGTTCGTGCGAGGGCAACAGTTATCAGAAGCAAAAGCAAAAGCGATAGAAACAGCTAAAAATAAAGCGCAAAGCCTGGGCTACCAGGTTAATAAAATGGATGTTACAAGCAAAAAACTTGAAGACAGGACCATCGTGGTATTATTTAAAAACGATCCAAAAAGTGAAATAGCGGATCTGGCAATATGTGTATGGTATGACAATGTTTATGATATTATGATCAGGGGAGAATATAAGAACGTAAACTTTGAAAAAGACAAAGAAAAGATAGCGGACGATATAGCGCAAAAAATATCTAAGGAAATGTCGCAAGCATTAGGGGGCCAACAATAGATATCAGCCGGGTTTTCTATTTTTCTGATCCTGAAGGGTGAGCAATTAACGTAGATGGTTGGATAAAACTGGGGGACAAGAATGAAAACGGTCGTTATAGCTGTGATGGCGGCGGTATTTATTTCAGTAAACGTTTTTGCTGATGATTTACAGAATGCAACGCCGGTACCCGGCCTCGGAAAACAAATGACCGAAACGTTGCAGGGAAAGATATTGAAAGTGTATTCAGCCGAAAATGACGGAGCTAAATTCCGCGCTTATGTAGTCATGTGGAAAAACCAAGAGATCATAGTGTCAGACGCATTCGGGACAACAGATAAGAAGCAGGGTGATATGATAACCTTTACTGCATACCAAGCCGAAATGCCCGATATCACCGCGGTCGATCCTGATTCCGGCAAGATGATGAAATACCTGCAATTTACGGCAGAAATGGATTTTCCGCAGTTCGATTCCTTTAAGCCAAACGAAAATGAAATGGCAATTTCTTGTCTTAGAACAATAAGTACTGCATGTGAAGCATACAGGGCAGGCAGCACCCCAATAAACTATCCGCCGGACCTTAAAACATTGTCCGAACTAAACCCGCCGTATATCGATTCGCAATTAGGCAATGGGAGCAAGAACGGATATAAGTTCACATATACATATGTAAGCGCAAATAAATACAAATGCGTAGCTGCTCCCGAAAACCCGGAATTCACATCGGAGAAGAAAACCTATTTCGTGGATGAAACAAGTGTTATAAGACTTAACGATCAAGATGGGGATCCGGTCGAATAGAACAATAAATGGAAAGGAAAAAAATGGCCGTAATGCCTCGGATGTTACTCGAAAAAATAATGCAAAACAACGCAAGAAGAATGGTCATCCTTGTCCTTTCAATTATAGTCTTCTGTTTCGTTATCTGGGGGCTATCGGTGTCTAATCTCGGCCAAAGCGATGAGCAGCGAGCCGCGGCCGCCCTTCAAAAGGGACTAGCTTTCGGTAATCAAGGTAAATATGAAAAAGCCATTGTTTACTTGAACAAATCCATAGAAATAGATCCAAAAATGTCTTTAACCTATTACGTAAGAGGATATACATATTTTGAAAAAAAGGAATACGAAAACGCGATCCGTGATTTTACGGAAGCGTTTAGGATTTCACCGACCTACACAAACTCCCTTATCATGCGCGGGATTTGTTATTCGGAAAAACAGGAATACGAAGAAGCCGAAAAGGACTTCACCCTGGCTATCGAGACACACGAAAGTACGGAAGCCTATAATGAAAGAGGCCTTATCTATATAAAAACCGGCAAATACGACAAGGCCGTATCTGACTTCAATAAATCCATAGAAATTAATCCCCGGCTCGCCTTCCCGTACCAATGGAGGGCCGTATCTTATTTCAATAAAAAAGAATACGATAAGGCATGGCAGGACCTGCATAAAGCAGAGGACCTGGCCAATTATAAGCCTGATGAAAGATTCATAGCCAACCTTAAAAAGACATCAGGAAGGGAAAAATAGCCTGCTCCCGGTACACCCTGTTTCACTTGACTTTTTGCCCCGGTTTTTGTATCATAATTCTCTAAATTCAAGGAGGTTCCGGAAATATGGGTGAATATATAGGTATTGGAAGGAAGGCCCGCCGCTGCTACGGATTCGATGAGATAGCCCTTGCCCCCGGACGGGTCACGATAAATCCCGCCGAAGTTGATACAAGCTGGAAGATAGACGGGAAGAAATTCAACGTGCCGATCCTTGCCGCGGCCATGGACGGTGTCGTTGACGTGAAATTCGCCATAGCCATGGGCAAGCTCGGCGGTATAGCCGTATTGAACCTGGAAGGAGTCCAGACCAGGTACGAAGACCCCGATGAAGTCCTTGAACAGCTCGTAAAGGCCGATCCCGAAAAAGCGACCGAGATAATCCAGTCCATATACACCAAACCGATACAGGAAAAACTTGTAGAGAAGAGGATACGCCAGATAAAAGAGGCTGATGTACCCGCCGTAGTCAGCGCTATACCGCAGCGAGCCGAAAGGTTCGGCAGGATAGCCCAGGATGCCGGAGCGGACATATTTGTCATACAGTCTACAGTAAGTACGGTCAAACACGTCTCAAAAGAATACAAAGCCCTGGACATAAAGAAATTCTGTAAAACGGCCAAGATACCTGTTGTGGTCGGCAACTGCGTAGGATATGAGGTTGCCATGGACCTGATGAAGAGCGGCGCGTCCGCTATACTTGTAGGCATAGGCCCCGGAGCGGCCTGCACTACAAGAGGCGTCCTCGGTATCGGTGTCCCGCAGGTAACTGCAACCGTAGACTGCGCAGCCGCACGCGACGTTTTCTACAAAAAGAACAAGAGGTATGTCCCGATAATCACCGACGGCGGCATGAGGGCGGGCGGGGATATTTGCAAGGCATTAGCTTGCGGTTCGGATGCCGTAATGGTCGGCTCTGCGTTCGCAAAGGCAGTAGAAGCGCCGGGGCGCGGTTACCACTGGGGAATGGCAACGCCCCACGCCAACCTGCCGAGAGGCACCAGGATACATGTAGGCACCACCGGCACATTGGAAGAGATATTGTTCGGGCCCGCCAGGTTCGATGACGGTTCGCAGAACCTTATGGGAGCGTTGCAGACATCAATGGGATCTGTCGGGGCGGTGAACATGAAAGAGTTCCAGAGAACCGAGATAATCATAGCCCCATCTATCAGGACCGAGGGAAAGATATTCCAGCAGGCGCAACGAGTAGGAATGGGCAAATAACGGACAAAAATGCCGCAACAGGAAACAGTCCTTGTATTGGATTTCGGCTCGCAGTATAACCAGCTGATAGCACGCCGTGTAAGGGAGAACAGGGTGTTCTCCAGGATAGTGCCCCACAATATCACGGCCGAAGAGGTCCGCAGGTTCGCGCCTAAAGGGCTTATACTCTCGGGAGGCCCCGCCTCTATATACGGCCCAAAGGCGCCCAAACCCAACAAAGAGATCTTCGCCCTCGGAATACCGGTCCTCGGCATATGCTATGGGATGCAGGCGATGTCTCATATGCTCGGCGGCGGAGTTACCAGGGCAAAGAAACGCGAATACGGCCACGCCGAACTCCTCATTGACGATTCCGGGGACCTCTTTTCGGGAATTGACAATAAATCTATCTGTTGGATGAGCCACGGCGACTATGTATCAAAACTGCCGCCGGGGTTCAAGAAGCTTGCCCATACCTCCAATACCGGTTTCGCCGCCATAGCTGACAGGAACCGCGGACTCTTCGGAGTCCAGTTCCACCCGGAAGTCGCCCATACCCCTAAGGGCGCAGAAATGATATCAAATTTCCTTTTCAGGATATGCGGCTGCAAGGGCGAATGGACCGCCCAATCCTTCATTGACGACACCGTAAAGAGCGTAAGGTCTTTTGTAGGGGGCGGAAAGGTGGTCTGCGGCCTTTCGGGCGGGGTGGATTCATCGGTGGCAGCCGTATTGATAAACAAGGCAATAGGCAAACGGCTTATCTGCATATTCATCAATAACGGCGTACTCCGCAAAGGCGAGGCCGACCGCGTCATAAAGACTTTCAAGAAGCATTTCCACATAAACCTGAAATATGTAAACGCCGAGAAGAGGTTCCTCAAAAAACTCAAGGGCGTGCTTGACCCAGAGAAGAAGAGGAAGATAATAGGACATGAATTCATACGCGTATTCGAGGAAGAGGCAAAGAAGCTGGGCAAGATCTCCTTCCTCGCCCAAGGGACCCTTTACCCGGACGTCATCGAATCTAAATCGGCTTTTGGCGGGCCTTCGGCTACCATAAAATCCCACCACAATGTGGGAGGGCTCCCGCAGAGGATGAAACTCAAGCTCGTGGAACCGTTGCGCGAGCTTTTCAAGGACGAGGTAAGGGTCGTAGGAAAGGCCATGGGCCTTTCGGATGAGATCACCCAGCGCCAGCCTTTTCCGGGCCCGGGTCTTGCAATAAGGGTTATCGGCGATATCACCAAGGAACGCCTCGATATACTGCGCGAGGCCGATGCTATAGTCATCGAAGAGATAAAGGCCGCCGGTTTTTACCGCGAAGTATGGCAGTCCTTCGCGGTGCTGCTGCCGATAAAGACAGTCGGTGTCATGGGGGATGAGCGCACCTACGAGAACGTCATCGCACTGCGCGCCGTGACCAGCGCCGACGGGATGACCGCCGATTGGGCAAAGCTCCCGTACGACCTTCTCGGCAGGATATCAAACAGGATAATAAACGAGGTAAGAGGGGTCAACAGGGTCGTCTACGACATCAGTTCAAAACCCCCTTCCACGATCGAATGGGAATAATATGCAGCATTCGCATTTTGTCCACCTGCACGTACATACGCAGTTCAGCCTTCTTGACGGCGCCTGCAAGATACCAGAACTTATAGCTCTCGCTAAAGAATACAGGATGCCTGCCGTGGCCCTTACGGACCACGGGAATATGTTCGGGGCGGTAGAGTTCTATCTTGAAGCCATGAAGAACGGCATAAAACCCATAATCGGCTGCGAGATATATGTCGCTCCCGGTTCGCGTTTAGATAAGTCCGCCTCGCCTAATGAAGAATCCGCTTATCATCTCATATTGCTCTCCAAGGACGAGGAAGGCTACCGCAATCTCATGAAACTGGTATCGGCCGGCTACCTCGAGGGTTTCTACTACAAACCAAGGGTCGACAAGGAACTCCTCGCCGCCTATTCAAAAGGTCTTATAGCGCAGTCGGCATGCCTGCAGGGGGAGATACCTTACCTTATCGTAAAAGGAAAATACGAGGAGGCGAAGGTTGCAGCCGGCCAATACAAGGAGATCTTCGGGGCAGGGAATTTCTACCTCGAGCTGCAAAAGAACCTTATCCCGGAACAGGAGATAGCGAACGCCGGCATCCTCAAGCTCTCAAAGGAGCTGGATATCCCCCTCGTCGCTACCGGAGACGTCCATTATCTCCATAAGAAATCCTCAAGGGCACACGAGGGACTGCTCTGCATCCAGACCCAGAGCACGCTTAACGACCCCGACCACATGAAGTTCTCTACCGATGAGTTCTATTTTAAATCGCCCGAAGAGTTCAAGGACATGTTCGCGGACGTCCCGCAGGCAGTAGCCAACACGGTAGAAATTGCGGAGAAGTGCAACCTCGAGCTTGATTTCAAAAAGACACATCTCCCCCAATTCACGCCGCCAGACGGCAAGTCCAGGGAAGATTACCTTATGGAACTTGTGGAGTCCGGTCTTAATAAACGTTATAAGCAGGTAGATGCGCCCGTGCGCGAAAGGGTCGAGCACGAACTTAGCATCATAAAGAAGACGGGCTTCACCAGCTATTTCCTCATCGCCTGGGACTTCATTAATTACGCTAAATCGAAGGGGATACCGGTCGGCCCGGGAAGGGGTTCCGCGGCGGGAAGCGTGGTCAGTTATGCCCTGGGGATAACTGACCTTGATCCGATAAAATATGACCTGATCTTCGAAAGGTTCCTTAACCCTGACCGTGTAAGCATGCCTGATATCGACATCGACTTCTGCTACGAGCGCAGGGGAGAAGTAATAGAATACGTCACCGAGAAATATTCGAAAGAGAACGTGGCTCAGGTGATAACTTTCGGTACGATGAAGGCCCGCGCAGTAATAAGGGACGTCGGCAGGGTA
>CAZAEH010000006.1:0-8218 GCA_964484255.1 uncultured Planctomycetia bacterium
AAGGAAGAGATGAAAGAAGTGACCGGAGGCGTAGAAGGGTTCGAGCCGTTCATACGTTACCATACGTTCGGCGATTTCAGCATAAATTTCAGTGTAATAATGAGGGCCAGAGAGTTCGTGGACCAGTACCTTATAAAACATGAGTTTGTTAAGAGGCTCCACGAGAGGTATAATAAGGAAGGTATAGTGATACCATATCCGATAAGGGCGATCAATAACGAACAGGAAAGGACCCGGTAGCATGAGACGTATCCTGTTATTCGTTTTGCCTATACTCATAATTGCCGCGACCATATTTACCGTTTTCGGCATCTTCCAGGTCAACTTCGAGGAAAGCAAGTTGATGGATGACTTGCAAAGAAAAGCCAGGACCGTTGCCGAAAGCACCGAGCTCTCGGCCCGGTATATCCTGCTGAACAACGACCTCAGGTCGGCTAACCGCCTTACCGAGAGTTTCCAAAAGAGGGAGAGGCTGCAAGGTTGCGTCATATACGACAAGGCCGGCAATATCGTCTCAATTACCCCGAGGATATCGGATTGGGGCCACAAGGATAAACCGTACATAAAGGAGACCTTGGAGACCGGGGTCCCCCGGGCCGCTATGGAGAAGTTCAGGGAATACTCCGTTTACAGCTACGTCCTGCCAATACTCGATGACGATAAGAACGTCCTCGGCGCCGTAGAGGTGATATATGACACTTCTTACGTCTTCTCGATCCTGACCGAGTTATGGAAGCATATAAGCACCGCCCTTATAACCCTTGTGGTATCGATAGCCCTTATAGCACTTTTGCTCCAACGGCAGATATTCATACTGCCTATCCTGCAGTTGACGGAATGGTTCCACAGTTTCCAGAAAGGCGAGACCGATGAGCAGCATCCCATAATAAAAGAGAAAGGCGCTTTCGGTAAACTCGCGAGCGAAGTAGAGCAGATAGCCCTGAGCCTGAGGATCGCGCGCAAGACCATCTCCGATAAAGCGCAGGTACGCCTGCAGAAAGAAGAACTCTGGACCGAGGACAAGCTCAAGAACCTTGTTCTTGCCAGGCTTGGAGAGAATGCCCTCTACGTGGTCTCGAACAGGGAACCGTACATGCATGTCATCGAGGATGCCACAGGCAAGGCCAAGTGCATACGTCCGGCAAGCGGTGTCGTCACGGCGATAGATCCCATAATGCGCGCTTGCGGCGGGACATGGATAGCCCATGGCAGCGGTAACGCCGACAGGAAATTCGTTAATTCCAAGAATAAGCTTCCGGTCCCTCCCGAGGACAACCGTTATATCCTGAAAAGGGTATGGCTGTCCAAGGAAGAGGAACAGGGCTATTATTACGGTTTTTCCAACGAGGGGCTTTGGCCGCTTTGCCATATAACGCATACGCGCCCGGTTTTCAGGGACGAGGATTGGGAGATGTATAAGAAGGTGAACCAGAAATTCGCGGATGCCGTCCTGGAAGAGCTGCCGTCCAAGAACCCGTTCGTGTTCATACAGGATTACCATTTTACCCTGCTGCCCAAGATGATAAAGGAGAAACAGCCGAATGCCACCATTGCGCTATTCTGGCATATACCTTGGCCCAACCCCGAGATATTCGCCACATGCCCTTACCAAAAGCAGATACTCGACGGCATGTTGGGCTGTGACCTGATAGGGTTCCATGTCCAGTTCCACTGCAATAACTTCCTGGATACGGCTAACAGGTTCCTTGAATCGAGGGTGGATACCGAGAGGTTCGCCATAGTCCGTGCCGGGAAAGAGACCCTTGTCCGGGCGTTCCCGATAAGCGTTGATAACTTCATGGAAGAAAAGGCGAAACAGGATGTGGCAGATGCGAAGAGCCTGATAGAAGAATTCGAGCTCAAGGACAAGATAGTCGCGGTCGGTGTGGAGAGGATAGATTATACAAAGGGTCTCGTCGAAAGGATAACTGCCGTAGACCGTTTCCTCGAAAAGTATCCCCAGTATAAAGGCAAATTCGTAATGGTCCAGCTTGCGGCGCCCAGCAGGACCCATATAAAACGCTACCATGACTTGATGGCTGAGATAGACGAAGCTGTCGAAAAGGTCAACTGGAAGCATTCAGACGGCAGCTGGAAGCCTATAATATACCTGAAGAAACATTTTTCGCCCGAAGAGATTAAGCCTTATTTCGCAATGGCGGATATCTGCATGGTCAGCTCGCTTCACGACGGGATGAACCTCGTAGCCAAGGAGTATGTCATATCGAACAAGGACCTGAACGGCGTGTTGATATTGAGCCGTTTCACGGGAGCGGCGAAAGAATTGGCCGATGCGGTCCAGGTAAACCCGTATTCAATCGAAGAGTTCTCGGACGCTATAAAGACGGCCATCGAGATGCCGGCCGAAGAGAAGAAGAAGCGTATGGAGAACATGCGCAATATCGTAAAAGAGAACAATATATATAAGTGGGCCGGGAGCATAATGACCGAGCTCACCTCTTTAAAGAAGGAATAATGGTATATCTTTTCTCGCGCGAAGAAGAGATAAGGAAGCTGATAGCGAAGAATTTTGTCTATCTCTTCCTGGATTACGACGGCACGCTTACGCCTATAGCGGATACACCGGACAAGGCCCTGCTGCCAGAGGGTACGCGCAGGCTGTTGCAGAAGCTTTCTAAGCTGCGCGGATGCAGGTTGGCGGTCATAAGCGGGAGATCTCTTAAGGATATTAAGAGGATGATCGGGTTGGAAGGCATAGTGTATTCCGGAAACCACGGGCTCGAGATAGACGGGCCGAAGCTCAAGTTCGAAAGCGTGGTCCCGCCCGGTTTCAAGAAGCTGATCAAGGATATCAAGTTCGCGCTCCGCAAAAGGCTTGCGGGGATAGAAGGAGTGATGCTTGAAGACAAGGGATATACTTTGAGCGTCCATTACCGCATGGCGGATAGTTGTCAAATGCCTTTGGTGAAATCGGTTTTTCGTGAAGTTACGGCTTGCCATTTGGCCGGCGGTAAGATAAAGATAAAGACGGGAAAGATGATGCTGGAAGTCCGGCCTCCTATAGAATGGGACAAGGGCCGGTCGGTCATGTGGTTGCTCGCGAGGCAGAAATTCGTATCGCCTGAAGAACCGGTGATGCCGGTATACATAGGCGATGACGCGACCGATGAAGACGCGTTTTCGGCCCTGGGCAACAGGGGATTGACGGTCTTTGTCGGCAAGTCAGGCAAATCCGGGGCGAAGTATTATCTGAAGGACCACAATGATGTAGCAAGGTTACTGGCGCTGGTCAGGGACCTTAAGAAGGCGGGAGAACATGCCGGAACTGCAGAAGGCTAAAGAGCCATTCGTATTCTATACCAGGATGCACTTGACCGAGCTTACGGGCCTTAGGGCTTCTACGCTCAGCCAATTATTACAGCTGGTCAAAGAGGTCAACGGTTCATGTATTTACCACCATACCCACAGGTTCCTCCAGCAACACCAGCACCTTTCGCCGGAACCTCCTAACGATTTTGCCTACTGGGTGACCGAGGTCCTGGGCGAGGATGAACTGGGCGAGAAGCTGGCCAGCATAGACGTAATACAATTCAACACGATCCGCAGCCTGAGGGAGAAGATAGCCGAGGCCATCGAATCATACCTTGCCGAGAACCCGATGGCCAAGGTCAGGTTCTCAAAAGAGAACGAGGAATTCCATTTCATGAAATCGATAAGTTTCGTCATGCCAACTAAATATGTAGCCCATGACCTTAACGATTTCGTGGATATACTCGGGAAGATAACCATAGACTCCATATATTACCATATCTTTGAATCGCGCCTGAGGCTCGAAAAGAACACGAACGATTTCAGCAACTGGTTCCTGACTTCCATGGGAGATGACCGGCTTGCCGCGGAGATATCTAAACTTGATCCTTACACATTTACGCTTGAAGGGCTCCGGGACAGGGTTATACGCATAGTCAAAAAAAGGATAGATTCCTGAAGATGGCGAAAATAGAGGAATATATACCTATAGTCGGACAGCCGATAATAGACGACCTGAGGCTCCTGGCCGAGAAGCTCAGCGGCAAGGTGGTTCAGAACATCAACTCCACTTCGGTCGGCGGCGGCGTAGCCGAAATACTTAACAGGATGGTCCCGTTGCTTAAGGAACTCGGTGTGGACGCGCGCTGGGACCTTATAAAAGGGGGAGAGCAGTTCTTCGAGGTAACTAAGAAATTCCATAATGCGTTGCACGGGGTGGACGTTGAGGTCTCGAAAGAGGACTTTGACGTTTTTCTCGAGACAAGCCGGACGAACATGGATGAGATGAATCTTTACGGGGATATAGTCTTTGTCCATGACCCCCAACCCGTAGCGCTTGTCGACAAGAAACAGGACAAAAAATGGGTCTGGCGCTGCCATGTGGACGTCTCCGAGCCCAACGAGGAGGTCTGGCAGTTCCTCAGAGGTTTTATAGACAAGTACGACTCCGCGGTATTTTCAGCGCCGGCGTTTTCCCAGAAATTACCCATAAGGCAGTTCCTGATATCCCCTTCGATCGACCCGTTGAGCGACAAGAACAAAGAGCTGCCGCAGGAGACCATAGATTCCGTCCTCAGGAAATACGACATCCCGTCCGATAAGCCTATAGTTACGCAGATATCGCGCTTCGACAGGCTCAAGGACCCGTTGGGTGTCATAAAAGTATATAAACAGGTCAAGAGATATTCCGATTTCAGGCTCATCCTTGCCGGCGGCGGCGCCACTGACGATCCCGAAAGCGCCGAGGTCCTTTTCGAGGTCAAGGAGGCAGCGAAAGACGACCCTGACATACACGTCCTGTTGCTGGCGCAAAACGACATAGAGATAAATGCATTACAGAGGGCCTCTACCGTAATAATGCAGAAGTCCATAAGAGAAGGTTTCGGCCTGACCGTTTCCGAAGCTTTGTGGAAAGCCAAGCCGATGGTCGCCTCGAATGTCGGAGGCATACCCCTGCAGATCGCCCACAAATATTCCGGCCTGCTTTGCAATTCAATAGAAGGGGCGAGTTTCGCCCTCAAACAGCTGCTCAACAGCCCGGATTACGCGCGTAGGCTCGGCGAGAACGGCAGGGAGCACGTAAAGAACAATTTCCTCATAACCCGCCATCTCAAAGAGTACATGCTTCTGTTCCTCTCGCTTTACCACTCCGAAGATGTAGTCTACTTATGACATCGACAGGGTCCGCCGATATAGCCGTTATAGGCGCGGGTGTCGTAGGCCTTGCTGTATCCTCAAAACTGGTTTTGCCGGGACGCGAGGTATTCCTTATTGAAAGGCACGATTCCTTCGGCCGCGAAACGAGTTCCAGGAACAGTGAAGTGATACACGCGGGCATATATTATCCCTCGGACTCCCTGAAGGGGAAAACTTGCGTAGAAGGTAACAGGCTGCTTTACGAATATTGCGCGCAGAACCGCATCCCTCACAGGAAGACAGGCAAGCTTATAGTTGCCGTCACCGAAGACGAGATGCCTGACCTTGAGGCCCTTTTAAAAAGGGGTATAGGCAACGGGGTCGCGGGGTTGGAGATGCTCTCAAAAAGAGATATAGCCGGCATGGAGCCGGAGGTCCGCGCCGAGGCCGCGATATTTTCCCCCGAGACGGGCATCATCGATACGCATTCGCTCATGAAAGACCTCGAGCGCAAATTCAAGGGCGGCGGGGGGACCCTTTCTTATAATACCGATGTCCGTTCCATAGAGAAGACAAAAGGCGGATATAAGGTAACCGTGAATGATGCCGACGGCAGCTTGACCGTCCTTCAGGCCCGCGTCCTTATCAATTGCGCGGGGCTTGAGTCGGGCAGGATAGCCGCAATGGCGGGCCTTGACATCCCGGAATACGGGATAAGACCCTGCAAGGGCAGTTATTTCCGCCTGAACCAGTCGAAGTCAAAACTTATCGGCCGCCTTGTGTATCCGGTCCCCAAGAGGAAGGGCGCCGGCTTGGGGATCCACGCTACGCCCGATCTCGGGGGAGGGGTAAGACTGGGCCCGGACGAGGAGTATGTCCATAATATCGATTATAAAGTAGATATCTCGAAGAGCAATGATTTTTACAAAAGCGTAAAAACTTTCCTTCCATTTATTGCGCAGGATGACCTTAGCCCAGACACTTCGGGAATAAGGCCGAAACTCCAGGGCCCGGGAGAAGATTTCAGGGATTTCGTGATAAGGGAAGAATCCGGCAGGGGATATCCCGGCCTGGTTGACCTTATCGGGATAGAATCACCCGGCCTGACCGCGTGCCTTTCCATAGCCTGCATCGTCAAAAAAATTCTTGATACAATAGATTGAATTCACTATAATATCACCTATGTCTACACCTCTGAAAAAATGGGTCGAAGAACAGGCAAAGCTCACCAAACCCGACAGGATAATCTGGTGCGACGGCTCCGAAGAGGAGACTCGCAGGATACTCGAGATAGGGATGAAGGAAGAGAAGATCGACGGACATCCCGTCTTCAAGGAGCTTAACCAGAAGACATGGCCGGGCGCTTATTACCATATGAGCCACCATACGGATGTCGCTCGTACGGAGCACCTGACCTTTGTCTGCCATCCCGATAAGGATACGGCCGGCCCTAATAATAACTGGATGGATCCCGGCGAGGCCAAGGCCCTTTTGACCAAACTTTCCGACGGGTGCATGAAGGGAAAGACGATGTATGTCCTTCCTTATATGATGGGCCATCCCGATTCGCCTTATGCCAAGGCGTGCATCCAGATCACCGATGTCTCGTATGTCGCGGTCAGCATGCGCATAATGACGCGCATGAGCAAGAAGGTAATAGACAAGATCGGAGACCGCCACGATTTCGTGAAAGGCCTCCATTCCGTAGGGGATTTTGACCCGGCCAAGCGGTACATAATGCATTTCCCGGACGAGCATTTCGTATGGAGCATAGGTTCCGGTTACGGCGGGAACGCCTTGCTGGGTAAAAAATGTTTTTCCTTAAGGCTTGCGTCATGGCTGGGCTACCAGGAAGGCTGGCTTGCGGAACACATGGTTATCCTGGGCGTCGAGAGCCCCGACGGGGAGATCACTTATATTACAGCAGCCATGCCTTCAGCTTGCGGTAAGACGAACCTTGCTATGCTCGAGTCTGCGCTGCCGGGTTACAGGATCTGGACCATAGGCGACGACATTGCGTGGCTTAACATAGGCCCGGACGGTAAGCTTTATGCAATAAACCCCGAGACAGGGCTCTTTGGGGTCGCCCCGGGGACGTCGAAGAAGACCAACCCTAATATGCTAAAGACCCTTAGGGGCAGGAAATTCTTTCCTACACTTTTTACCAATACCGCTTTGGATACCGATAAGAACGAACCATGGTGGGAAGGTCTTGACGGGGCCGTGCCGGAAAACCTGCTGGATTGGCAGGGGAATGCCTGGAAGCCCGGCGGTGAAAAGAAAGCCGCACACCCAAATTCCCGTTTTACCGCATCGATATATAATTGCCCTACGCTCTCTAAAGAGTTCGATAATCCCCCCGGCGTGCCGATATCCGCCATAATACTCGGCGGGCGCAGGACCCATCTTATACCGCTTGTCACTGAAGCGTTGAACTGGGAACAGGGGGTATTCCTGGGTGCCAGGACGGGTTCCGAGACTACGGCAGCCGCCGCGCATAAAGTAGGCGTACTTCGCAGGGACCCCATGGCCATGCTGCCTTTCTGCGGATACAACATGGGCGATTATTTCAGCCATTGGCTGAATATGGGAAGGCGTATGCACAACCCCCCGAAGATCTTCTCGGTCAACTGGTTCAGGATGGACGATGAAGGCAAATTCATGTGGCCCGGTTTCGGCGAGAATATCCGTGTCCTGAAGTGGGTTATCGACAGGGTTAACGATAGGGTAAAGGCGAAGGAAACCCCGATAGGCTTTGTCCCGTATGCGAAAGACCTCGACCTTTCAGGTCTTGATATATCCAAGAAAGACGTCGATAAGCTGCTTGAAACGGACATGAAGGAGTGGGCAGCCGAATTGGACGACATAGAAGCATTCTTCGTTAAGTTCGGGGACCGGCTTCCAGATGAGCTGCGCCGTCAGCTCAAAGCGTTGAGATCAGTTTCCAGATAAATTAATATTTTCGGTCATGACCTAGTCCCCCTCTTATGGAGGCAGCGGGACATCCAGACCCTCTCTACAGGTCATGAAAGTACTTATCCAGTTCGAAAATTACCCTTTACTGTTCCGCGACCCGGTTTGTGTGATAACA
>CAZAEH010000006.1:8228-58067 GCA_964484255.1 uncultured Planctomycetia bacterium
GATAACATGCCGTGAACCGTCCTGCCTTGCTGCCTGTTTCAAGCAGATAGAAGAAGCCATAGCGCGCGGATATTACCTGGCGGGTTACCTTTCCTATGAAGCAGGCTATTTTTTTGAGGAGAGCCTTTGCGCACGGACGGCAGGAGATTTTCCGTTGCTGCAACTGGGGGTATACACCGCTCCTTGTGCCGCAGAGGTCCCGCCTGAGCCGCCGCGGTCTCGTGTATCGCTGTCGGATATGCGCCTTAACATCTCTTATGATGAATACTTTTCGGATATATGTGCCATACGCGAACATATCTCTGACGGCGATGTTTACCAGATCACTTATTGCATAAAATTCCTGTTCGGTTTTCGCGGGGACCCGTTCACGCTCTACAGGTCGCTGTTAAGGGAACAGCCCGTACCTTATCCCGCGTATATAGAGGCGGACGGCCGTTACATACTTTCATTGTCCCCGGAGATGTTCATAAACAAGAAAGCCTCGAGGATCGTGACGAAACCCATGAAAGGTACCTGGCCGAGAGGGGTGAATGCCGTCTCGGATATTATTGCCGGTATCCGCTTCAAACGCGACAAAAAGAACAGGGCGGAGAACGTGATGATAGCCGACCTGCTCAGGAACGACCTCGGCAGAGTTGCCGGAAACATCAGGGTGCCCAGGCTCTTCGAGATAGCCAAATACAGGAAACTGCACCAGATGACCTCTACCGTCACCGGTGAGGTTGACAGATGCGTGCCGCTGATCGATATCTTTTCGTCTTTGTTCCCGTCCGGTTCGGTTACGGGCGCTCCCAAGATAAGGGCGATGGGGATAATAAGGGAACTGGAGAACGAGGAACGCAGGATATATACAGGGGCAATAGGTTATATAACCCCTCAAAGGGACATGTTCTTCAATGTGCCTATACGCACCCTGCTCCTGGATGACGGCGCAGGGGAGATGGGCGTAGGCGGCGGGATAGTCTGGGATTCTACCCCCAAAGGCGAATGGGAGGAAGGATTGCTAAAGGCAAGGTTTCTTACAGATTATGCGAATAATATGCTATAATACATAAATGAAATATAATCATGCCCTGTTTCTGAATCCCTATGTTGAGAGCAATAATACCAGCATCATGAAGCTTTTTCCCCCGACCGGGCTCGAATATGTTGCAACGAGTGCCAAAGGGTTGGTCAAAAAGATCACCTTGCTCGACCTAAGATACGAAAAAGAACTATCCGACACCAGTAAACTGTTTGATTTTATCTCGAAAGAGATCGATGTAGTCTGTGTCAGTATCGGTTGGGACCGCCAGTTCAAGGAAATATGCGAACTGCTTAACCATATGCCTTCGGGTATCCCGTTGATTGTCGGAGGGTATAAGGCGACGGAGATGGCGGATGAACTCTTCAAGATATGCCCGGGTATAACGGTCATTGTCCGCGGAGAGGGAGAAGAGACCATCAAAGACATATTTAACGGTCTTCCCTTAAGGGATATTCCCGGAATATCGTACAGAGAGTCCGGAAAGGTGGTCCATAACAAGAACAGGATACTGGCGGATATAAATAGTATATCATCGCCTGACAGGTCCCTTAGGGCTAACCGGTACAGTCTCTCGGTAAACGGGATAGCGGTTACGGGTCTGACGTTTGATTCCATATTGAGCGCGAGAGGCTGCCCGCATAATTGCAAATTCTGCACATTCAGCCTGAACCCCCTGGGTCAGCGCAGGACTTACACCGCGCGCAGTGTGGATTCGGTTATCAGGGAGATAGAAGGCATATCCGCAGAGGTTGTCCTTTTCAGCGACGATAATCTATTTGCCGATCCGGTAAGGGCCGAAAGGATCTGCGAGGGGATTATCAGCCGGGGCATCAAAAAACGTTTTATTGCCCAGGCGCGTATAGAGATATTCAAGCATCCTTCGTTACTGGATAAAATGGTCAAGGCAGGATTCAAGGCGCTTTTGATAGGTATCGAGTCGCCGAATGACCGCATACTTGCGCAACTCAACAAGGGTTTTGATTCCGCCACGATAAGAAAAGCTTTTAAGGTGCTTAAGCGTTACCCCATGTTTTATAACGGTTATTTTATCTACGGGAATATAGGTGAGACCAAGGACGAGATGCTGTATATACCTGAATTCGCGAAAGAGATAGGATTGGATTTTATATCTTGTAACAAATTGAGGATAGAACGGTTCTCGCCGTTAAGGACTATAGCGGAAAATACCCCCGGGTATCATATTACCGAGAAAGGCGAGCTCTATTCAGATGCTTATAGCCACGCGTCGCTCAAGAAGATAGGAAGGACGATAAAATTTTCTTTCTATACGCCGGCGCGTTTCATAGGACTATTTTGGAAGTGTATTTTCAGCAACAGGTTTTTATCTTTCCGGGAGTTGGCTTCCCTTATCGGGGTGCTGCCCAGGATTGTTGCAAGCGCAATAGTGCGTGATTTACGCAAAGGAAGGCTTGCGGATTCGCTTAAGAGAACTTTCGTGATCAACAGGGCCTGATAGACACGGGGCCAGGGAGGGGCCGGAAAATGCATAAGAATATCCATCGAGACGGACCTGAGCAGCCAGCTCGTAGTTTTTACGGCCTTGGGATAGCCCCAAGGATACTTAGCATACTCGAGCGTATAAAGTTCAGTGTCCCTACGCCCATACAGTTCAAGGCCATACCGTTGGCCATAGAAGGAAAGGACCTCGTGGGCATAGCGCAGACCGGGACAGGCAAGACCCATTCGTTCGCGATACCCATGGTCCAGCGGCTCGCGCAGGTAAAAGGCAAAGGTCTTGTCCTCGCGCCTACCCGGGAACTGGCTTTGCAGATCGACGAGGTCTTCAAGATACTCGCGCACGCTTTCGGCATGAAGACCGCATGTCTTATCGGCGGGGCTTCCATGCATGAGCAAATACGAGCATTGCGTAAAGATCCGCGTATCATTATAGCCACACCCGGCAGGCTTCTTGACCATCTCGAACAACGTAACCTCTCGCTTGGCGATGCCGGTATGTTTGTTCTCGACGAGGCGGACCGGATGCTTGATATGGGATTTGCCCCGCAGATAGACAGAGTGTTACGGCACCTTCCAAAAGAGAGGCAAACATTGCTTTTTTCCGCAACGCTTCCCAGGGAGATAATGCAGATGGTTTCGCGTTATATGAATTTTCCCGTTTCCGTGGAAGTGGCCCCGTCCGGGACGGCTGCCGAGAAAGTAACGCAGGAGCTCTTCATAATACCCCAGGAATCCAAGATAGCGTTGCTTGGGAAATTAATGGAAAAATACCACGGTTCGGTGCTGTTGTTCTGCAGGACCAAGCACGGCGCACGTAAGATAGCTAAGTCGGTCAGGAACATGAGAATAAGCGCAGCCGAGATACATTCAAACCGCTCCCTTGGCCAGAGGCGCGAGGCCCTCGAGGGTTTCAAATCCGGGAAATACAGGGTGCTTGTAGCGACCGATATAGCCGCCAGGGGCATTGATGTTGCGGGAATAGAATTGGTGATAAACTATGATATTCCTGAGGATGCGGGTAATTATGTGCATCGTATCGGCAGGACAGGCAGGGCAGGGCATAAAGGACATGCCATATCTTTTGCCACGCCGGGCCAGAGCAGGGATGTGCGCAATATAGAGAAGCTTATAAGGTCTACGCTGCCGGTTTCCCGTCATCCGGAGATCGCCCATGCCGAATTTGAAAGCCAAAGTTCGATGACTAAACCGAGATACGTGTTCAAACAAAGGAGATTCAGGCGTTATAGCCGCAGGCCCTGATTTAATATCTTGACGCGGCAACGTTCCTTATTTATAATATTCTTTGATCCAGGCCTTATATCATGACAATAACCGTCCTTTTTCTGATCCTGCTCGCATTATTGTTCGATTTTTTGAACGGTTTTCACGATTCGGCTAACTCAATAGCCACTATCGTGTCTACCAGGGTCCTTTCGCCGCGCCACGCCGTCTTGTGGGCGGCGTTTTTTAATTTTGTGGCTTTCCTTTTCTTCGGCCTGCATGTTGCCAATACCATCGGCAAGGGTATAATAGATATCGCAATAATAGATAACGGCATAATCTTCGGCACTCTTATAGGCGCCTGCGGCTGGAACATCATAACCTGGTATTTCGGCCTTCCCACCAGTTCCTCGCATGCCCTAATGGGAGGTCTCATAGGCGCCGGTTTGGTAAAAGCGGGAAACGGGGCGCTGGTATGGAACGGCATAGCAAAAACAGCTGCTTTTATAATAATCTCCCCGGTGCTCGGCCTTATCCTTGGGTTACTGTTTGGCGTAGGTGTTTACTGGGTTTTTCGAAAGAGCGCGCCGCTGAAAGTGGATAATATATTCAGGAAGGGCCAGCTTTTATCCGCGGCCGCCTACAGCCTCGGTCACGGAGGCAACGATGCCCAGAAGACTATGGGCATCATTGCCAGTCTCCTGTTCAGCGCCGGACTTCTCGGCAAGGAGTTCCATATACCTTTTTTCGTGGTAATAATGTGCCATGCCGCGATAGCGCTCGGCACCATGTTCGGCGGATGGCGCATTGTCAAAACAATGGGGCAGAAGGTCTCAAAGCTTAAACCCGTTGACGGTTTTTGCGCCGAGTCTGGTGCGGCCATCACCTTGTTCATGTCTTCGGCATTAGGCATACCGGTGAGCACCACCCATACCATAACGGGAGCTATAATGGGGGTAGGTTCCTTGAGGCGCCTCAGCGCTGTTCGCTGGGGCGTTGCCGGACAGATCGTGTGGGCATGGATATTGACCATTCCGTGTTCGGCGCTGATCTCGGCCCTGGCCTACAGCCTGGTCAGATGAGATATTACCTGTTCGGCGGTTTCCGCGCCAAGGTCACCATAGCGTTTATCCTGTCTCTTTTCTTCGTTGCGGTCCTTAGTAATTTCCTGCTTTACAAGTACAGCTATAATTCCCGTTTTTCGCAGTTGCGGGAAGAACTCGAGTTCGTCGCCCAGACTGCCGCCCTTGGGGTTGACGAGAAAACCCTCATGCAGGTTCCGCTTGACCGTAAAGGCATAGAAAGCCCCGAATACAAAGAGATAGCAGGGCAGCTAAGGAAGATAAAGAATTCAAATCCTCAGATAGTCTTCATATATACAATGACTGCGACCGAGGGGGATGAGGCATGGCAGTTCATCGTCGATCCCGATCCTTCCGGCAGGGAGAAGAGGGAAGACGGCCCGACCGCTTATCCTGGAGATACATATGACATTTCGCGTTTTCCGGACATGAAAAAGGCCTTCGAAAGGCCGTCCGCCGATACTAAACTTACGGAAGATGAATGGGGTGTCACGCTTTCAGGTTATGCACCCATACGCGATGAGAGCGGCAGAACGGTAGCCATCCTTGGCATTGACATAAGTGCTAACAAGGTCAGGGATATGGCCAGGGACCTGAACCGCAGGGCCCTGTTGGTGCTCCTTCTCGGGATATTCGTAGCAGCCGTGCTCGGCCTGCTGGTGGGGAAGAGCACCACCGACCCGATCAAGAAACTCGAGGAGGCCACCGAGAGGATCTCCTCCGGAGATTTTAAGTACAGGGTAGATATAAGGGGCAACGATGAGATCAGCCGTCTCGGAAGGGCTTTCAACAGGATGGCCGAGAGCATATCGGAATCGAGGAAAGCCCTGCAGGATTATTTTTACAGGATAGTGCAGACCCTTGCGCGCAGCATCGAAGCCAAGGATACATATACCAAGGGCCACTCGGACAGGGTCGCCGAATACGCAAGGAAGATAGCCGTGGAGATGGGCCTCTCCGAAGAGGAAGCCGAGATGCTTAAGAGCGTGGCCGAGCTGCATGACATAGGAAAGCTCGGTATCGAGGAGAGCATATTGAACAAGGACGGAAAACCGTCGCCGGAAGAGTGGGAGATAATCAAGGAACACCCCAAGACAGGCGAGGAGATACTTACACCCGTCTTCCTTGACAAGAAGAAGCTGGCTATAGTAAGGTCGCACCACGAGAGATATGATGGAAAGGGTTATCCCGACGGCCTAAAGGGCGATGAGATAGACATACTTGCCCAGATAGTGTCGGTGGCCGACTCATATGACGCCATGACCTCAAAGCGCGCCTACAGGAATTCACTCGGGAAGGCCGCCGCGATAGAGGAATTGACGAGGAACAGCGGGACACAGTTCAACCCTAAAGTGGTAGAGGCTTTCCTCAGGGTTCTCGAAAGGGAATGACCTCCCCCAGGATATAGTGTATAATGGCAGACCATAGAAAGTTCATGGGAGAGGCGGTAAAGGAAGCCCTCAAGGGGCTTAAAGAGGGCGGTATACCTATAGGTTCCGTCCTGGTAAAGGACGGACGCATAATAGGCCGCGGGCACAACAGACGCATCCAGAAGAGATCCGCCATACTTCACGCCGAAATGGATTGCCTTGAGAAAGCGGGGCGTTTGGAGGCCCGGGACTACAAGAAATGCGTGTTGTATTCTACGTTGTCGCCTTGCGATATGTGCACTGGCGCCGTTCTGTTATATAAGATACCCGCCATAGTGATCGGCGAGAACAGGACTTTTAAGGGGCCCGAGGCGTATTCGAAAAGGCGGGGTATAAAGATCGTCAACCTCGACATGAAGCAATGCAGGGATATGATGGAAAGGTTCATCCGGGAAAACCCGCGCCTTTGGAATGAGGATATCGGGGTCTGACCCTTAACCGAGGAGAAAGAGAATTGTTCAGGGAAAAGATAAAAGTTCTCGACTGCACTATAAGGGACGGCGGCCTTATAAATAAGCATGATTTTGATTTCAAGTTCGTCCGCGCGGTTTACAAGGCCCTCTCAGAAGCAAAGATAGATTATATGGAGATAGGGTACAAGAACTCCAAGAAACTCTTCTCAGACAAGGAATACGGGCAGTGGAAATTCTGCGATGACGATGTCATAAACAAGGTCATAGAGGGCATAGAGTCCGATACGAAGATTTCCGTAATGGTAGATGTCGACCGCGTCGATATCGACGACATCAAGCCAAGGAAAGAAAGCCCGGTCTCCATGGTGCGCGTGGCATGTTACGTAAAGGATATAGACAAGGCGATATACCTTGCCAACGTATTCGCCGATAAAGGTTATGAGACCACGATCAACATAATGGCCATATCCAGGGCCCCCGACAACGAGCTTACCGAGGCGTTCAATCAGCTTGAGGAAGAGTGCAAGGCCGGGGTTGTCTATCTCGTCGACAGCAACGGCGCCCTTTACCAGGAGACTACCGAATTGCTGGTCAAGAAGGCCAAAGGCATAATAAAGACGAAAGAGATAGGCATGCATGCACACAACAACCAGCAGCTTGCTTTTGCCAATACCATAGAAGCCGTGATCCACAACGCGAATTATATAGACGGGACCGTATACGGCCTCGGAAGGGCCGCGGGCAACTGCCCCCTTGAACTTATACTGGGTTTCCTTAAGAACCCCAAATTCGATATACGTCCCGTCCTTGAATTGATCTCCAAAGAGTTCATACCCCTTAGAGAGAAGATGGAATGGGGATACATCATACCTTATGCTATCACAGGCATCCTGGACGAGCATCCCCGCGCTGCAATGGCGCTGCGCAACAGCGACAAAAAAGATGATTACAGGGAGTTTTACGAAAGCCTGATGGGGCATGGAGAAAACCAGTAATACGTCAAAGAAGAGGGTAAGGCTTGCCGCCCTGCTATTTATCGGCGCCTGCATTTTTTACGTTCTCTTTTGCCAGGTCGTCAATAAATTCCTCATACCACGCGTAGTCATACCAAGGGTCAGGGAATACCTCGAGTCCGGTTTGACAGCCCCGTTCAGGGTTTCCGTCGGGGACATTAGTTTCGAACCGGTCAGCGGGTTTCTGCTCAAGGATGTCCGCCTTTATACTTCACAGGGATCCCCCATTAATTACGTTGCCGCATCCAAAAAAGTCGATGTAGACCTGGAATGGTATAAGCTTTTATTCGGACGGATAGAGATAAAACGCTTTGACATGATGGGAGCGGATTTTGTGATATCCCGTGATTCCCGCGGGGCCTGGGATTTTGCCCCGCTTTTTAACGTGGATTTCGGCAGCGACAAGAAATTCCGAAAGTTCAATGTCTGCGTAAGGGAGTTCAGGATGCTCGACGGCACCATAAGGTATTCCGACCACCTTATGCCAGGTAATAGTATCGACAGGACTTTCGGGATAACAAGGGCCTCGTTCGCGGGCGACAGGAACGGCGACTACAACCTTGTCCTGCTCTGCACATCCCTTGACGACAGACAGGATTCCGTATCGTTCCTCATGGATTATGTCCCCCGCGATCGTTCGGGCAAAGGCTCTATAGGGATAAGGACCTCCAGCATAAACGGTTATTGGGACTATTACCTTGACGATATATTTAAGCCATGGTCTATGCGCGCGGGTATCGCCGACCTGAAAGCCGATTTCAGTTTTGATGTGAACGGCTTGCGGCTCGAAGGAGCATACGCGATCAAGGACGGCGAATTGAAATACGGGGACTTCCTGGCCAAATGCGAAGTTTCTGTGCGGCACGAAATGGATTGTCCGCCGAAAGGAAAAGGCGAACCGCGATCCTGCGCGCAGGCGACATTGACCGGGATAGAGATGTCCGCGGGGAAAAATATTTTTTTCACCGGCGGTAAATGCATCGCTTCGGTCACCGGCGGGCAGGTCGGGATCACTTCGCTTACGGGCGGCCTTTTTGGCAAACCTGTTACCTATAAGGGAAAGGTATCGGGAGAAGAGCCTAAAAGCGTTAATATGGAGGGTGATATCTGCGGATTGCACAACACGATCGATATGCAATTCCCCGGCCCGGGCAAGGCCGAAGCGCAGCTCCGGGTCCTGACCTCAGGATCAGTGCTGATCGTGGATGCCGATACGAACAGCCTTGATAACCTCGAGTTCCGTTTCACGGTCTCCGGAGGAGCTGAGCTTTCGGAGATAGGCCCGGTATTCGGGATCAGCAAAGACGATATGTCGGGAAGGATCGCCGCCTCCGGTGAACTTACAGGAGAGCTTGACCGCGCCGAGACCTTCAACGGCAGCCTGGGCCTCGAGTTGAGCGGTTTCTCGGTTCTCGGAATAAGGCCTAAAGACTGCTCATTCTCTTCAAAGATAGAGAACGGATTGTTTGACGGGAATATACCGCAGTTCGATCTCTACGAAGGAACAGCCGAAGCGCAAGTCAGGATGGATCCCAAGAAGTGGGGATTCGAATTGAACCTCGATAAGTGCGACCTTGAGGAGGCCTCCCATGACAGCCCGCACCTTACGGGGATAAAGGGCGTAGTAAACGCCAACCTGGCCTGCATCGGCTGGTGGGACAGGTCAGAGCCTGCTTCAGGCGGCGGTTACCTCAATGTTTCGAATTGCAGTTTCAAGTCGGCGCCGGTCTTTAAAGCCGCGGAACAGGGCATAGGTTCGGTTGTCGGCGGGTTCAGCATGCCGGATTTCAAACAGATAAAGACAGTGTTCAAGATAGCCAACAGGAAAGTTTCTATCCAGGGCGACTGCAGCGCCTCTCTTATGAGGTTGGAGATATCCGGCACGTACGATATTAACGGTTCGGTCGAGATGACTGCCGGCGCCAATGTTTCACAGATGAACCCGATAAGGACTGCACGGCAGATAATACTGCCGGTCACGATAAGCCTTGACATGGTAAGGGACGGTATAGTGGTCCAGATAACCGGCAAATGGCCCGACCTGAAACAGCAGACCGTGATAAAGCCCCTTAGGGGTTTTGGGGAACTTTTCGGGTTCATGAACAGCCTGTCATTAAAAAGGTATAAACTTGATGAGCTCTGGGCACAAGAAAGAGCACCTTCTAAATAAAAAAATATACTACCACGATACCGATTGCGGGGGAGTTGTATATTACGCGAATTACCTGGAATACCTTGAGGAAGGCAGGACGGAGTTTCTCGGGGCTCTTGGGATAGACGCTCCCGATTACGCGCGTAAAGGCGTAGTCTTCCCGGTGGTGCGCATCGAAGCCGATTACAAGGCCCCGGCCCGTTACGGCGATAATATAACTGTTGCGACCTCGCTTGAAAAGGCTGGCAGAGCTTCGGTCAGGTTCTGCCAGCGGATAAAGAGGGACGATACATTGCTTTTTTCCGGCATCGTGACATTGGCCTGTGTCGATAGCTGCATGAAGACACGCCCCGTACCCGCAGAGATAAGAGAGAAGCTCGAAGAATGGATATCAGCAGGCGCATAAAAAAACTTTCCCTGATATTGGCAGTAGCTGCGGTGCTGGCTGCGATAAGCTTCCTGGCATGGTTCAACCACAGGGATTTTGAGCGGGCCATGCTAAAGCAGGCGCGGAAACAGCTGTATATCATAGCGAAGTCCGAGGCCCAAAGCATAGAAGAATATATGAGCGACATCCACCAGGAGATCGAGATACTATCCTCCGAGGGGATAGTCCGGTCGGCTGTCAGGGGCAGGGATGTCGATTCCGCAGTTTTTCAAGAGGTCCTTTCGGGCGCTTATGAGGACACCAAACCGCTTGTGGAGGCCCTGTATCTTATGGACGAGGGAGGCAGGATCATTGCGTTTGCTCCGCCGATGATCAAGCCATCCGAAGACAGCCTTTTATCATGTGCCGATGTAAAGGAAATGCTCTCGGGGAAACGGCCATTTACGACCGGAGTGTTCAAACAGGCATCCGGTGACAGGGTCGTAGCGGCGCTTTGTCCCGTATTTGACGGTCCGGATTTCGCCGGGTTCTTGAGGGCCGTCATATCCGTGGACAGGATCGAGGAGCTCGTTGCACATATCAATACGGAAAAAGATATCAACATAGCGATCTTCGACGAGAACGGGACAGTCATAAATTACGCCGGAGAGAGCATGATAACCCGCCCGGTCTCGGCTTCCGTGCCCATCAAGGTCGGCTCCGAGAACTGGTCTGTCAAGGTAACCATGGATTACGCCGCCATAGTCGATCCCATAAACAAGAATGCGCGCGATAACCTGGTCTTTGTATGTTTTGTCCTGATAGTCTTGGGCGCGGCCGGAGCGGTCCTCTACCGGATAGAGAAGAGGAACGCCGAACTGTCCATATCCAAGACGGTCACCGACCTGATAAATAAGCAGCTCCATCTGGAGATCGACAAGCGCCGCGAGATAGAGAAAAAACTTAAAGATTGCATGAGGGGAAAGCGGTAAAGATAGCACTTGACACCGGATAACGGTTATATTATAAATAGAAATGTTTTCTATTTATAACCTATGGAACAGGAGGTATGTGCCATGCGCTGTCTGCCGTTGTTGCTGTTGTCTGCCGTTCTATGTGTTCCCGGCTTTTTATATGCCGACGAGGCGGCCGTGATGGACAGGCTGAAGTCCCTCGAACAGAAGATCGATGCCCTGGAGAAGAAGCTTTCAGACCAGGAAAAATGCATGAAAGACCAGGAATCGTGCATAGCGGACCAGCAGCTCCACAGGCAGGTCGGCCCGGAGACCCTCGTTACGGACGGGCTTAGGATAGGCGTGGGGGCCACAATGGTCGTCCAGGGCACCGACAACACGAATGCCACCGAAGAGAAGAAGAACTCAAAGGCTGACGCGTCTTTCTCCGAGGACATAACCATCTCGAAAGAGTTCGAAGGCTTAAACAGCCAGGCTTTTATCCATCTTGAGGCGGGTCAGGGCGCCGGGCTTACCAACGACCTTTCGCTTTACAGCAACGTGGATTACGATGCCAATGACGAGGAGCATGTCGCGGTATCAGAGATATGGTATGAACAGGGCCTCTTTTCGGACAAAGCCCTCCTGACTTTCGGGAAACTTGACCCGACGGCCTATTTCGATAACAACGAAGCGGCCAACGACGAAACCACCCAGTTCCTGAGCGATATCTTCCGCAATAATCCCGCTATCGAGTTCCCGGACAACACCCTCGCCATAAGGGCGGCGGCCATGCCGGTTGACTGGCTCGAGTTGAATTACGGCGTATTCGACGGTGACAGCGACTGGGATGATATAGGCGATAATCTTTTCAATGTAGGCCAGGTTACCTTCAAGACCGGGTTCTTCGGCCTTCCCGGCAATTACAGGTTCTTCGGCTGGTCAAACAAGTCGCGCCATACGAAATGGCTTGATCCGGCAAAGGAGAAGGAAGGGACCTATGGTTTCGGCTTGAGCTTCGACCAGAAAGCCAATGATATCATAACCCTATTTGCCCGTTACGGGTGGCAGGATCCCAAGGTATTCAACCCTGACATAACGACCGCCGGGGACCTGAATTACTCGCTTAAGCATTCATGGAGCGCGGGCCTTCAGATAGAAGGCAAGCCCTGGAAGAGGGACAACGACGTTTTTGCACTGGCAGTCGGCCAGGCGATACCTTCGAAAGATTATAAGAACGCTTTCGATCCCCCGCTCGAGTGCAAGAGCGAAGGCCATCTGGAAGCGTATTACAGGTTCCACATAAATGACCATCTTTCCGTGAGCCCCGACCTGCAGTACATATGGAATCCTTTCGGAAAGGACATAGCCGACGATACGGAAGGCGTATTCGTCTACGGGTTGAGGACGCAGGTGGATTTTTAAAGTTCGGGAACCTGAACACAGCGCAAATCCCAGGTAAAAAAATACTTGGGATTTGCGTTTTTTGATGTATAATTTACCAGTAGTTCCTGATACCGGCCAAAGAGGGGGGAGGTCCGCATGAAAAACAAAATCCTGATCCGCGCTGCAGTGACTCTATCAATGTTATTCTGCATGAATTCCATTTTTGCTTCAGACTGGTTCATAAGCAAACAGGACAGGGTCTCTAAGAGAGACCTGCAGCTCCAGGAGTTGCAGGAAAAATTCCATTGGTGGCCTACCGATGCCCAACCGTCGCCGGTAAAGGACGCGGACATGGGAGGTTACTGGTGGATGCCGACCCAGCCCGGCGCTTCTACCCCATGGGGCAACAGGGGTTATATATATGTATATAAGCTCATCTATGATTATAAGGCCGATGAATTGCCCCCGGCGCAGCCTAAGGAACTCAGGCCCTCGCTGCTTATAAAGAACATAAAGAAGAACGTCAAGATATACTTCGATTACGATAAGGCGGCGATACGCGATGACGCCAGGAAGATACTGGATAACGCCGTATGGACCCTCAAGCATAACCCGGAATGCAGCATTCTAATAACCGGTAACTGCGATATACGCGGCAGCGAGAGGTATAACGAGAAGCTTGGACGCCGCAGGGCCGAGGCAATAAGGCAGTATATGGTCGATAACGGCATAACCGAGGACTCCATCAAGATAGTCAGCCGCGGGAAACTGGATGCCGTTGCCCCGGTAACGGACCTGGTCGGGATGCAGAAAGACCGCAATGCCCAGTTCATGATAGCCGAGGTAGAAGAGGTCATGATCCCTGCCCCGGATGAAGCCCCTGCAGAGATATCCGACGCGACAAAAGTTTCCGAAAATAAGTACCTCCTGGAAGAAGAGAAGAACGTGGAGAGCAGGGTCAGGGTCTCCACGAGGGAATACACGGTAAAGAAAGGGGATACCTTATCCTCGATAGCCAGGCAAGAACTTGGCAAGGCAAATAGGTGGAAATATCTTTACGAGATCAATAAAGACAGGATCAGAGACCCGAACAAGCTTAAGGCGGGCACAAAAATAATTATTCCCATAGAATGAAATTTATTGAAATTGTGAATACTCCCAGGTTCCGTCTTCGCTTGATATTGGCCGTTTTTGCGGCGCTGGTCGCCGCGAGATTAATTATCCATGCCTTCGGGGTCTCTCTCGGCTATCTCTACCTTATCCTGATATGCCTTGGGGGCCTCTGGTTCGGGTACAGGGGCGGCATCCTTTCGGCTACTGCCGCTTCCGCCATATTTCTCCTCGAGATAAGCCTTTACCGCGATTGGCCCCTCAGGGATGCAGTGGCCGGCAACTCGCTTTCACGGATATTTTTCTATTACCTGGGCGGCCTGGTAATGGCGATGCTTGCCGATGCCGAAAGGCGGTTCAGGAGCGGCAACCTCAAGAAATTCCTGTCTGCGAAGAAAAAGAAGATATTCATAGATGAACCGCTTTCCACCAAGGACAGGTTCCTCGATGTAACTTCATCGAACAAATTCCGCATATGGTTCCTGATATGCGGTTTCCTGGTATTTATCGGTATAAGGCTGGGTTCACACGCTTTCGGATTTTCCCTGGGTTATCTCTATCTTACGCTTGTCTGTCTTGCAGGGTTTTGGTTTGGGCTGCCTGGGGGCCTTATTTCTGCTGCGGCTGCATCAGCCGTATTTTTCGCGGAGATAACCCTTTTCCCCGATTGGCCCCTCAGGGATGTCGTTGTCAAAAGCATGTACCTGAGGATGCTCTTCTTTTTCGCGGGCGGTATTGCGATGTCATTCCTGTCAGAGATGGACAGGCAGTTGAGGGAGAAGCTCAAGGAACTCGCCAGGTACGATGAGCTTACCAATTGCGTAAATTTCAGGTGGATAATGGAGATCCTGGCCAGCGAAATAAACCGCTGCCGCCGTTACCATAAAGAGATGGCGGTCATAATGATGGATATCGACCATTTCAAGGATATAAACGACAAGTTCGGGCACGTCGCCGGCAACAAAGTGCTCAGGGAATTTGCCGCGACCGTAAAAGCCAATGTCAGGAACGTGGATATAGTCGGAAGATACGGAGGAGAAGAATTCCTGATAGTCCTGCCCGAGGCCAACCATAAGCAGGCCCTCAGGGTCCTCGAGAGGGTAAAGAGTAAAATGGTTGAGATGAGGCTGCCTTTTAACGTGACCGAAGAGGGGTTAAAGCCTGTCCTGCATTTCAGCGCGGGCATCGCATCTTTCCCGCTTAACGGCAAAGGCCTGGAGGAGATAATTAACGTTGCCGACAGGGCGCTGTACCAGGCGAAATCCGGAGGCCGAAACCGCATAATAGTCGAGAGGAGGAGGTTCATCAGGATAAAACCCCTGTCGAGCCTTAACGTGGAATTTTCGGAACCCTTCTCCGATAAAGGCCTTAAGGTCGTGGAGATAGTCAATATCTCCGAGAGCGGGATGCTGGCCGTCTTAGGCAGCCAGACTCAGTGCGAGGAGATCATCTGCAGGCTACACCTGCCCGGAAAGGATTCCAAGACGGAATTGAAGTGCAAGGTTGTCCATAAGGAGCGTTCAGACAAGGACCTATACCTTATGGGGATGTACTTTATGAATGCCGATCCTTCCTTGAAAGATGCTCTTTCCGCCCTTGCAGGCGTCAAATGATCAACTTCCGGTCCTTTACCAGCGGGTTTTCCTTTATTTCCTTAGATACTGATTCGCTTAGGCCGGGTTTACCCAGTTTAAAATACATGTAGTTCTTATATCCTTCCACACCGGGCTGGTCGAAAGCGTTTATCCCAAGGAGCTCGCCTTCAAAAGCCGTAGCCATCTCGAAGAAGAAGAGGAGCGCGCCCCAATGGTAAGCCGATACCTCAGGCATTATGATGGTGCAATTCGGCCTGGATTCCCTGGCAAGCGCCCACTCGGTGGCTTCCTGCGCAAGTCCTATTAGGACGGAGTACTTCTTGCCCGATAAAATACCGTTGCCTGACGGTATCTTCAATTCACGCGCAAATTTTTCCACGCGGATAAAGGTAACGGCCTTGTTGTTCATTCCCTCGATGTTATTTTGCTGTATCGAATGAAGGTCATTTGTGCCGCGCGCGGATATCGGGGTGCGCCCGACGTTGACCGTCCTGCCGTCGTCATTTACCCACGCTTCTCCGCCGTCCCGGGGCTTTTCCACCTTCCTGGCGTATTTCTTCCCGAGGCTCTCGGCCAGCATCTGTATATACCAGTCGGCGGTAGATTTCAGGGTCTCGGAGAAAGGCATCAGTATGGCTATATCCTTGCCTTTCATCCTGTAGAGTATCGTGTGCAGGGCTGCATACATATATGCCGGGTTCTTGTATACGTCCGGAGACAAGCAGCGCCTTGACATATCCGCGGCGCCCTTTAGGACCTTGCGTATATCCACACCTATTATTGCCAGGTGGAGCAGGCCCATATTGAATTCCGAGAAACGCCCGCCGACGCCCTTCATAAGAGGCAGGTTCCTGAAGCTTAGTTTGTCTTCTTTCTGTTCGGTATCCACAGTCTTCCTGAGACTGCCGGAGGACGGGTCGGTTATGGCGAAGATCTGCCTGCCGTAACGTTTACCGACGCTTTTCTTGAGCCATTCCTGTACGGCTATGAAAGCCGCTTTTGTCTCGGTCGTCTCGCCGGACTTGGATATCACTATCACGAAAGTCTTTTTGGGGTTAAGGTTCTCAAGAAGCGTCACTATAGTATCGGGGTCAAGGTTGTTCCCCTCAAAATATACGCGCGGCCTTTTCTTCCTTGCGCCGGCGAAGTCGTTATAATAAGGGGAGCAAAGCGCGTCCTGGGCTGCCTTAAGCCCCAGGTACGAACCGCCTATGCCGAGCGATATGACGTTCTCGTATTTTTTTGCTATCTCATTACCGAGTTTCCGGATCGCCGCGACGGTTTTTTCATCCTGGAAGGGCAAACGCGCCCACTCCAGGCCTATGTATATCCTGGAGGCCTTGTCCGAAAGGACGCTGCTTAAATGACTGTGCGCTTCCTTAATGGAATAGGAGAGGGCCTCGAGCTCGGATTCATCGACGCCGTGCCCGCTGCCTACACAGGCCCCGAACATATTATTGAAGTCAAACCTGATCTTGTCCATGGGAGGATCCTTTCTGTTTTTGGTTTGCCTATTTTACTACTCTTTGATACAATAAATCAACAAAAAGGAGTCTAGCCTTGACGATAGAAGCAGGGAAGAAACCTTTATTGTTCACCTTCCGGGCCAAGACGGCGATACTTATCGTGTTGTCGATGGTCCTTGTCATATCCGTTACGAACCTTTTCGTATACCGCTACCTGCTTGATTCGGAAATGAATTCCATGCGCAACGACCTCAGGACCATTGCGAGGTCCGCGGCGTTCAGGATAGACGCGGAAGCCCTGATGAAGATCCCCCTTAATCCCGGCGGGGTCAATACCCAGGAATACAGGATAGTATCCGAAGAGTTGAAGAGGATAATAAGGCAGAACCCGGACATAAAATATGTCTACACCCTTACCTCTTCCGACAGGAAAGGCATGCTCAGGTTCATTGTTGACCCTATATTGCCTACCCGCGAGCAGCAGAGCAGGGGGCTCTCGTCAAGGCCCGGGGATCTTTACGATGCTTCCAGGTATCCCGAGATGCTCAAGGCATTTGAGGCCCCGACCTCGGACAGGAAGATAGTAATAGACGAGTGGGGCGCAGCGCTTTCCGGATATTCTCCGATATTCGACAACGAAGGTAAAGCCGTCGCTATAGTCGGCGTTGATATAACCGCGGACGAGATATACGCCAGGCAAAAAGAAGTGCGCAACCGCGCCATGACGGCGATGGCTGTCGCCGTGGCGCTTTCCATCCTGCTGGCGATATTCCTCTCGAGGAGGATATCCGGCAAGCTCGTCAAGCTCCTGGAAGGCTCTCGCCATCTGGCGAGCGGTGACCTTGGATACAAGATAGACCTCGAAGGCGCCGATGAATTGGGAGAGCTCGCAACGTCTTTCAACCAGCTGGCTTCCAAGCTCAGTGAGTCCAAAAAAGACCTTTTATCGTATTTCTACAGGGTGGTGCAATCGTTTGTCCGTATACTCGAGGCAAGGGACAGCTATACAAAAGGCCATTCCGAGAGGGTTGCCGAATACGCCGAGAAGATAGCCCTCAGGATGGGCCTTCCGAAAGAGAAGATAGAGTTGTTGAAGAAGGCCACCCTCCTCCATGATATAGGCAAGCTGGGTATCGAAGAGAGGATACTCAACAAGAAGGAGCCTCTTAGCCAGGCCGAATGGACCGAGATACGCAAACATCCCGTTATCGGAGAAAATATCCTTAAGCCCGTCCTTTTGACAGGGGAGATGCTCGATATAGTCCGCAGCCACCACGAACGTTATGACGGTAAGGGCTATCCGGACGGATTAGCCGGCGACAAGATAAATATCCTGTCCTCTATAGTTACCGTTGCCGATTCCTACGATGCCATGACCTCCGCAAGGGCTTACAGGCCCCCGTTGAACAGGCAGCAAGCCATCGATGAGCTAAGGAGGAACAAGGGCACGCAGTTCAACCCAAAAGTTGTCGATGTCCTTGTAGGGATCCTGGAAGAAGAGAAACGCGGTTAGGAGAAGGCGCGGAAAAATAACGATTGATAAAAGGCCCGGATGGTGATAAAATCACTTTCCTAAATCCTTCATAAAACCTTCAAGGAGCCATAATGTTCGATCTTATTCTAAAAGGCGGCCCGCTCATGGCGCCGATAATCCTGGGTTCGGTCGTGGGTTTTGCTATTGTCGTCGAGAAGTTCATGGAATTGAAGAGCCTTAAGACCGATTCCTACAGTTTCATACAGGAGGTCTTCCATTGTCTGAAGGCCAACAGGGTGCAGATGGCCCTGGACCTTTGCGAGGAGAACAGCAAATACCCGATAGCCGCGGTCTTCAAGGTAGGCATAGAACGGCGCTATATGGCCCCGCAGAGGCTGGAAAAGATAATGGAGCAGGTGGGCAACAACCAGATACAGAAGATAGAGAGATACCTTGGCGCCCTGGCGTCGATAATCAGCATCGAACCGCTATTGGGTTTCCTCGGGACCATAACCGGCCTCATCCAGGCCTTCATGACCTGGGAGCGCGCGGGGGCCAATATAACCGTCAGCGCCCTTGCCGCAGGTATCTACCAGGCCATGATAACCACGGCGGCAGGCCTTTCGATAGCAATACCGCTTTTCCTTTGCTATAACTATTTCATAAGCCGCATTAAGTATATGTCGAACGAGCTCACCAACCATTCCGTGCAGTTCATAGAGCTCATGATAGAGATGAAGGAGGCGGGTAAGCTGTGAAGATCCGCGGCAGGAGGGACTTCCTCTTTAACCTCGAGAACGTGGCCATAACGGATATCATCATGAACATGTTCATCTTCTTCTTTATCTCTTTCAGCCTCCTGTATACTTTCAGTCCCCAGCGCATACAGAAGCTTGACCTTAAACTTCCCGAAGCCAATAACATAGTCCCGCTTGAGGACAAAGGCCAGATCAATGTATCTATAACCGGCCAGGGCGCCTATTACGTGGATAGGGACAAGGTCACCCTGGACGGGCTCAAGGAGAAGGTAGCGGCCAAATACAAGGCCAACCCGAAGGCTGCCGTCATACTGCGCGCCGATAAGACCGTACGTTTCAAGCAGATAGTAAACGTGCTGGATATTCTTACTGAACTTAAGGTCTCGCGCCTGAGTATTGCGGCTATAAGCGACAAGTCCGGCGTATCGGTAAGCGAGTGATACGGTGAGTGTTGTTTCCGTTTTTGGCATAGCGGTCGGTTTGGCGATGGATGCTTTTGCCGTATCGGTTGCCAGCGGGGCGGTAATAAAACGCCGCCGTTTGCATAACGCCGCCAGGTTCGGACTGTTCTTTGGCGGGTTCCAGATGGCGATGCCTGTCATCGGATGGGTTTTGGGAGTGAACTTCAGGAAGTTCGTAGGAGGAGTGGACCACTGGGTCGCTTTCGGGCTCCTGGCTTTCATCGGGTTCAGGATGATATACAATTCCTTCAAGATAGACGGCCCGAAAGCAGACTGTACTTTCGGCCCGGAACGTATGGTCCTGCTTTCAATAGCCACGAGCATCGATGCCCTTGCCGTCGGGATAAGTTTTGCGTTCCTGGATATCTCTATAGCGGCGCCTGTAGCCATAATAGGCGCCGTAGCTTTTATCTTTTCATTCGCCGGCGTCCTGATAGGGGCGAGCGCGGGTAATTTTTTCGAGAACAAACTGGAAGCGGCCGGCGGTATCATACTGATCGTAATAGGGATAAAGATACTGTTGGAGCATTTGTGCTGAGATGAAGATAGTAAAGCTCAAACCCATAGATGTCACGCAAAAGATACTGCTCAAGCTCGAGAGTAAAGGCCTGATAAGGACGTTGCGGCCTACCCTCAAGATACTGCGGCGAAAGCACAGGGACGGGCTGGTGGATACCATATATTCGTCCCCGGTCGAGCACGGCACCCATAAGCTCATCTGCATACGTTCGGATAATGCCTCAAGGATAATGCTCAACTCGCATCCTCACCACGAGGAATTCATAATGATAAATAACACGGGATTGAAGCTCAAACCCGTGTGCATGGTCATAGGACTTTGCAAACACCGCGAAATGGAAAGGAAGGCGAAACAGGGCAAACTTGGCCGGAGGGATTTTCTCATGCTGCGGCTTAAATATAACGACCATAAGACCTGTATCTTCACGATGCTTAAAGAGACCCCTCACTGCGAGATCTCCGAGCCGGGCAGGGGCAGGCCTTCTATATTCTTTGTAAGCGAACCGACCAATCTTCCCATGCACCACCTCAAGCTGGAAGGCTACAGGTTCGAGGTTGGACGTAAAAGATGAACATAGACTCCCAATCTATTCTTGCTGCGGTAAATTCCCATTCGTTCTCGACTTTTATCGTAGTCTTCTGGGCCGCCGCTGTTTTGAGCCTCGTATCCTGTACCATTATAAGGATACCGATCGTGGTAGGCCTTATAGGAGGCGCTTCAGATTCGAAGAAGAAGGCATTCCTGCTGACTTTGTCGTTCGTGGCTGCTCTCGTGCTCAGTTATACCATGTTGGGTGTGATATTAGGGTATATAGAGAGTTTTGCCGCAAAGATGATAGGGATCAGCCGTTATATCTATTATTTTGCCGGCATCGTTATACTGGCGGTAGGCCTGCGGATGGCCGGTATCCTCAAGGCGAGGTTCATTGAAGTGTTCGAGGCCAGAGCTTTCGACATACGCCAGAAGGGTATCGCAGGTGCTTTCATATTAGGCTTTATGTTCGTGTTATTCGAGGCTCCTACATGTCCCGTCTGCGGGCCCTTCCTTATAATAATAGTCGGGTTGGGGGTAGTTAAGAGCAATTTCTGGTATGCCGTCGCGCTTTTCTTTACATATGCCCTCGGCCAGAGCCTGCCGATATTGCTGGTCGGCGTGTTCAGCGGTATAGTCAAATACCTCCATCCCAAGGTCGAGGCGGTTGAACGTGTTGCGCCGGTGATCGGAGGGAATATACTGATAGCCGTGGGAATACTTTTACTTATACTGGGTTAACGATGAAATTTCCTGAGAACGCAAAGAGAATATTGATGACACTTGCGGTCATGGCCGTGTTGTTTGCCGTATCGCGGCCGTATGTGGCCTATCTCCTGTATAAAAGAGCGGGTGATTATATGAGCGCTTCGCTCATACGGGATGCGGCAAGGTCTTACAAGAAATCCCTTGCCTTTGACGGCAGGGATGTGGATACCCGTACCTGGCTTGCTTATTGCTATGGCCTCCTCGGCATGACCGATGAGGCCATGGCAGAATATAATACCGCCATAGCCCAGGACGCGAACAATGTCATGGCATATTTCGACCTGGGACTCATATATAAGGATATGGGCGAAACGGAACTTGCCAGGAAGATGTTCATTAAGGGCAGGGATTGCCGCCAAAGCGCCAATACCATAGATCTCAACTACAGGTTCTATACCAGGTCCTGCCGCCATATGCTGGATATCATGGATAAGGCGTCCGCAAATTCCGCACCCTAAGACTTGACATAGCCCCGGGCTTGTGTTATATTATCAGCATTGTTCCCCACCTAAAGCCTAAATTAAATCAAACTTCGGAGAAAGAAGCTATCATGCAAGAAGAAAAATTATCTGTCGATATCGAAAATATCGTCAAGAAATGGGAGGGCAAGAAGGGCAGCCTTATAATGATCCTCCACGATATCCAGAACCTTTACGGATACGTTCCGCGTTCGACGTCCCTGCAGCTTTCGAAATACATGGATGTCCCGCTTGCGAGGATCTATGAGGTCATAACCTTCTATCACTTCTTTAAGCTGGAGCCGCCGGGGAAGCACCTTGTACAGGTATGCATGGGAACAGCCTGCTACCTGAAGGGAGCTTCCGACCTGCTTCTCGAGCTTCGCAACATACTCGGCGTAAATGAAGGCTGCACGAGCAAGGACGGCCTGTTCCACCTTGAGGTGGTAAGGTGCCTGGGTTGCTGCGGTCTTGCGCCTGTCATAAAGATCGACGAAAAGGTCTACAGCAAGGTCACTAAGGACCGGATCGCCGACATCCTGGCTGAATATGAGGAGGAAGCGGTCGCGAAATGAACAAATTAACCAAAGAGTCCCTTGACAATATAGCCAAGCAGTCCCGCCAGGAAGAGAAGAACTGGATAAAGGTCGGGATGTCCAGCTGCGGCATAGCCGCCGGCGCAGACGAAGTCCTCAAGGTGCTGGCAGAGGAAGCCAAGAAACGCAATATCCAGGTAAACATCAAGAAGTGCGGTTGTGTCGGGATGTGTTCCGTTGAGCCTCTTGTTGAGGTCAATGTCGAAGGTATGCCGAGGGTGACCTACGGAAGGGTCAACAAGGATGTAGCTATCCAGATACTCGAAGAGCATATACACAACCACAGGCTGGTCAACGACCACATATACGACATACAGGTAAAGAAATAATGGAAAACAAGATAATATACGTAAGAGATACAGGCCTGGTTTCACCCGATAGGACGAAAGACGTCCACACCTTGCTGCTCAACGGCCTCAGGGACCGCGGCATGCAGGCATCGGTCCAGGCGGTAAGGGTATCCGATATTGGGGTTTATAACCAGGGTGTGGTTATAAAGGTACTTCCCGACGTGACATATTTCAACGTCAAGGATGAGGATATCGGCAGGATACTTGATGCGCTCAAGCAGGAAAAGACCGTAAGCGAGCTTGCTTCGCGCAAGGAGCCCAAGCAGTTGAGGATAGTCCTGCGCAACTGCGGTGTCATCGATCCCGAGAGCATCGAAGAGTATATTGTCCATGACGGCTACCAGGCGATAAAGAAGGTCCTCTTCGAGTTCAAGATCCCCGATAAGACCATTGATGAGATGAAGAAGAGCGGATTAAGGGGAAGGGGCGGAGCGGGTTTCCCGACATGGATGAAGTGGATCTTTGCGAAGCAGGTGGCCTCCGACCAGAAATACGTCATCTGCAACGGCGATGAGGGTGACCCAGGCGCATATATGGACAGGAGCGTCCTCGAGGGAGACCCTCACTCCGTAGTCGAAGGCATGATGATAGCCGGTTTTTCGATCGGCGCCACAAAAGGATACTTTTACATCAGGGCGGAATACCCGCTTGCCGTTGAGAGGGTCCAGAAAGCTATCGACCAGTGCTACGAGGCAGGATTGCTCGGCAAGAATATCTTGGGAAGCGGTTTTAATTTCGACCTCGAGGTTAGGCTCGGCGCAGGCGCTTTCGTCTGCGGCGAAGAGACCGCCCTTATCGCTTCGATAGAGGGCAGGAGAGGCACCCCGCATCCGCGTCCGCCGTATCCGTCGGTCAGGGGTCTCTGGGGTAAACCGACCGTTATCAATAACGTCGAGACGCTTGCCAACGTTCCTTATATAATCCTGAAAGGCGGCGACGAGTTCGCAAAAGTTGGCACACAGACCTCTAAGGGCACCAAGGTCTTTGCCCTTACGGGAAAGGTAAAGAATTCGGGCCTCGTGGAAGTTCCTATGGGCACCAGTATCCGCGAGATAGTCTTCGATATCGGCGGCGGCATACTAAACGACAAGAATATCAAGGCGGTCCAGTCGGGCGGGCCTTCAGGCGGGGTCATACCGAAGGATTACATCGATACACCCGTCGATTACGAGAACCTCCAGAAGCTCGGTTCCATAATGGGCTCCGGCGGTATGATAGTCATGGATGAAGACGACTGCATGGTCGATATCGCCTGTTTCTACCAGAGGTTCTGCTACGACGAATCCTGCGGCAAATGTTCTCCGTGCAGGATAGGCACCACCCAGATGCTCAATACCTTGTGCAAGATAACAGAGGGCTTAGGTGAGTTAAGCGACCTGGACAACTTAAGAAGGATAGCGCAGGCCATGCAGAGGGCGGCTTTATGCGCCCTCGGGCAGACGGCTCCCAACCCGGTCATATCTACATTAAGGTATTACGAGGACGAGTACAAGGCGCACATCATTGACAAGAAGTGCCCGTCCAAGAAGTGCCGTAATCTCCTGACATACAAGGTTATAGCGGAAAAATGCAAGAAATGCGGCCTCTGCCTGAAGAACTGCGAGGCTAAGGCCATAACTGGAAATAAAGACGACGGTTACATCATCGACATGAACAAATGCATCCGCTGCGGCAGATGTTTCGAGGTCTGTAAGTTCAAAGCGGTGAGCAAGGAATAAAAATGGCCAAATTAATACACGCTAAGATCAACGATATACCTGTAGAAGTTAACGAAGGCACGACCATCCTTGAGGCGGCAAAGAGCGTCCAGATAAAGATACCGACCCTCTGCAAACACCCGGACCTTCCGCCGTCGGCGAGCTGCGGCATATGCATAGTCAGGGTCAAGGGCTCTAACAAGATGCTCAGGGCCTGCTGCACCCCGCTTGAGGAGAAGATGGAGATAACCACGCACGATCCGGAGATAGTTGCCATCAGGAAGAGCGTGATAGAGCTGATACTTTCTAACCATCCCAATGACTGCCTTACCTGCGGCCGCAACGGCAACTGCGAGCTTCAGAAACTGGTCGCGGATTTCGGCATCACAGAAGAATATTTCCCGAAGATAAAGAGGGACCTGCCTAAGGATGACTCCACCAAGGCGATTATCCTTGAACCGGAGAAATGCATCCTTTGCGGACGCTGCACCTACGTATGCCAGGACATGCAGGATGTGTGGGCGCTTTCGTTCCTGCAGAGGGGCATAAAGACCAGGTTTTCACCCGCAGGAGACATACAGCTTTCCGAATCGCCGTGCATCAAGTGCGGCCAGTGCGCAGCGCACTGCCCGACCGGCGCTATACTTGAATATTATGATGTCCCGAAGGCATGGGCCTCGTTGCAGGACCCGGATAAATATTGCGTGGTCCAGATCGCCCCGGCTGTCAGGGCTTCCATAGGCGAAGCATTCGGCTATCCCGGAAAGAACTTTACCGGCAAGCTTTATTCGCTGCTTCGCAGGCTCGGGTTCAAGGCCGTCTTCGATACTAACTTCGCGGCGGACGTGACCATAATGGAAGAAGCCAGCGAGTTGAAGGAGAGGCTCCTGGAAGGCAAGAAGCCGCTTCCTCTTATCACGACTTGCTGCCCGTCATGGGTGGACTTCATGGAGAAGTTCCATACCGACATGATAGATAATTTCTCCTCATGCAAGTCACCCCATGAGATCTTGGGCGTGCTTTCCAAGACATATTATGCGCAGAAGAACAAGATAGACCCGTCGAAGATCGTCATGGTATCCATCATGCCCTGCACATCCAAGAAGTATGAGATCGGCAGGTGCGATGAGATGCATGCCTCGGGTTACCAGGACGTCGATATAGTCCTTACTACCAGGGAGCTTGCCGGCATGATCAAGCAGGCGGGTATAGATTTCATCAACCTTCCCGATAGTGAGCCGGATTCGATACTCGGCGATTATTCCGGCGCCGCCGTAATATTCGGCGCGACGGGCGGTGTCATGGAAGCCGCTGTCAGGACCGCGAACTACCTGATAACGGGCAAGGAACTTCCTAAGGTCGACCTGGAGGCCGTAAGGGGCCTTGAGAAGGTCAAGGAAGCCGAACTCGAGATAGCCGGAAAGAAGATCCGCGTTGCGGTAGCGCACGGGATGGCAAATGTCGAATACGTGCTTAACAAGGTAAGGGAAGCCAAGAAAGCAGGCAAGGAGCTTCCTTACCACTTCATAGAAGTAATGGCATGCCCCGGCGGTTGCGTCGGCGGCGGCGGTCAGCCCTACATGGTGACCGACGAGGTCCGCATGATGAGGGCGAAAGTCCTCTATGAGGATGACAAGGGCAAGGCAGAGCGCTGCTCGCACCAGAACCCTTATGTAAAGCAGCTCTACAAGGAGTTCCTTGAAAAGCCGTTGAGCGAGAAATCGGAAAAACTCTTGCACACGACTTACAAGGGTATGCCCATCTACAGGCGGTAAAGACAGGATAAAATACCTGCGGCCAGGTACAAGCTACTGAAGCCAAGGGGACAGGGATGCAGATATTACCCGGTTCCTTCGCAGGAACCGGGTTTTGTTTTATAAGCATACCGGGAGGATAAATGGAAAAAAGACTTGGGTTCATGGGAATAATCGTGACGGACAGGAACAAACAGGCCGGCGAGGTCAATAGGGTCCTTTCCGAATTCGGCAGCATAATACTGGGCAGGATGGGTATCCCGTATAAGGAGAGGAACTGTTCTGTGATAACGATAATTGTCGACGCGACAACCGACGAAGTAGGAGCGCTTACCGGCAGGCTTGGCCTAATAAAAGGCGTCTCGGTCAAGTCCGCATTATCGAAAGGATAATGTTTAAATGCGTTACAGGACGGAAAAAGATATCCTCGGTGAAAGGCAAGTCCCGGAGGGCGCCTATTGGGGTATCCATACCTTGAGGGCTTCGGAAAACTTTCCTTTGAGCGGTCACAGGGTCAACCCCGCTTTGCTCAGGGCGATGGTCCTTGTAAAGAAGGCCGCTGCGCTCGCGAATAAAGAGCTCGGCTATCTCGATGCCTCCAAGGCCGACGCCATTATCTGTGCCTGCGACAGGATCTGCGAAGGCATAGAGGAGCGGTCTTTTCTCCAGGAATTCCCGGTTGATGCACTCCAGGGGGGAGCGGGGACCTCAACGAATATGAATGCCAACGAGGTCATAGCCAACCTCGCCCTTGAAATCATGGGAAAGACGAAAGGCGATTATGCGTCGATAGATCCCATAGAGGACGTAAACAAGCACCAGTCCACGAACGATGTCTACCCCACTGCGCTCAAGATCGCCTGTATATACGGGCTCAGGCGCCTTAGCGCTGCGATAGAAAAAACTCAGGGAGCATTCCAGGCCAAGGAAAAGGAATTTGCCGGCATTGTAAAGATGGGCCGCACCGAGCTGCAAGATGCCGTTCCGATAACCCTGGGCGCGGAGTTCTCGGCATTTGCCGAAGCTTTCGGCAGGGACAGGTGGCGGACGTTCAAGTCTGAGGAGCGCCTCCGTGTGGTCAATATGGGCGGCACCGCGGTCGGCACCGGGCTCACCGCCCCAAGGGACTATATTTTCCTTGCGATAGAAAAATTGCGCGAAACGACTGCTCTCGGACTTTCCAGGTCGGAGAACTTAATGGATGCCACAGCGAACCAGGACCCCTTCGTCGAGGTCTCGGGAATGCTTAAGGCGCATGCCTCGAGCCTGATAAAGATCCCGGGAGACCTGCGGTTGATGGGCCTGTTGGGCGAAGTGGTCCTGCCCAGGGTCCAAGCGGGCTCTTCGGTGATGCCCGGAAAGGTGAATCCCGTGATACTCGAGGCAGCCGCCCAGGCAGGGATGAAAGTCATTGCGAACGATCTTGTCATAACGCAGTGCGCTATGAAAGGCAGCTTCCAGATAGACGAATTCATGCCGCTATTGGCTCATTCGATCCTGGAGTCCATAGATATAATGGCCGGTATCAATGCGGTCCTCTGCGCCCACATAGGCGGGATAGAAGCGGATGCCGCAAAATGCCGCGAATACCTCGATAACAGCCCCGCGGTCATGACGGCTTTCCTGCCTGCCCTCGGGTACAAGAAGGCCGAGGAACTGGTAAAAGGATATTCCCCAGGATGCGGAAAGAGCGTTAGAGAGTATCTTGAGGAAAAACTCGGGAAAGAGGCGGTTGAGAGAGCTCTTTCGCCGCAGAACCTTACATCATTGGGATACAGGAATGATAAAAACACCTAAATCGCTCAGGTTGCAGATAGGTATTTTTGGCCGCACCAATGTCGGAAAATCAAGTTTCCTTAACATGGTGGCGGGCCAGGATGTTGCCATAACTTCGCCGGTGGCCGGCACCACGACAGATGTCGTAGAGAAACCGATGGAGCTCCTGCCGATAGGCCCGGTCGTTTTTCTCGATACGGCCGGTATCGATGATAAGTCCGAACTCTCATCAGCGCGCCTTGGCAAGACCTCGAAGATATTCGACCGCGCTGACGTGGCCGTCCTTGTAGTTGAACCGGACGCCTGGTCGGATTACGAAGATAACGTTACGGCAGAGCTCAAGAAACGCGGTATACCGGTCATCATTGCGGTCAACAAGGCTGATATAAAAGCTCCTCGCGCGGGTTTCGCCGCAGATAAATCGGACAGGGTAATGTTCTGCTCGAGCGTGGACCTTTCCGCGAGAGACAAGTATGTTACAGAGCTCAAGAGGCACCTTATAGAGGCCTGTCCCGAAGATTTCCTGAACCCGCCCGCGCTTATCGGCGATCTCCTTCCGGCGGGGGGAACGGCCGTGTTGATAGTCCCCATAGACCTGCAGGCGCCGAAAGGACGCCTGATACTGCCGCAGGTCCAGACGATACGCGATGCGCTCGATAACGACGCTTCCGCAATAGTCGTAAAGGAAAGGGAATTTGCCGCGCTGCTCGGGAAAATGAAAGCGCTTCCCGATATAGTGGTTTGCGATTCGCAGGTGGTGTTAAAGATGGTCGCAGATACGCCCGCGCAGGTCAGGTGCACCACTTTTTCGATATTGTTCTCAAGGTATAAAGGCGATCTCATGGAGGCGGCAAAAGGCGCAGCTGCCATAGATTCACTAAAGCCCGGGGACAAAGTCCTTATCGCCGAGGCGTGCAGCCATCATGCCATCGAGGACGATATAGGCCGCGTGAAGATCCCCCGGTGGCTCAGGCAGTACGTCGGCGGCGACCTAAAGATAAACGTTTCTTCGGGCAGGGATTACCCTGATAACCTAAAGGAATATAAACTCGTGATACATTGCGGCGGATGCATGATAACCCGCCGCGAGATGCTTAGCCGTATCGAGAAAGCAAGGCAGGCCGGTGTTGCGATAACGAATTACGGCCTGGCCATATCTGTATCGCAGGGAGTGATAAAGCGCGTGCTCTCGCCGTTCCCGGCGGCGCTCGAGGCTTACCTGAAGGATTCCGCGAATAAAAAGGAGAAGAGATGAAATACATAGATGAAGCAAGGATCGAGGAGCTTTTAGGCAAAGGTGCCATGGCCTCTGCGGGGCGCGTGGAAGATATACTCAGGAAGGCGCGGACGCTCAAGCGGCTCTCGCTTGAGGAGACGGCTGTCCTGCTTGCCGTGGAAGATCCCTCGCTTATAAAAAAGATCTTTGAGGCGGCTTTGTTTGTCAAGAATGCCATCTACGGCAACCGTATAGTACTGTTCGCGCCTCTGTATATATCTAACCTCTGCCAGAACCAGTGCCTCTACTGCGCGTTCCATGCCGGCAATAAGGAGGTCAAGAGAAAATACCTTAATCCCGGGGAGGTGCGCGGTCAGGTAGAGTGGCTTCTTAAGAGGGGACATAAGCGCCTCCTGCTGGTTGCAGGAGAATCCGGTGTGCCGGGCAAGTCGCCGGTGGATTATTACATCGAGTCGGTGGAAGCCGCGTATTCCGCGCGGTCCGGCCCGCATTACATAAAGAGGGTAAACATAAACTGCGCGCCGCTTTCGGTGGAAGATTTCAGGAAATTGAAGGCCTCTAATATCGGGACTTTCCAGCTCTTCCAGGAGACATACCACGACGCTACCTACAGGAAATGCCATGTTAAGGGCCCAAAAAGCGATCCCGACAACCGCCTGGACGCCATAGACAGGGCTTTCGCCGCGGGCATAGACGATGTGGGCATAGGCCCGCTCTACGGGCTTTACGATTACAAGTTTGAGACACTGGCTATGATGATGCACATAGAGCACCTTGAGAAGAAGTTCAACGTCGGGCCGCATACCGTATCCGTCCCGAGGATAGAGCCGGCCGTCGGCTCCGAACTGTCCATGCACCCGCCCTATGCGGTCTCTGACGACGAGTTCAGGAAACTTGTCGCCGTCATACGCCTTAGCGTTCCCTATACGGGCATGATACTGACCACCAGGGAGCTGCCGGCCATGCGCGATGAGGCGATAAGGCTGGGCATCTCGCAGGTGAGCGCGGAGTCCAGGACCTCACCCGGAGGTTACGGGGACGATGAGAAATGGGACGCGCAATTCGTCAACAGCGACAGGCGAAGCCTGGATGATATGGTTGGCATGATGATAAGGGAAGGTTTTATCCCCAGTTTCTGCGCGGCCTGCTACAGGCGCGAAAGGACAGGAGAGAGTTTTATGAGCCTGGCGAAGCCGGGTCTTATCAAGGGCATGTGCAGCGTCAATGCCCTTGTTACCCTCAAGGAATACCTCGATGATTTTGCCAGCCCATCCGTAAAAGCAGACGGGTACAAACTTATAGAAAGCGAGACAGCCAAGCTTGACGCGGGTTCAAGGGAGCAGGTGTCCAGGCTCTTTTCGGCCGTTGACGCCGGGATGAGGGATGAATACGTCTAAAGACCTCGATTATTTCGAAAAGATACTTTCGCTGGAAGGGGAAGAGGCCCGTAAACTTTATGATCGTGCCGATGAGGTCCGCAGGCGCTACGCCGGGGACGAGATACTCCTGCGAGGGCTTGTCGAATTCTCCAACCATTGCGCGCGGCACTGTTATTACTGCGGCCTGAACGCGGCCAATATTTCCCTGGAAAGGTACCGTCTTACGCGCGAAGAGATACTCGAGAGCGCGGCAAGGATAGCCGCCGATAACATCAAGACGATAGTCCTGCAATCAGGAGAGGACCCGGCCCTGGACCCGGCCTGGCTCGCGGACCTAATAAAAGAGATCAAGGCCCGCCATGATATAGCCGTGACGCTATCCGTAGGCGAGAGGCCGCGGGCGGACTATGAATTATGGAAGAGGGCGGGAGCCGACAGGTACCTGCTGAAGATCGAGACATCCGACAAGGGCCTCTACGACAACCTTCATAGTGGTATGAGTTTTGAGAACCGCCTGCGCTGCCTTCGGGACATAAAAGAACTCGGTTATGAGACAGGTTCCGGGATAATGGTCGGGTTACCCGGGCAGACAGCCCGTTCCCTCGCTGCGGATGTGCTATTCTTTAAGCAATGGGGATTTGACATGATAGGCATAGGACCGTTCATCCCGCATGAAAAGACCGGGTTGGCCGGCGAACCGGCCGGCAACGTTGAGATGGTGCTGAAGACGCTTGCGCTTACGCGCATAGTCATGAGGAAGGTCAACTTGCCTGCCACGACCTCTCTTGGGAGCATGGACAGGGATTACAGGATAGAGGGGCTTAAAGCCGGGGCGAACGTTCTTATGCCTAATTACACGCCCGATAAATACAAGGTATTATACGAGATCTATCCGAATAAAAGGTGTGTAAGCGAATCTGCGGGAACCTGCGCGCCTTGCATGGCATCGCTTGCTGCGTCTATAGGAAGGTTAGTCGCGTGACCTCTTGAACCCGAGCAGGCCTATTAGTCCGGTGCCGAAAAGGAGAAGGGAGAAGGGTTCCGGAACGGCCGCCACTTCGAAATTTGTGGAATCAGACCCCACCGCAATGACATTGGCTGTTATTCCGCTCAGGGTATATACTGTATAACTGGAACTTATTTTCCAGGAACCGGTTTGTTTAAAAATATCCCAACTGTCAAGTTTAATCCATGCATTCTGGAAACCGTTGGGGTAAAATTCCTGTTCAAATCCCTGGACGTCAACGAAAGTCTCTTCGCCCTGGTCCATGTAAAACCATACAGCCGATACAGACAGCCTTGGATATACGCCCTGGGCCCCGCTGAAATCCGGAACATCGACATACAACCACGGGGTCTCATCATATCCGAAAACGGTTTTCTCGTTAGTGCTGCCAGAGGCCCCTACGGTCTTAATGTTGAAATCGGCGTGCGCGTCGGTTAAAAACGTTTCGAACGCCAGGAATAAAAAAAGAAAAACAGCAAACTTATACAACTTTCTTGGCATCTATTTTGCCTCCGATTGAAATTTAAGTAATTATATACTATATTATATAGGGCGTCCAGAGTAATTTATTGCTATTTGTAGGGATTGAACCGACAGCCGGCTTGACAAACGTACGGTTTAGTCCTATAATATCCCCATAATCAAAACAAAATAAAATGCAACTTGCCGGGGATTTCGGTGCACTAAGTGGGGACTATTTGTCCCTGTTTTTTCTTTTTACGATACTGCTTATATCTGTGCCTGCGGCTGTCTATTCCACGGGCTACATGAGGGGGGAGTACGGCGGTAAAAAGAAGGCCGTACTATGGGCATTGCTTGCCGCGTTCGTATTATCTATGGCGCTTGTGGTCCTGACGGCCAATGCATTCGTCTTCCTCGTAGCGTGGGAACTGATGTCACTCCTTTCGTATTTCCTTGTCGTCTCCGATTTTAAGCATGAAAAGTCCGTAAAAGCCGGGACCATCTATATTGTGATGACGCATATCGGTACGGCTTTCATGACGGCCGCTTTCCTGGTTATGTTCAGATACTCAGGATCGTTCGATTTCTCCGCATTGAAAGAAGCCTGTTTCACAATGCCCCCCGAAGTCAAGAATGTCGTCTTCCTTATGCTGCTTGCCGGCTTTGGGACGAAAGCCGGGCTGGTGCCTTTGCATATATGGCTGCCATACGCCCATCCCCAGGCGCCGAGCCACATATCAAGTATAATGTCAGCTGTCATGATAAAGACCGCCGTTTACGGAATGCTCAGGTTCGTATTCATGATACTGGGCATAGGCGCGCTCTGGTGGGGCAACCTCGTGCTTGTCCTCGCGCTCATCTCGTGCCTTGCCGGAATAATGTACGCGCTTACCGAAAATGACCTGAAACGCCTCCTGGCTTATTCAAGTGTCGAGAATATCGGCATCATTATGCTCGGAGTGGGCGCGTCTATGGTCTTTATGAAGATGGGCCTGCCTGCCGTCTCGCTCCTGGCACTTTGCGCGGGACTGTTCCACTTAATTAACCATGCGGTGTTCAAGGGATTGCTTTTCCTGTGTGCCGGTTCCATTTATAAGGCGACCGGGACACGCAACATTGAGCACCTCGGCGGGCTTATCAAGAAGATGCCTGTTACCGCAGCAGCTTTTCTTGCCGGTTCGATATCTATATCAGGCCTGCCGCCTTTTAACGGTTTTGTCAGCGAGTGGCTTACCCTTCAGGCATTGTTCACGGGCGCGGTAAATACCGGAGGCAGCTATAAGATCTTCCTTTGCCTATGCGCAGCGCTGCTTGCGCTTACCGGCGGGCTTGCGGCCGCGTGTTTTGTCAAGGCGTTCGGTGTCACTTTCCTGGCTATGCCCAGGAGCAGGGCAGCCGAAAGGGCGGGGGAAGTCCCGCTTTCAATGAGATTCCCCATGGTATTCCTTGCTGCAGTGACCGCGCTTCTTGGCATCGGCGCGCCCTTGGCAATTAAGTGCATTTCGGCAGTTGCCGATTCAGTGGTAGCCGCGCCTGCCGGGGGTATGGCGCTTTCAGCTTCCTTGAATACGGTTGTTATCGCCTCTGCGATATTCGCTGCATCCGCGGCGGCTTTTTATTTTATGAGGCCGAGAAGGATAACCGGATACAATACATGGGATTGCGGATATTACAAGCTGGGAGCGCGCACCGAATACAGCGCGACGGCATTTTCCAAGCCGCTTCGCATAGCTTTCGGCTTCTTCCTGCTGCCTTACAGCAAGACCGAAAAGATAAGGGATTCGTTCTATCATGTCCGGTCCTTCAAATACGAGGTCTTTACTACGCCTATCTTCAGGGATTATGTTTATGAGCCGGTGGTAAAACTGGTCTTCATGGCGGCGCGCCAGGTCAAGAAGATACAACCGGGCAGTATCCATGTCTATGTGGCATATATTTTTGCGACCATAGTGTTCCTGGTCATGTTCATGGGAAGGTTTTGATGAAATACTCATTGGTGGCGTTGCAGATCGTTGTGCTCATTGCGGCTTCGCCGTTCATAACCGGCCTTATTAAGAAGATCAAGAATTTTATCAGGCTCAGGAAAGGCCCCGGCGTCTTCCAGCCGTATTACGACCTTGCCAAGCTGGCAGGGAAGGAAGAGGTCATCTCCCGCGACACGTCGTGGATATTTGTTTTTGCGCCTTACGCGGTCATCGGGTCCGTAACGGCGGCGTTGCTCCTGGTCCCCGCGTTCGGGCCGGGGATATCCCTCAATCGCGCGGGCGACTTGGTCGCCATGATATTCATACTGGCATTCGGGCGGTTCTTTATGGCCCTTGCCGGCCTTGACGCAGGCAGCGCATTCGGAGGGATGGGATCATCAAGGGAGATGTTCATCTCAAGCCTTGTCGAGCCGGTGGCGCTGCTTTCCGTTTTTGCCGTGTCCCTTAACTGCGGCTCTACCGATGCGCAGGCTGTTGTTTCATCCGGGACATTCAGGTTATCCACGTTGGTTGCTACCGGCGGGCTTTTTGCCGTCACGATAGCCGAGACCTCACGCATACCGGTGGACAACAGGGAGACCCACCTTGAGCTGACGATGATACACGAGGCCATGGTCCTTGAATATTCGGGGCGCTCGCTTGCACTTATAGAACTTGCTTCCCATATAAAGCAGGTCTTGTTCTTTTCCGTAATTGCGGCGGTTGCAGTGCCGTTCGGTAATTACGCGGTCAAGATGCTGGCTATCTCCGCGATGGTAGCCGTGCTTGAGGTCTCCATGGCCAAGATGAGGTTATTCAGGGCTGTGGACATGATGAGTTTTTCTTTTGTGCTTTCGGTCATAGCGGTGGTGATCTCCGCGATGGGGTACTGATATGGCTGTCGGGCTTATACTTTTCGGGATATTGGTAATGGCGTTCGCGATGGTCGCTGCCAAGCGGCTTTCCGCGCTGATATTCGGATTCAGGGCACAGTCCTTTTTCCTGTTCTTGCTTACTTTCATACTTGCCTGGAGGGAAAACTCCACCCAGCTCTATATCGTCACCACCATGTTATTCGCGGTAAAAGTGGTCCTTGTGCCGAACTTCCTCCAGAAGGTAGCGCGCAGGATCAAAGCCGATGAAGACCTCGGGCTCTCGGTCAACCCTACGGTATCGATTTCGGCGGCAGTGCTGCTCTCGTATATGGCCTACCTGTTTACAGGCAAGATATTATCCATTCCGGGCGAGTTCGAGAACAGCGCGTTGTTCATTTCACTATCGGCTACCATGATAGGGACTTTCCTCATGATAACCAGGATGAAGGCGCTTGCCCAGATATTAGGTCTGCTTGTAATGGAGAACGGGATGTTCCTTGCCGCCGCGAGCGTATCCGGCGGAATGCCGTTCATAGTAGAGATCGCAATATTCTTCGATATCCTGCTGGTGGTCATCATACTCGGGATATTCGTGTTCAAGATAAACAAGCTTTTTACGCATATAGATGTCGACAAGCTCACGGAATTGAAAGGATGATATGCAGATATTCGCGATATTACTGATACCGTTGGCGCTTTCAGGGATCGCCGTCCTGCCGGGCAGGAACAGGGGTTTCGGCGCGTTGAACGCCGCAGGGCATTTCATCAACGCCGTCCTTGCAGTATGGCTGTCGCTTGACCTGCTCCGGACGCGCGAAGCCGCGGTTTATCTCGATTTCTTCTATGCCGACCTGTTGAGCGCTTTTTTCATTTTGACGATATCCGTCATTAATTTCCTTGCGGCGCTGTATTCGATAGGCTACATATCCTCGGATGTCAGGGACAATACGATGAGCGACAGGAAGGCAAAAGCGTATTATGCGCTCTTCAACCTGTTCACGCTTACGATGCTGAGCGTCCCGGTTGTAAGCAACCTCGGCATGGTCTGGGTCGCCATTGAGATGACGACCCTTGTCTCCGCATTCCTGGTCGGGTTCTATAACAGGAAGGAATCCATAGAGGCGGCATGGAAATACATAATAATCTGTTCGGTGGGGATCACCCTGGCGCTTCTGGGCACTATACTTTTCTATTACACGGCCTCCCGCGACGGGGGAGTCTCAAGCCTGAACTGGACGGACATGGCGGCGGTGGCCGGCAACCTCAACCCGTCAATACTTAAAGTCGCTTTCCTTTTCATAATCGTAGGATACGGCACGAAAGCCGGGTTCGTTCCCATGCATACGTGGCTTCCTGACGCCCACAGCCAGGCCCTGGCGCCTATAAGCGCTTTGCTCTCGGGCGTGCTGCTGCCGACAGCGGTTTACGCGATAATAAGGTTCGCGACGGTCATCAACATATGCATAGGCACTTCATACACGGGGAACCTCTTTATGTTCTTCGGGCTTGTGTCGCTGGGTATCTCCGCCGGGCTCGTGCTTGTGCAGAGGGACATCAAGCGGCTCCTCGCCTATAGCAGCGTCGAAAATATCGGGATAATATCGGTTGGCCTGGGTTTCGGGGGGACCTTTGCGCTTGTAGGCGCCTTGTTCCATATATTCAACCATGCCGCAGCGAAATCCCTTATGTTCTTCGCCGCCGGCCGCGCCGTGAAGAAATACAACTCGCACAGCATGAGGGACATCCGCGGGATGCTAAGCGCGATGCCGTTCGCCGGGTCGATGCTTATAGTCGGCGCGTTCGCGCTGACAGGCATGCCGCCGTTCTCAGCTTTCTTCAGCGAGATAATGATAATAATATCCGGTTTCACCGGAGGGTTCCTGCTCCAGTCGTCGCTGCTGTTATTTTTCATGGCTGTCGTCTTCTGCGCCATGATACATAATATAAGCAGGTCGGTCTTCGGGGAGAAGCCTTCGGGTATGGCCGTGGAAGGCGAGCCGTTAAGCGGTAAAATCGCTTTCGGCATACTGATGCTTATCATTTGCGCTGCGGGTATCTTGGCGCCGGGATTTTTCAGGGAGCTATTGACTGCCGCTTCGGAAATAATCAGGGGTGCATGATGGATGCTGACAGGGAAATATATATAGACGCGGCCCGGGAACAATTTGCGGCAGAGTGCCTAAGGCTGCACAAGCGGCTCGATTCCGCCGTCATGACGTATTTTGCCGAAGACCTCAGGAAAGAACTCGGCATATTCCGCCTGTATTGCGTGTTCCTGGATAAAGGGAATAAAGCCTGGACAGTTGTAAGGACGGACCTGCCCGGCGCGGATGCAAGGGCTATATCGCTTTCGAGAGAGATGTTCTCCGCCGGCCTTTTTGAGCGCGAGATAGGGGAGATGTTCGGCATAGAATTCGAGGAAAGCCTTGATACCAGGCGCTTGTCACTCCACGACGAAGTGTGGCCAAAAGGATATTATCCCCTAAGAAAGGATTTTTCTCCCGATGATGCCGTAAGGACGGTTGCGGGAGGCGATTACTGTTTTAACAGGGTCGACGGGGAAGGCATATTCGAAGTGCCGGTCGGGCCCGTGCATGCCGGTATTATCGGCCCGGGGCATTTCAGGTTCAGCGCGGCGGGAGAGCCTATCATAAATCTCGAAACAAGGCTCGGGTTTACCCACCGCGGTGTCGAGAAACTGTTCGAGACGATGGAAGCGGACAATGCCGTATCATTCTCGGAAAAGGTCTCCGGAGATTCGGCGTTCGCTTACAGCTGCGCGTTCTGCCGCGGCATAGAGAGTATATATAACCTCGAAATCCCCCTAAGGGCAAGGATAATAAGGGCCATATTCCTCGAGCTTGAGAGGATGTATAATCACGCAAGCGATATAGGCGGGATGGCCGTCGATGTAGGGTTTGGCTATCCCAATGCCCTTGCCTCGACGGTCAAGGAGGACCTGCTCGCGCTTAACAGGATGCTGACCGGCAGCAGGTACCTTAAAGGTGTTAACAGGATCGGCGGCATAAATGCGGATATCTCCGGGGAAATGAAGCCGCTTCTTTTGGATTCGACCTTGCGAGCGCGGGAAGTTGTGCGTGAATTGAAAGGCATATTGCATTCAAGCGTTTCGTTCATGGACCGCGTTGACAGCACGGGTATCCTAAGGAAGAAGACTGCGGTAGACCTCGGCGTGACCGGGCTCGCGGCCCGCGCGTCCGGGATCCGTTGCGATCTAAGGGAGATATTTGACGGGCAGATATACGGCGTGTGCGGATTCAAGCCTGCCGCTCAGGAGAAAGGAGATGTCCTGGCGAGGCTTAACGTGCGTTTTGATGAATTCGAGGCCTGTGCCGGAATGATAAATAAAATGGCGGAAATGCTGGATAAAGCGGGCAAGGCCGGGTTGAAGACAGAATATATCCCGAAAGCCGGCGCTGCTATCGGTTCCGTTGAGGCGTGGAGGGGACCCGTCCTCATATGGGTCAGGACCGATCCGGCCGGCCGTATTGAAAGGTGCAAGATAACGGACCCGTCATTCAAGAACTGGCAGGGTCTTTGCTTTTCCGTCCTCGGTAATATCATCCCGGATTTTCCCTTGTGCAACAAGAGTTTCGACCTTTCATACCCGGGTAATGACCTATGAATGATATATTAAAGAGCAGGTTAAAGAGGGGAATATTGACGAGGCGGATAGATGCCCGCGAGCCGTTTCCTTCGGAACTGGAAACCCTTGGCGCCGAGATGAAAGACAGGATAAAGAAGAGATTCGGAAGGTCGCTTCATATCAGGCAGGTCGATACAGGGTCCTGCGGCGCGTGCATGTCCGAGATAATCGCCGCGACGAACCCTATCTATGACCTGCAGCGCTTCGGGGTGGATTTTGTCGCATCTCCGCGCCACGCGGACGCGCTGCTGGTCACAGGCCCCGTCTCCAAGAATATGGCTGCCGCTTTGCGCAAAACCTATGACGCAACGCCTGAGCCCAAAATAGTCATATCGGTGGGTGACTGCGCCCTCGACGGCGGCGCATTCAAGGGCTCGTATTATACCGCCGGAGGGGTCAGGCAGGTCCTACCGGTGGATCTTCACATCCCGGGGTGCCCTCCGTCGCCCGAAGACATAATAAGAGCGCTCCTTTCGCTTTTAAAATAATAGTTTACATTTACGGCTTTTGAGGGATAATAACCTAAAAAGGAGGTATGCTATGGCCATAATAGGGATAATAGCCCTCTTGTGGATGAGCCTTTTGCTTGCGGTAAGTTATTTTGTCTTTCTTACGGCAGAGAAGGCGCCTGAGGGCGTAAAAGGATACGGGAAGCTTATCGGCGTTGTGCTGGTCGCTACAGCGCTGGTCATAGCGATAAGCGGTATAACACTGCTTATCACGAACACTAACCCTCTTTGCGGCCCGAATACAGCCTGCCCCATGATGCGCGGCATGTCCGGCGGCATGAAGGACATGAGAATGGGCGGAAAGATGGGCAAGGCAGGCAGGGGACCCGGCCCGGGCCCGTGCGGTACTATGCCAAATCCTGCTTCCGGCGATCTCCAGTAATATACGGAAGGGAGCAGTATATCATATTCATACTGCTCCCTTTGTTTATTTGTAAACCTTTTATCCTTCCCGACCGTCTAATTGGTAAATAATGAGAAGAATTATATCTTGACAATCTGAAAAGTATGATTTATCATATATATCATACAATTCGGAGGCAGAGATGAAGGAAAACGTGATAGAAGGTCCGGCGGGAGATCTCCACAGCGTCGTGACGATAGGCGAAAGGGGACAGGTCGTAATACCGGCCGATATACGCAAGATGCGCAATATCAAGTCCGGCGACAAGCTCATCGTTGTCTCCAAGCAAGGCGGGCCTATCGGCCTTATCCCGGCGCATGAATTCAACCGTTTTCTGTCAGGAGCAACAAAGGTAATGTCAAAATTAAAGAGCCAGATCTGAAAATTGAAGAATAGAGCCGTTTTACTTATGATATTCGCTTCGCTGGCGCTCTCATGCGTTTGCGCCGGGGCGGAAGAGACGTTGTCCTGGGAAGATTGCGTGAAAGAAGCGGCGAAGAACCATCCAGACCTTATTTCAGCCAAGGAGTCCATAAAGAGCTCCGAGGCCGATAAAGCAATAACCGCCAGCGGCTTGTTCCCGCAGGTCTCCGCCGATGCGGGTGTCTCGAAGTCTAAGAACGAGAGTTCCTCGGGGGGGTCTTCGGGCGGTTCATCCAGCACGAATAATTATAATTACGGCGTCTCTGGTAACCAGCTTATTTTCGACGGTTTCAACACCGCGAACAAGGTGAACGCCGCCTCCGAGAATATCAAGGCGACCCGTGAGAGCTATAATTTTACGTCATCCGAAGTAAGACTGCGGCTCCGGACCGCGTTCGTGGACCTTCTTAAGGCGCAGGAAGGCCTCAACATAAAGGCCGATATATTCAATCGCCGCCGCCAGAACTTCGAACTCGTGACATTGCGTTATGAGTCGGGGCAGGAGAACAAGGGTTCGCTGCTTACCGAGAAGGCGAACCTCACGCAGGCGCAGTTCGACGTCACCCAGGCGAAGAGGGAGGTAGAGCTTGCTCAACGCAATCTTGCCAAGGAACTCGGACGCACCGAGACGGATACCCTGTCAGCCAAAGGGGACTTTGAGGTCAAGGAGACGGTAAGCGTAATGCCGGATTTCATCACGATCGCGCAAAGCAACCCGTCCTTAAAACAGCTTATCGCCCAGAAGAACGCCGCGGCATTCAATTTGAAATCCGCTAAGGCCGAGTTCATGCCCGAAATAACCGCCAACGGCAGCGCAGGGCGCTCAGCGTCGCACTGGCCGCCGGAGAACGATAACTGGTCCGTGGGCGCGGCCATATCTTTCCCCATATTCGAAGGCGGCAAGCGCCTGGCCGATATAGACAGGGCAAACGCGCAATTGAACAAGGCTGCCGCCGACGAGAAGAGCACCCTCGACAGCATAATAGCCGAGCTGCAAAGCAAATGGACTTCCCTGCAGCGCGCCATAGATAACGTGGAGATACAGAAACAGTTCCTCACCGCGAACGAGGAGCGCTCCAAGATAACAGAGGCCCAATATTCGATAGGTTTTGTTTCATTCAACGACTGGATAATAATAGAGAACAACCTCGTTGACGCCAAGAACGCGTACCTCGAGGCCCAGGCCAACGCCCTCATAGCCGAGGCCAATTGGATACAGGCGAAAGGAGAGACCCTCGAAAATGTCGAAAAACAGGAATAAGGTATTCTTGGCCGCGGTAGTCATAATAGGGATAGCCGCGTTCTTCCTTCTTAAGCCGAAGAAGAGCGCTACCACCGAGGAAGCCCTGAAAGAGGTCAGACCGCAGGCCGGGACCATCGAGACATATATCTCGACGACCGGTACCGTCCTGCCCGAGAACCGTCTTGAGATAAAGCCTACGGTAAACGGGCGTATAGATAAGATACTTGTCAAAGAGGGCCAGATGGTAAAGAGCGGAGAGACCCTCGGCTGGATGAGCTCAACGGAACGCGCCGCGCTCCTTGACGCCGCGAAAGGCAAAGGCGAGGAGGTCCTTAAATATTGGGAAGACGCTTATAAGGCTATACCGCTGCTCGCGCCGATAGACGGGGAGGTCATCGTCTCGACGATACAGCCGGGCCAGACGGTCACTACCAGCGATGCCGTCTTTGTCCTTTCGGACAGGTTGATAGTGCGCGCCCAGGTAGATGAGACCGATATAGGCAAGGTAAAGCTCGGGCAGGCCGCCATAATCAGCCTCGACGCCTATCCTGACTCCAAGGTCAACGCGACCGTAGGCCACATATATTATGAATCCGAGACCGTCAATAACGTTACCATATACAAGGTGGACATGATACCCTCGACCGTCCCGTCATTCTTCCGTTCGGGCATGAACGCCAACGTGGATTTTATTGAACAGAAAAGAGATAATATCCTTACCCTGCCGCTCGACGCCGTCAGGACCGACAAGGACGGTTCTTACGTTTTTATCAGCCAGGGGCAGGGCAAACCGCCGGCGCGTCGCGCCGTGACGACCGGCCTGACCGACGAAAAGAACATAGAGATAACCTCCGGGATCACCGCGGACGATACCGTGGAGATAAGGTCCAGGAAGTTCGTGCTCCCGATGAGCGCTTCCACGGGCTCTAATCCTTTCATGCCGCAAAGAAAAAAATGATAGAAATAAGGAAAATAAGTAAGACATACGCCAAAGGCGAAGCCGAGGTCCGGGCCCTCCGCGAAGTCTCTATAAAGATAGAGGAAGGGGAGTTCGTCGCGATAATGGGTGCTTCCGGATCGGGCAAGTCCACCCTTATGCACCTTATGGGACTGCTCGACAGGCCGGATTCCGGGTCCTACGTGCTGGGCGGGAAGGATGTCACCGGGCTTTCCGACGACGAGCTTGCCGCCACGCGCAACCGCCTTATAGGTTTCGTATTCCAGCAGTTCCATCTCTTGCCCAGGATGACCGCGCTCGAGAACGTGGAACTGCCGCTTATCTACGCCGGGAACCGCCACCTCAAGGATAAGGCATTCGACAAGCTCAAGGATGTGGGTTTGGAGAACCGCACGCGCCACCGGCCGAACGAGATGTCGGGCGGACAGCAGCAGCGCGTTGCCGTCGCCAGGGCATTGGTCAATGACCCGCTCATAATAATGGCTGACGAACCTACCGGCAACCTCGACTCGAAGAGCAAGGAAGAGATCATGGCGATCCTCAAGCAGCTCAACGATCAGGGCAAGACGCTCATCATCGTTACGCACGAGGACGAGATCGCCCGTTACGCCAAGAGGGTCATCCGGATGCGCGACGGCGAGATAATTTCCGATGAACTCAATTGCGCGGAGAAGGCAAAGTGCATGCAGGCAGCGGACGCGAAGCAGGCCGGCGGTTACCAGAATAAATCCGAGAAGTTCTCCCGGCGTGCGGAATTCGTCGATTACATGAGGCAGGCGATCAGCGCCATGGCTACCCACAAGCTGCGTACTTTCCTTTCGGTGCTCGGCATACTTATAGGTGTCGCGGCGGTCGTGGCGATGCTCGCGATAGGCCAGGGCGCGCAAGAGACCATATCAAAGCAATTATCGTCACTCGGCTCTAACCTGCTGCTCATCATGCCCGGGTCAACCCGCCTTCACGGCGTAGCGACGGGTACCGGCGCTTTTACGAGGTTCACATTCGAGGATGTCGACGCGATAAAGAAGCTTTCCGATGAGATCAGCCGCGTGTCGGCATCGGTCCAGGGCAAGGGACAGGTTGTCTACGGCAACAAGAACTGGAACACCACCGTTGACGGCCAGGGCCTGGATTATCCCGAGATGCGCGCGTCCGTGCCGGATATCGGCAGATATTTCGACGAGAAGGAGATGAGGTCCAGGGAGAAAGTGGCGGTGATCGGCAGGACGGTCGTTCGCGAGCTCTTCGGGGACGAGAATCCCATCGGCAAGAATATAAAAATAAATCTTCTTAACTTCAAGGTCATCGGTATATTGCCGGAGAAAGGCGCGGCCGGTTGGCGCGACCAGGACGACACTATAGTCATCCCGGTGACCACCGCTATGTACCGCGTATTCGGCAAGGATTATATAGATACCATATCGGTCGAGGTCAAGGATGCCGGCCAGATCGAACAGGCGCAGGAGGATATCAGTAAGCTGATAATCAAGCAGCACCGGCTTATCACCAAAGACCAGCAGGACTCTTTCCAGATAAGGGACATGTCCGAGTTCAAGAACATGCTGACCTCGACTACAAAGACGATGTCGCTGCTCCTCGGTTCGATAGCCGCCATATCGCTGCTCGTCGGCGGCATCGGCATCATGAATATCATGCTTGTCTCGGTCACGGAACGCACGCGCGAGATCGGCCTGCGCAAGGCCATAGGCGCGCGCAACGTTGACATAATGGTCCAGTTCCTTATAGAAGCCGCCCTCATAGCATTCATCGGCGGCATAGCGGGTGTTGTCCTCGGCGCGGGCATATCTTCGCTTATCGCCGCGGTCGCGGGATGGGCGGTGAAACTCTCCGCGTTCTCCGTTGCCCTCGCAACGGGTTTCTCGCTCGCGATAGGCGTATTATTCGGAAGCTGGCCTGCGCACCAGGCGTCCCAGCTTAATCCCATTGAAGCGCTCCGGTATGAATAACAGGGCGCGTTCCTTTCCGCTTGAGAATACTTTCAGGGCATTGAAATATCCCAACTTCCGGCTGTTCTTCACGGGCCAGAGCATATCCCTTATCGGCACGTGGATGCAGTCGGTTGCAATGAGCTGGCTGGTCTATCGCCTGACAGGGTCCGCGCTGCTGCTGGGTTTTGTAGGGTTTGCATCGCATATCCCCATCTTCATATTCAGCCCGTTTGCGGGGGTTTTTGCCGACAGGTATAACCGCCACCGGATCGTGGTTGTTACGCAGACGTTGGCCATGATACAGGCGTTCATACTTGCCGGGCTTACACTTTGGGGAAGGATACATGTCTGGCAGATAATATTCCTCGGATTTTTTCTCGGAAGCGTGAATGCCGTAGAGATCCCTGCGCGCCAGGCGTTCCTTATAGATATGGTAGAATCAAGGAAAGACCTACTCGGCAATGCCATAGCGCTCAACTCCGCCATCTTCAACACGGCGCGTTTTATAGGCCCCACACTTGCGGGTATAATCGTTGCCGTGCTCGGGGAGGGGATGTGTTTCCTTATCAATGCCATAAGCTTCGTAGCGGTACTCGTCTGCCTGCTTTTGATGAAACTGGCACCCAAACAGCTTAAACCCTCCGGCAAACATGTTTTCGACGAACTTAAGGACGGCCTTATCTATGCTTTCGGCTCGCGGCCCATCCGCATGATATTGTTCCTGTTAAGCATAATAAGCATGCTCGGGATGTCGTACGTGGTCCTTATGCCTATATTCGCGGCGGATGTCCACCACGGCGACTCGAAGATGCTCGGCTTTATGATGGCGGCGGTTGGCGTAGGGGCACTTTCCGCTACGCTCTATCTTGCCTCACGCAAGAGCCCGCCGACCCTCGAGAGGTTCGTACCCGCTGCCGCGACGCTATTCTCGTCGGCGATAATATTGTTTTCGCTGTCACGGGTCCTGTGGGTGTCAATAGCCCTTTTGGTAGTAACTGGTTTCGGGTTCCTGCTGACTACGGCCTCAAGCAATACCATTATTCAGACAGTCGTCCAGGACGACAAGCGCGGCCGCGTAATGGCCTTTTACACCATAGCTTTCCTTGGCGTGGCGCCGATAGGAAGCCTTTTGGCGGGTATTGCGGCCAATAAAATAGGCGCCCCGGATGCGCTTTTGCTTGGGGGGACGCTTTGCCTGTTCGCCGCGTTCTTATTTTACCGCTTGACAAACCGCCGCAGAAACATTATCCTATAAAATAGCAAATTTTTTCACTTGCTTTAATTAGAAACGTCTGGTAAACTGCTTCCAATGTGTAAAAAAGTCCTAACTTTTTTATTTTCAACGTTTGCTCTCCTTGTTTTGTCATCCGGCGCCACTTCAGCAATGATGCTCAGCGACATGACACTTGGTGACAGCGTCAGCCTGCACGACAGGATCGCGCTTATCGATAATGTCGCGTTGGGTGACGGTTTTGCGCTTGTCGACCAGAGCAAGGGCCTGAAGGTCGGCAACAAGGTAACCTTCCGCCCCATGGCGAGGTTCCAGGAGCAATATGACAGCAATGTCTTCCTTACCAAGGATAACAGGCAGGGCGACTGGGTAAGTACCATCGACGTAGGCGGCGAAGCCGAGATGAAAGCCGGCAACATAAATCTGCTTGCCGGGTATGTTTTTGACATGAACCGTTTCGCAGAATACTCGAACCAGGACAGCAATAACCACACCGCAATAGGCAAGGCCGATGTAAAGTTCACAAATTTCGATATAATCGTAGGCAATAAGTTCAAAAAGTTCTCGGACAGGTCCGGGACAGAAGACACGAGGCGCATTGCCCGCAGGAAGAATATCCTGAGCGCAGATTTCATAACCACCCAGTTTGAAAGGTTCGGGCTCGATTCGGGTTATGACTATATCATAGAAGATTACACTTCCGACGACCTGCTTACCATACGCGGCGAGGACGTCACCTACAAAGACGCGGAGAGCAGGGACGAGCACGTATTCAGGGAAGAATTCACCCACAAGACCTTCCCGAAGACCTCTTTGCTTGCCGAGGTTGACGGCGGCCTCATAGACTACAAGAAAGATTATCGCCCGGATTCTTATTTCATACAGGCCTTAGCCGGCGCCAAGGGAGAACTCTTCAAGGAGACTGTGGTGACGCTTAAGGCGGGCTACAGGTTCCAGGACTACGACAAGGAAGGATACAGGGATTTTTCCGGAGTGGTCCTGCGCGGCGATATCGCAAAGAAATTCGGCGCAAAGAATACCGTGACCCTTACCGGCGAGCGTTCGGTAGAGGAATCAGTTTACGACGACATGAACTACTATGTGTTGAACCATGTCGGGCTCGGCTACGTCTACCAGCATAACGATAAGTTATCATTGCATTTCGCCGGTTCATTCCAGACCAACCAATATCCGAAAGAGACCACAGAGGACGGGGTCACCGCGCACAGGCGGGATGATATCTACATGGGGGCATGCGGATTGCGCTACGATATAAGGCAGTGGCTTACAGCTGCTATTTCATACCAATTTATGAAGAGGGACTCGAGGTTTGCAGGTTTTGATTATGTAGATAATCTCTTTTCGTTCAGCACAGCAGTGCAATTCTAAACAGATATCCCACGAAAGACCAAGAATAAACAGTATGAAAAACACGATAACAGCTACTCTTTTTGTTTCTATTGCGATTTTTTTAGTGTCTTCATGTTCGTTATCCTATGCTGCCTCGAAGGAATATCACCTCCAACCGGAGGACGTGCTGAGTATAACCGTCCACGAGCAACCCGACCTTGCTACAAAGGCCCGCATAACCGCCGATGGCAATATAACATTCCCGTTACTCGGGGAAGTGCATGTGGCCGGGATGACAACAGATGAGGTTGTAAAGAAGATCACCGAGCTGTTGGCAAAAGATTACCTTGTGAACCCGCAGGTGCTGGTATATATAGACGAATATGCCCCCAAGCAGGTCTCTGTGATCGGTTGCGTCAATAATCCCGGAAAATATGATATGTCCCATGAGAAGGATACCACTGTTTTACAGGCAATAGCGATGGCCGGCGGTTTCTCAAAGATCGCCGATGTAAACGGCACCAGGATATTACGTATAGACGAGAACGGCAAAGAACAGACGATAATGATCAGGGTAAAGGACATAACCGTGAAAGGGGAGAAGGATAAAGACCTTCCCCTTAGGCCCAACGACGTGATCTTTGTCCCCGAGAGCTTCTTTTAAAGACAGGTTATCATCATGGAATATCAGCAGACGGGCATAAATATCAATGATTACCTCCGGGTGATCATAAACAGGAAGAAAGTGATAGCGGTTTTTTTCACAACCACTTTCCTGGCGGTAACGATAGGAAGCTTTATAATGAAGCCTGTCTACCGCGCTACAGCAACCCTCCTTATAGATGTTGAAAATCCAAAGGTTCTTACTACTTCTGGGAACGTTTCAATGGGTGCTGTTGATTACTACGCATATAAGGAATATTTCCAAAGCCAGAGCGAGATACTCCAGAGCCGTAGCATAGCGCGGCAGGTATTCAACGAATTTAATCTGGGGAAAGCAAAAAAATATTGGAAATCAAAGGACCCTATAAAGGATTTCCAGAAGAACATAAGCGTCGAACCCATACGCGATACCCGTTTGCTGAAACTGAACGTCGACGATAGCAACCCTGAACTCGCGGCCGCACTTGCCAACCGTCTTGCCGAAACCTACGTGATGCGCAATCTTTTCTACATAAGCAAAAGCGAGGTAATAAACCTACTCAAGAACGAACACCTGAAATTGCAGACAAAATTTTCCGAGTACAGTAAAGTGTATAAGGACAAGCACCCGCAGATGATACGTCTTAAGCAGGAGATAGAACAGATGGAGCGCCGGCTGAAGACGGAACAAAGCGGGTCGGACAGCGGAGATATTTCCGTAGATCCCGGGATTGATATTTCGAGCTTGAGCGCCAACAACGTTTCCATACAAGACCGCGCCGAAGTCCCGAAGACCCCAATTAAGCCCAAAAAACGTTTTAATATACTTTTGTCGATAATATTCGGTTTGCTCGGAGGTCTAGGATTAGCGTTTTTCCTTGAATACCTGGATGATACCGTGAAGGGAATAGAGGATATTATGAGCTTATCGGCAGAATGGCCGTATCTCGGCAGTATCCCGGAGATAGACGGAAAGACCAATACGCCGGATGAGCAGAAGGGGATATTCACGCATATCCAGCCGAAAGACCCCATATCGGAAGCTTACCGCTCGATAAGGACAAGCATCCTTTTTTCCTCAACAGAAGAGCATCATTTAAAGGGTATTGCCGTAACGAGCCCGGGTTCACAGGAAGGGAAGACCACTACCATATGCAACCTTGCAATTACTATGGCGCAAAGCAACAAAAAGGTATTGCTTGTAGACGCTGATATGCGCAAGCCGCGCTTGCATGAATTATTCAAAAAACCCAACGAGAAGGGTTTGAGCAATTATTTATCGGAACAGGCCGCTTTCAAGGAGTTGCCTTACAAGACAAATATAGAAAATCTTTCACTTGTTACCGGCGGGCCGTATCCGCCTAACCCGTCGGAACTGCTTTCAAGCCATAAGATGAAAGAGTTCATTGAAACGGCTAAGAAGGAGTATGACGTCATATTTTTTGACACTCCGCCCATGGCGGTAGTGACGGATGCTTCGATCCTTTCCCGCGCTGTTGATGGCGTCATACTTGTCCTGCAGAGCGGTAAGACGAGCAGGAGGGTGCTTCCCCACGTCAATAAACTCCTCAATGATGCCCGCGCACGTATAATAGGGGTTATATTCAACAGGATTGATATTTCGCACGGCGGTTACCATTATTACAGCTATTATTACGGAAGAACAAAGTAGCTATCAGCCTAAGCGGGCCGAAAGGTCCGTTTTTTAATAACCAATATATTGCAATAAAATACATTAAATAGTATAGAGATGTTTTTAGGAGGAGAAATGAGAAGACTGTTGTTAACAAAAGAAGCGGCAGAAGTTCTGCGAGTAAGTGAAGAGTACTTGCGTTCGCTGATAAGAAAAAAAAAGATTAGCGCATACAAAGAGGGTCGCCGCGGGGGCTACAGGATTTCTTCAGAGGAGATAGAAAATTATATCAACAGAAGGTTTAGTTCATCCAAGTCAATTAATAATAAATACAGCTTATAAAGCAGTATATACGTTTAAATTTAGACTAAATATACACACGGGGGTAACATTATAAATTTAATCAAGTTAATTAAAATAAAGGTTGTCAGCTTATTACTAAATCTTATACCTTTATGGCTAGCGCTTAAATTGTTACCCCGAAAAGTATGTTTATTTTCACATATTATCGGCGATAATAATTATCTTGAAAAACATATTTTTAGATCTCCTACATTTAAAGAATTGGATGAATTCATCTCGTTGATGGAAAAACAGGGTTATAAATTCGTTTCTTATAACGATTTTTTGTTGGAAGATAATAACAAGAAAATTTTATTGACTTTTGATGATGGCAGAAAGGGAATAGAAGATAAATTATTGAAATTTTTATCTAATAAAAATATCCCTTTTATGATATTTATTCTAACGGAACCTTTTAAAAATAAAAATTTCATTATGGATGTTTATTCTGAATTTAGAGAAAACAATACGGAATATTTTTTTAATGAAAATGATATTTTGACCTTAAAATCTAATGGGGTAGCCATAGGTTTTCACACCCGTTCACATTATATTATTAAAGAAGATGCGATATTGGATAAGAATTTTGATAAAGAGATCCAAATAGAAGATATATATACGAATTTATTTACTAAGCCGTTAGCTTTTGCCTATCCTTCCCAATCGCCGCATTCATACGAGAAATATGATGAAATTATAATAAATAAAGGATTTGTCAATATATTT